>JAFSWT010000151.1 GCA_017444395.1 Schwartzia sp. (in: firmicutes) | reverse complement strand
GTGGTCTCATTCCGGCTCGCTACGCTCGCCGGGACAGTCCACTGGACTGTCACGCCCTCGCTGGGAGGCTAGCCGAGCCAGCCTTTTGAGGTATACATGAATCCGAAAGTTCACGCAAAGTGAAGGTTTGGATTGGCACCCTCCTCTCACAGAGGGGAAGGCTCTGCTACTCGTACTTTATCGGCAACAATTACAGTTAACAAGCTGCTTTTAGGCACTTTTGGGTATGGGAAGTTTAAGTTTCTGATAAGTATATTCGATATGATTCGCCGTTTTCCTGCTTTTGCGCCGGGGAAACCGGCATTCTCTGCCCCCGCCCGCGAAAACGACCGTGGCCGGGGCGCTTGCCGTTGACGGCGGCGAAGGCTTTGCTATATAATAACGGAAACTTCCCCCGGGGGAAAAGGCCGGATGTCAGGCCGGCGGGGGATAGGGCGGAGTGGTTTACGGGCACCGCGGTCCGCGCTTTGCCGGCGCGAAGATTGGAGGGCCGGGATGCGCGGGCGCCTTTGGGAGAAGGGTTGCCCGGGGACGGAAAGAGGGGGCGGAAGCGTTGGCGCGAAGGGTTCTTTGGCTGCTCATGTCGTTGCTCCTGGTGACGGGGGTGGGCGCGGCGAAGGGCGTGACGGTGGACGGGCACGAGCTGCGGCGCATCGGGGGCTGGCCCGCCAAGTCGGAGGAGCATGTGCGGGCGAGATTCCACGAGGATATCGAGTACGTGTATCTTGCGACCATCGGCGATATGATGGAGGCACTCCGGCAGGGGAAAATCGACGCCATCGCCATGAGCCGCATCTTTTTCAATGCGCTCCTCGCCGAGGGGGAGAAGGGGATTGCCGTGCTCGGCGATCCCATCGGCAAGACGTCGTATGCGTTCGTGTTCGCCTATTCCGAGCACGGGGACCGGCTCCGGGGCGAGTTCAACGCCTTCCTGCGCGAGGTGAAGGAGGACGGGACGCTGGATGAGATGCGGGAGCGATGGAGGCGCGGCGAGACGCCGCCCGCGACGGCAACGAATCTTTCCGGCCAAAACGGGACGCTCCGCATCGCCACGGACGGCTCCTGCCCGCCGCTGATCTATCTTTCGGACGGGAAACTCGGCGGCTTTGAGGCGGAACTTTTGCAGCGGTTTTGCGAGGCGCGGGGGTATGATTACCGTTTCACCGTCGCCGCCTTTGAGGCGAATCTGGCCAGCGTGGGCAACGGGCAAAACGACATCGGCATCAATGCCGCCGAGTACACGCCGGAGCGTGCCGAAAATTTCCGCTTTTCCGAGGTGACGTTCACGGATGACTGCGTGCTTGTCGTACGCGCCGAGGCCGGGGCCGGGGAAGGGCTCTGGGCGACGCTCGTGGAAAAAGCCGAGCGGGCGCTGCTCCGGGAGAACCGCTGGAAGATGATGGTGCACGGCATGGGGACGACGCTCTTCATCACCCTTTCTTCCGTCGTGCTGGGGACGATCGGGGGCTTTTTGCTCTGCTTCGCCCATCGGGAGGGGAACCGGCTGCTGAATCGCGCCCTGGATTATTTCTCGCGTTTCCTCGCGGGGATGCCGGTGGTGGTCTTGCTGATGGTCTTTTTCTACATCGTGTTCGCGAACCGGAATGTGGGCGGAATACTGGTGTCCGTGATCGTGTTTTCGCTGCTGTTCGCCTTTTCGGTTTTCGGGATGCTGCAAAGCGGGGCGGCCAGTGTGCCGAAAGGGCAGATGGAGGCGGCGCTGGCGCTGGGGTTTTCCCGGCGGCAGGCGTTCCGGAAGTTCGTGCTGCCCCAGGCGGTGCTGACCTTTTTCCCGACGTACAAGTCGGAAATCGTGAATCTTTTGAAGTCCACGTCCATTGTGGGCTATATCGCGGTGCAGGATCTCACGAAGGTGGCGGATCTCATCCGGGCCCGGACGTTTGACGCCTTCATGCCGCTGATCCTGATTTCCGTGCTGTATCTGGTGTTGACGTGGCTTTTCCTGCGAATCGCGGACCGGATTTTCGAGAAGCTCGATCCCCGCCGGCGGAGCGCGGACGAGATTTTGCGGGGGGTGAAGCCATGAGCGGGACGCTTCTTCGCATCGAGCATCTGAAAAAGGAATACCCGGGCGCGACGCCGCTCCGGGATGTCAATCTCGTGGTGAACGAGGGGGAGGTCATCGCCATCATCGGTCCCTCCGGTACGGGAAAATCGACGCTGCTGCGGCAGATCAACCAACTGGAGCGTGCCACGGCGGGAAAGATTTTTTTCCGGGAGGAGGACATCACCGCGCCCGGGTATCGCGTCCATGTCCTGCGGCAGAAAATCGGCATGATTTTCCAGTCGTTCAATCTGTTTTCCCATCTGACGGTCATCGAGAATATCATGGCGGCGCCGGTGGCGCTTCTGGGGCTCTCGCGGCAGGAGGCCGGTGATCGCGCCAAAGAGATGCTGGCCAAGGTCGGCCTCGCGGAGAAGGCGCTTTCCTATCCCGACGAGCTTTCCGGCGGGCAGCAGCAGCGCATCGCGATCGTCCGGGCGCTGGCGATGGCGCCGGAGATCATGCTGTTCGACGAGCCGACGTCGGCGCTCGATCCGACGATGGTCGGCGAGGTCGAGGCGGTGATCCGGCGGGTGGCGGAAGCGGGCGTCACGATGATGATCGTCACCCATGACATGGCGTTTGCGCGCCGGATTTCAAGCCGCGTGCTCTATATGGACGAGGGCGTCGTTTACGAGGACGGCCCGGCGGAGCAGATTTTCGAACGGCCGCAGCGGGAAAAGACGCGGCAGTTCATCCGCCGGCTGAAAGTGCTGACGATTTCCGTTGACTCGCGGACGTTTGATTTCATCGGCTGCCATACGGAGATCGAGGCCTTCGGGCGGAAAAACGGCGTGCCGCCGGAGGTCGTCCGGGCGCTGATGCTGTTGTTTGAAGAGCTCGTTACGCAACTTTTGCTGCCGCGGCTGCCGGAGCCGCCGCGTATCGACTGGTCGATGGAATACGATCCGTCGGAGGAAAGCGCCCGGGTGTCCGTCCGCTATAACGGCGGGCCCTTCGATGTCATGGAAAGCGGCGAGGAGCTTTCGCTCGCCATCGTCCGGGGATGCGCGGAGGATATTCGCTATGCGGCGGAAGACGGGGATTTGGCGAACCGCCTGTCGCTCACGGTGAAGCGGCATCGGGTATAATGAGACTGTTATGTAGTCGAATTTATCCAGGGCTTTACATTTGCCGGCATCGGATAAATTTTCTTGACAGTTGAAATTTCCTTCATTATAGTATTGCTTGTTACCGGCAGGAAAAACGGGTGGTTGGACAGGAGGCGCGACGGAGATGGAGGACGGCTTCTATATTGCGGCGCTTTGCTCGGCGCCGGGGCTGGGTGCCCGGACGGTGAGCCGGCTGTTGTCGCGCTTTGGTACGGCGGAGCGGGCCTGGCGGACAGAGGCGGCGGAGCTTCGGGAGGTGCTGGCGGAAAAGGCGCTGCCCGGCTTGCTGGCCTACCGGAAAAAGGCGCCGGACCGGCCACAGGAGATTGCCGACGCCTGCGAGAAGCAGGGCATCGGCGTCTGCGTTCCGGGGAATGAGAGCTATCCGGCGACGCTCAGGGAGATTTTCGACCCGCCGCCGGTGCTGTTTTACCGGGGGACGCTGCAGCCGGCGGCGGAACGCATCGCCATTGTCGGGGCGCGGAAGTCCTCGGTCTACGGGCGCCATGTGGCGGAGGAGCTGGCGGCAGCGCTGGCGAAGTGCGGCGTCACCGTCGTCAGCGGCGCCGCCCGGGGCATTGACTCCGCTTCCCACCGGGGGGCGATGTCCGGCGGGCGGACAGTGGCGGTGCTGGGTTGCGGTGTCGATGTCGCCTATCCGCCGGAGAACGCCTCCCTTTTGGACGAGATCGCGGCGCAGGGGGCGGTCATCAGCGAGTACCCACCGGGGACACGGCCCCAGGCGGCTTTCTTCCCCTCCCGGAACCGCATCATCAGCGGCCTTTCCCGGGGCACGGTGGTGGTGGAGGCGGCGGAGCGCAGCGGCTCGCTGATTACGGCGGAGCTGGCCCTGTCCGAGGGGCGCGATGTCTTCGCGGTTCCCGGCAGCATTTACTCGCCGTCGAGCCGCGGCTGCCACCGGTTGATTCAGCAGGGAGCGAAGCTGGTGACGGCGGCGGCGGATATTCTGGAGGAATACGGATGGTGTTCCGCCGAAGAGAAGGAAACATCGGACAAGCAAGGCACGGACACCGCCGGGCCGAAGCTGTCGCCGGAGGAGCAGGCGGTTTACGATACCCTGTCCTTTGACGAGGCCCTGACGGTGGATGAGATCATATTCCGCCTCCACGGCCGGCCGGACGTGGCGAATGTCGCGTTCCTGCTCCTGCAGATGGAGCTGGCCGGATGGGTGGAGGAAGACGCAAACCACGCGTACAGCCGCGCGGTGAAGGAGGTAAAACGGTGATCAAAGCGACAAAGAAAGCAACGGCGACGAAGGAAGCGGCGACGGCGAAGAAGGCGGCTGCCCGGCCCAAAAAGGACGGCAAGGCGGAGCCGAAGACGCTGGTAGTGGTGGAGTCGCCGGCGAAAGCCAAGACCATCGAGAAATATCTGGGGAAGAATTACGTCGTCAGAGCCTCCATGGGGCATCTGCGGGATCTGCCCAAGAGCCAGTTCGGCATCGACGTGGAGCATGATTTCGAGCCGAAGTACATCAATATCCGGGGCAAGGGAGACCTGATCCGGGACCTCAAGAAGGAGGCCAAAAACGCTGCCCATATCTATCTCGCATCCGATCCGGACCGGGAGGGGGAGGCCATCGCCTGGCACCTGGCGTATATCCTGGGGATTCAGGAGAATGACGATTGCCGCATCATCTTCAACGAGATCACGAAGCCGGCCATCCAGGCGGCCATCAAGGAGCCACACCCCATCAATCTGGACCGGGTGGACGCCCAGCAGGCCCGCCGGATGCTGGACCGCATCGTGGGCTACAAGCTGTCGCCGCTGCTCTGGCGCAAAGTCCGCAAGGGACTGTCGGCCGGCCGGGTGCAGTCGGTGACGGTGAAGCTCATCTGCGACCGGGAGAAGGAGATTCAGGCCTTCGTTTCCGAGGAATACTGGACGGTGGGGCTGAAGCTCCGCAAGCAGAAGCGGGGCAAGCTGTTCGAGGCGGAGCTCGTGGCCATAAGCGGCAAGAAGCCGGTGCTACCGGACAAGAAGTCCGCTGACAAGGTGGAGGCGGAGCTTGAAGGGCAGACGTTCACCGTCACCGAGGTCAAGCGCCGGGAGCGCCGGCGCAAGGCGTCGCCGCCTTTCAATACCAGCAGTATGCAGCAGGACGCGGCCCGCAAACTGGGCTTCACCTCCCGCAAGACGATGATGCTGGCGCAGCAGCTCTACGAGGGCATCAGTCTCGGCCGCAAGGGCCCGGCGGGTCTCATCACCTATATGCGTACCGATTCTACCCGGATATCCGATCTGGCGCTGGCGGAAACCCGCGCCTATGTGACGGAGCGCTTCGGCACCAGCTATGTGCCGGAGAAGCCGAATGTTTACGCCGTCGGCAAGAAAGCCCAGGATGCCCATGAGGCCATCCGCCCCACCAGCGTCGAGCGCACGCCGGAGGAGGTCGCCGAGTTCCTGACGGCGGACCAGCTCAAGCTTTACACCCTTATCTGGCAGCGGTTCATCGCCTGCCAGATGACGCCGGCCGTCTATGATACGTTATCCGTGACCATCGGCGGCGGGAAGAAGTATCAGTTCCGGGCGGCGGGCTCTGAGCTGAAATTCCCCGGCTTTACGGCGGTCTATGCCGGCGACGAGGCCAAGAAGGAGAAAGATGTCCTGCTGCCGGAGATGGCTGTGGGCGATACGCTGGATCTTTCCTCTATCCTGCCCCAGCAGCACTTCACCGAGCCGCCGCCACGTTACAACGATGCTTCGCTGGTCAAGACGCTGGAGGAAAAGGAAATCGGCCGGCCCAGCACCTACGCGCCGATCATCGAGACCATCCTGGCCCGCGGCTACGTCATCCGTCAGGACAAGCATTTCCAGCCGACAGAGCTGGGCTCCGTGGTCGTCGATCTGTTGGAGCAGTATTTCAAGAACATCGTCGATGTGAAGTTCACCGCCACCATGGAGAACGAGCTGGACGAGATCGCCGAGGGGAAGCGGGGAAAGAACCAGCTTCTGGAGGAGTTCTACGGTCCCTTTGAAAAGACGCTGACGGAGGCGGACGAGGCCATCGGCCATGTGGAACTGCCGGTGGAGGTCTCCGACGAGAAGTGCGAGCTCTGCGGCCGCATGATGGTGGTGAAGCAGGGACGCTACGGCAAGTTCCTGGCCTGCCCGGGCTTCCCCGAGTGCCGGAACACGAAGCCGTTCCTCAAGGATACGGGCGCGAAGTGCCCAAAGTGCGGCGATGCCATCGTGGAGCGCCGGACGCGCCGGGGCCGCATTTTCTACGGCTGCAAGAGCTACCCGGATTGCGACTTTGTGACCTGGGACACGCCCCAGGCGGAGCCCTGCCCGAAGTGCGGCGGCCTGGTTTTGAAGCACCATTACAAGAACGGCCGGACGATGCCCTATTGCAGCAACGACGCCTGCGAGACGCGGGTCAATCACCCCATCAACCGGGAAATGGAGAGGCTGGCGAAGAAAGCGGCGGCCAAGAGCAACGGGAGCGTGTCTGCAGACGAGGCGAAGATCGAGCCGAAGAAAGCAGCAACCCGCAAAAAAGCGCTGAAGAAGCCGGCAAAAAAAACGGCGAAAGCGTAAACAAGGAAGAAAGACGCCGTTGACAGCACGGCAGGAACGCCTATCATACAGGGGGAGACGCCATGCAGGGGAAGGTCATCATTGTCGGCGCGGGCCTGGCGGGCAGCGAGGCGGCCTGGCAGGCGGCGAAGCGGGGCGCTCGGGTGGAACTTTATGAGATGCGGCCCACCGTCAGCACGCCGGCCCATAAGACCGGGGATTTCGCCGAGCTGGTCTGCAGCAACTCCCTGCGGGCCGCCGGGCTGGAGAACGCCGTCGGTGTACTGAAAGAAGAAATGCGCCGGCTGGGCTCGGTCATCCTGCGGGCGGCGGACGATCACCAGGTCCCGGCCGGCGGGGCACTGGCTGTGGACCGGACGGGCTTTTCCCGGGCGGTCACAGAGCGGGTGGAGGGACACCCGAATATCACCGTGATTCGGCAGGAGCTTTCCGCCATCCCGCGGGAGCCGGGGGCGGTGACGATCATCGCCACCGGGCCGCTGACCGCGGGGCCCATGGCCGAGGCCATCGGCCACCTGACGGGAGAGGCGTCGTTCTACTTCTATGACGCCGCCGCCCCTATCGTCACCCTGGACTCCATCGACATGAGCCGGGCGTTCCGGGCGTCCCGCTACGACAAGGGCGAAGCGGCCTACATCAATTGCCCGATGACGAAAGAGGAATACGAGGCATTCTGGCAGGCCCTTACCACAGCGGAGATGGCGGAAACGCACGCCTTCGAGAAGGAAATCTTCTTTGAGGGCTGCATGCCGGTGGAGGTCATGGCAAAACGCGGGCCGGACACGCTGCTGTTCGGCCCGCTGAAACCGGTGGGCCTTACGGACCCGCGCACCGGCGAACGCCCTTATGCCGTGGTTCAGCTCCGGCAGGACGACGCCGCCGGGACGCTTTACAACATCGTCGGCTTCCAGACGCATCTCAAATGGCCGGAGCAACGCCGGGTATTCGGCCTGATCCCGGGGCTGGAGCAGGCGGAGTTCGCGCGCTACGGCGTCATGCACCGCAATTCGTTCCTGAACGCGCCGCGGCTCCTGCTGCCGACGCTGCAGCTTCGCCGGGATCCGGCCCTGTTCTTTGCCGGGCAGATGACCGGCGTGGAGGGCTACGTCGAGTCGGCGGCGGCGGGACTGATGGCGGGGCTCAACGCCGCCCGCCTGCTGGCGGGAAAAGAGCCGGTGGCGTTCCCGGAGGAAACGGCCCACGGCGCCCTCTGCCATTACATCACCCACGCCGATCCCGTGCGGTTCCAGCCCATGAACGTGAGCTTTGGCCTGATGCCACCGCTGGCGGAGCGGGTGCGGGACAAGAAAACGAAAAAGCAGAGACTCGCGGCCCGGGCGCTGGACGCGCTGGACCGCTTCATCGCCGGGCTGTGAAGCCCGCGGAAGGAGACGATATCATGGACGCAGCCAATCAATTCCACGCGACGACCATTGTGGCGGTACGCCATAAGGGAAAGACCGCCATCGCCGGCGACGGGCAGGTGACATTCGGCGAACATACCATCATGAAGGCCAACGCCCGTAAAGTGCGCCGGCTCTATCACGGCAGCGTCATTGCCGGCTTTGCCGGTTCGGTAGCCGACGCCTTCACCCTGTTCGAGAAGTTTGAGAATAAGTTGGAGGAGTTTCACGGCAACCTGCTCCGGGCATCGGTGGAGCTGGCAAAGGAATGGCGTACCGACCGCATATTGCGCAAGCTGGAAGCGCTGCTTCTGGTGGCGGACAGCGAATCCATGCTGCTCATCTCCGGCAACGGCGAAGTCATCGAGCCCGACGGCGGTGTCGCCGCCATCGGTTCCGGCGGCTTCTACGCATTGGCGGCGGCCCGGGCCATGGTGAAACATGCCCCGGATATGACGGCGGGGGAGCTGGCCCGGGAGGCCCTCTCCATCGCTGCTGACATCTGCGTTTTCACGAATCAAAACATCAAGGTGGAAGAACTGGACTAGGGAGGCAGTGACGTGAGCGAACTTGTGAACGAGCAGACGCCGCGGCAGATCGTCGCGGAGCTCGACAAATACATCGTCGGTCAGGACAAGGCCAAGCGGGCTGTGGCCATCGCCCTCAGAAACCGCTGGCGCAGCCGCCAGCTCGAGGAGTCGATGCGGGAGGACATCATTCCCAAGAATATCCTGATGATTGGGTCCACCGGTGTCGGCAAGACGGAAATCGCCCGCCGGCTGGCGAAGCTGGTCTGCGCCCCCTTCATCAAGGTGGAGGCGACGAAGTTTACCGAGGTGGGGTACGTAGGCCGGGATGTGGAGTCGCTGGTACGGGATCTGGCGGAGACGGCGGTTCGCATGGTCAAGCAGCGGCGCCTGGAAGCCGTGAAGGAAAAGGCAGAGGCACTGGCCGAGGAGCGCATCCTCGATGTCTTTGTGCCTGAGCCCAAGACATCAACCAACCCTTTGGGACGCCTGTTCGGTGCCGCCGGTGAGCCGGAGCCGGCGGAGGAGAAACCCGCTGAGCCGAAGTACAAAGCCGGCCGTGAATGGTGCAAGAAGCGCCTCGACGCCGGCGAGATGGAGGATGAGCTCATCGAGATTGACGTCGAGGATACGCCGCGGCCGATGGTAGGGATGTTTGCCGGCTCCAGCCTCGAAGGCATGAGCGACAACCTCCAGGACATGATCGGCAGCCTCGTCCCCAGGAAGCACAAGAAACGCAAGGTCACAGTAAAGGAGGCTCGCAAGATCTTCGCCCAGGAGGAGTCGCTGAAGCTCGTGGACATGGATGAGGTCACGGAAGAGGCCATCCGCGCCGCCGAGCAGAGCGGCATCGTCTTCCTCGACGAGATAGACAAGGTGGCGGCGCCGGAGCGGAGCGGCGCCGGCCCCGACGTTTCCCGCGAGGGCGTGCAGCGCGACATCCTGCCCATCGTCGAGGGTTCCACCGTCATGACGAAATACGGCCCGCTGAAGACCGACCATGTCCTCTTCATCGCCGCCGGCGCCTTCCATACCGCCAAGCCATCCGATCTCATTCCCGAGTTACAGGGCCGTTTCCCCATCCGGGTGGAGCTCTCGTCCTTGAAGAAGGAGGATTTCCGGCGCATCCTGGTGGAGCCGAAGAACGCCCTCATCAAGCAGTACCAGGCGCTGCTCGCGACCGAGGGCATCACCCTCACTTTCCGGGACGACGCCATCGACGAGCTGGCCCAAATGGCTCTGACCGTCAACGACCAGACGGAGAACATCGGCGCCCGTCGCCTCCATACGCTGTTGGAAAAGCTGTTGGAGGAAATCTCCTTCGACGCCCCGGACATGACGGAAAAAGAAGTCGCCATCGACGCCGCCTATGTCCGGGAAAAGCTTTCCGACATCACCGTGGACCGCGATCTTAGCCGCTTCGTTCTCTGATTCGTTCCTTTCCCGGAAAAAATCCCTTCAAAAGTAGTGACTTTTGAAAAAATTGTGATAAAATAAAAAACGTATGAAACGAATATCTTTTTCATGGTGACAGGGACAGACCGGGGAAGGGTGGATGTCAATGGCGACCTTGTTGGAACGGACAAGACGGATCAACCGGCTCCTGCAGCGATCGGAAATCGTTGAGTACGACAGCATTTCACGGGTGCTTTCGAGTGTTATCGGAGCCAATATCTACATCACCAACAAACTGGGGAAGATTTATGGTTACGCCTTTGTGGATGACTTCGAGTGCAATCTCATGGTGGACCGGGTCATACATCAGGGCGAGTTTCCAAAGCCCTATGTGAAGTGGATGCTGAAAATCGAGGAAACCTCGGCGAACCGGCGTTCCCAGACGGGGCAGTGCATTTTCTCCGTCAATGATACGCCGTGCTCCTTCAGCGGGAAGAATACGACCATTGTGCCCATCTACGGCGTTGGCGAGCGCATTGGGACGCTGATTCTCGCCAAGTACGGCGAGGACTTCACCGACGATGATCTGCTTTTGGCGGAATATGGCGCCACGGTCACCGGCATGGAAATGATGCGGGACAATACCCAGAAGATCGAAATCGATGCCCGCAACAAGGCCACGGTGCAGATTGCGCTGGCTACGCTCTCGTACTCGGAGATTGAGGCGGCGGTAGGCGTTCTGGGTGAACTGCCGGACTCCGGGGAGGGGCTTCTCGTGGCCTCGAAGATTGCCGACCGGCTTCAGATCACCCGCTCGGTGATTGTCAACGCGTTGCGGAAGTTCGAGTCCGCCGGCGTCATCGAGTCAAAGTCGTTGGGCATGAAGGGGACGTACATCAAGGTGCTCAATGAGCATCTGCTGAAGGAAATCAAGAAGATGAAGCATTGAGGAGGCCATCAGGCCTCTGCGGAAAGACCGGCCTTTGGAAAAAACAGAGGCCGGTTTTGTTTTTTTAGGAAGAAAGAAAAATGTTTCGCTGAGAACTTTTTTTCACGGTTTCATTCCGGGGGAAGATAAAAACGGGACATATTACCCATTTCTATAAATATTTTGAAAAAAGAATGCTTGACGCGGTAAAAAGTGGTAAAATGGGATAGATTATAATGCCGTAAATATGACAATCCGTGAAAGTAGGGGATACTTGTGCCCGGAGCGGGCGGGCTTTTCGCGCGTCGGGAGACGTGTGCCCGTATACTGTTGAAGAGAGGAAGCGACGCCATGCTCGACCAGATCATGCGGTCCGGCAATTTCGATTACCTGGAGCGCGGCATGAAAGCGGCGGAACTCCGCCAGCAGGTCATCGCCCATAATCTGGCGAATGTCAATACGCCGGGGTTCAAGCGCAGTGAGGTGGCCTTCGAGTCCCTGCTGGCCCGGGAGCTGTACGGAGACCCCGAGGGGACGCTGCCGTTGGTGCGTACCCATGACCGTCATCTGCCCATCGCGCATTTGAAGACGCGGGCCGAGGCGAAGATCGAGATGGACCCGACTACGACGATGCGCGTCGATAAGAACAATGTCGATGTTGATATAGAGATGGCCAGCCTGGCGAAGAACCAGATTTACTACAACGCCATGACAAACCAGCTCAGCGGCCATATCAAGAAGATCAAGAGTATCCTTCAGGCGGATCCCTGATGTAAGTGAAGGCACATCCGGGCGTTGACGTTTTGAACGACGGGAGAGCCTTTGCGGAAAAGGAGCGAATTCTTATGAGCATGTTCACCGGGATTGACGCGTCGGCTTCCGGTCTTACGGCGGAACGCTTGCGCATGGATGTCATTTCCAATAATATCGCCAATGCCAATACGACGCGGACACCGCAGGGCGGCGCCTATCGTCGCCGCTACGTGGTCTTTGAGCCGCGGGAGCTCGAGAACAGCAAGAGCTTTGTGAACCAACTGACAGAGGCCATCCAGAAGAAAGCGAAATTCCGTGGCGCCGGCAAGGGCGTCCGGGCGGTTCGCATCGAAGAGGATACGATGCCGGGGCCGCTGGTCTATGATCCGGGCAATCCGGACGCCAACGCGGAGGGATATCTCGAGCGGCCGAATGTCAACGCCGTGGCCGAGATGGTGGACATGATTACGGCGTCCCGGGCCTACGAAGCGAATGTTACCGCCATCAACGCCGCCAAGAGCATGGCGACGAAGGCGATGAATATCGGTCAGGGCTGATAAGCCGCGTTCTGACCATTCTTTGATGAGGTGAGATCGATGCAGATGGAGCCGTTGCAAATGACCCCGGTGCGTCAGGTGCGGATGAGCGCTGAGAGCCATCTGGGAGAGTTGACGCCTGAGGAGGAGGTTCGCTCCTTCGGGGATTACTTAAAGGACGCGCTGGCGGAGACGAATTCCCTGCAGAAGAAGTCGGAGGCGTTGAATGCCGCGCTGGCGGCGGACGCGGTCGACGATATTTCTGAGGTTGTTGTGGCCGGGCAGAAAGCGGATCTGGCTATGCAACTGACGCTGACAGTGCGCAACAAAGCCGTCTCGGCCTTCCAGGAGCTCATGCGAATGCAGGTGTAAGCGTCATCGTCGAAAGCATTTGAGCCGAAGGGATTGAGATGATGGCAGAAGACTGGAAAGAACGGTATCTGCAGCTGTGGAACAAGACCACGAAGCGCCAGCGCCTTTTGATGGGCGGTATCCTGGCCTTGGTGCTGGTCATGCTCATCGCGGGCAGCTATTTCTACGGCAGCAAACCGGATCTGGTACCGCTATTCACCAACATGGAGACCAAGGATGCTGGTGAAGTCGCGGCAAAGCTGAAAGAATCAAAAATCCAATACGAGATACAGGAAAACAAGCAGGGGGTGACCATCCTGGTGCCCTCGAAGGACGTCCATACCGCTCGTCTCGATCTGGCGACGCAGGGTTTGCCCCGCGGTTCCAAGGGCTTTGAGATTTTCGATGACAGCAAGCTGGGCGTGACGGAGTTCCAGAACAAGATTAACTACCTGCAGGCGTTGCAGGGAGAACTCCAGCGCACCATCGAGAAGATCTCGGCCGTTGACGCGGCCCGGGTACATATCGTGCTGCCCGAGGACAGTCTCTACAAGAAGAATGAGAAGCCGGCCACGGCGTCCATCATGCTCCGCCTGAAGCCGGAGCGCAAGCTCACGAAGAAGGAGATCAAGGGCATTGTCAACCTGGCGGCGCACAGCGTCCAGGGACTGACGCCGGAGAATATCACCATTGTGGACGATACCGGCAAGATCCTGAACGATCCCGAGGAGAACGAGGAGAACAACGTCGGCAACAAGACGATTACCCAGCTTGAGATGACGCGCAAGGTCCAGGAGCGCATGCAGAAGGACGTCCAGACGTTGCTTGATCAGGCTTTGGGCGAGGGCCGGGCGTTTGTCCGCGTCAACGTGGAGCTGGACTTCGATCAGCGGCTGACGGACCGGCAGCTTTTCACACCGGTGGTGGACGAGGCCGGCATCATCCGCAGCCAGCAGGATCTCAGCGAGAGCTATACCGGCACCTCGCAGAATCCTGGCGGGCCGGCGGGTGTCCAGGCGAATGTTCCGGGCTATGTGGCCCAGACGGAGAACGCCAACGCTCAATATGAGAAGAAAGAGTCTACCCGTAACTACGAGATTAACGAAGAGAAGCAGAAAATCGTGGCTTCTCCCGGCTCTATCCGGCGGGTGAATATCGCTGTACTGGTCAACGAGGATATCACCCGGGCACAGCAGGAGAGCATCATGCGTTCCGTTTCGTCGGCGGTGGGGATCAATCCCGAGCGCGGCGATACCGTGTCCGTGGAGCCGTTGCCCTTCAATACGGCAATCGCTGACCAGCGGGCGGCAGAGGAACTCATCATTCGCACCCGGGAGGAGCGTAACTTCTATCTCGGTGTGGCGACGTTCCTGCTGTTGATTTCCCTCATCATCGGCGGAGTGCTCATGCAGCGTCACCGGCTCCGGGTGGAGCAGGAGGAAGCGGAGGCCGCAGCCGCGGCTGAGGCAGCGGCACTGGAAGCCGAGCAACGTGAGTTGGAACGGCTGCGTTTGGAGGAGGAAGAGCGCGCCCGGGAAGCCGAGCGGATGCAAAAGGAAATTCGCGAGGCGCAAATCGAGGCCGGCGAGGTCACGGTGGAAGAGATGTCCCCCGAGGAGAAGCAGCGTATCGCCGAGCGCGAATCCATCGAGAAACTCATCAACGAAAAGCCGGCTGAGGTGGCCATGCTGGTCAAGGCCTGGCTCTCGGAGGAATGATAGACAATGCCTGATATGTACGACGCGCCGCAGCTCGATCTGTCGAACCAGCAGAAGGCGGCCATCCTTTTCATCACGCTGGGCCCGGAGTATTCCGCCAAAGTGTTCAAACACATGGCCGATGATGAAATCGAGAAGATCACGTTGGAGATTGCCAGCCAGAAGCAGGTGACGCCGGAGCAGAAGAACCTCGTCATTGCCGAGTTCTATCAGATGGCCATGGCGAAGAACTATCTCTCCAACGGTGGTCTGGAGTACGCCCAGGATGTTCTGGAGAAGGCGCTGGGCGCCGAAAAAGCGGCCAATATCATCAACCGCTTGACGACGAGCTTGCAGGTCAGGCCCTTTGATTTCCTTCGCAAGACTGACCCGGCGCAGCTTTTGAATTTCATTCAGAACGAGCATCCGCAGACCATCGCCCTCATCATGGCTTATCTGGACCCGGAGCAGGCGGCGATGATACTGGCCTCTTTGAGCCAGGAGCGGCAGGCGGAGGTCGCCCGGCGCATCGCGATGATGGACCGGACTTCGCCGGAGGTTTTGCGGGAAGTCGAGCGGGTGCTGGAGCGAAAGCTGTCGTCGTTGGTAACGCAGGACTTCACCACGGCCGGTGGCATCAAGGCCATTGTCGAGGTGCTGAACCGCGTGGACCGTACGACAGAGAAAACCATCATCGAGACGTTGGAAGTGGACAATCCCGAGCTTACCGAGGAAATCAAGCGTCTCATGTTCGTGTTCGAGGATATCGTCATGCTGGATGATCGCTCGCTGCAGATGGTCCTGCGCGAAGTCGAAAACAAGGACCTTTCGCTGGCGCTTAAAGCGACGCCGAAGGAAGTCGCCAACAAGGTATTCAAGAACATGTCCACCCGTGCCGCTGAAATGCTCAAAGAAGAAATCGAGTTCATGGGCCCGGTCAAGATCCGCGACGTCGAGGAAGCCCAGCAGAAGATCGTCAACGTCATCCGCAACCTGGAGGATAAGGGCGAGATTGTGGTCGCCCGCGGCGGAAAGGGTGACGAGATGATTGTCTAGGACTAGGATAATCAAAGCATCCGCCTGGGACGAGGCGCCCTGTGTAATCGAGGTGCCGGAGCCACCTCCGCCTCCGTCACCGGAAGGAGAGGAAGGCGAAGCAGCGGTATACAGTGTGGAAGACGCTGAACGCGAGGCCCAGGAGATGCTGGAGGCGGCTGAAGCGCGTTGCCTGGAAATGGAAGCCGCCTACATCGGTAAGCGGGCCCGGTTGGACGAGGACATCGCTGCCTTTGAGGCGACTCGCGAGGCCATGATGGCGGACCTCTTCAAGAAGAAGAAAGAAGCGGAGGAGTTCCTGGAGCATACCCGGGCGGAGTGCAGTTCGATGAAGTCTGCCGCTGAAGAGGAGCACAACAACATTATCGAGGACGCCCAGCAGCAGGCGGAATCCATCCGGGAAGACGCCCGCAAGGCCGGCCATGATGAGGGATTTGCTGCCGGTCATGAGGAAGGGCTGGCCAAGGCGGCGGAAGAGCAACAGGAAGCCATCCTGGCGGCCAACGCCAAGGCGGAAAAGACGATGGCTGACGCCAAAGAGGAATCGGCCGCGTATGTCCGTCAGGCGGAGGACGAGATTGCGCAGTTGGCGCTGCAGGTGGTGGAGAAGATTCTGCCCCAGCATTTCATTGACGTGCCGCAAATCATTTTGCCTTTGATTCGCAAGGCGCTTTTGAAAGTCAAGGACCAGCCGGAGGTCATCGTCCGGGTGGCGCCGGCCGATTATGATCTGGCACTACTGGCGCGGTCCGAGTTTCAGAACCTTCTTGAGGGCAATGCCGAGCTCACGGTCCATTCGGACGAGAACCTGAAGCAGGGGGATGTCGTCCTGGAGACGCCCAACGGCAATGTGGACGCGCGTGTCGCCACGCAACTGGAAGCGGTCCGAAAAGCCATGCAGGATGTCATGTCATGATAGAACCGAATCTGAAGAAATTCACTCAGGCCATTGATGACGCGGAACCCATCAAGATGAGCGGCAAGATTACCCAGATCATCGGGCTCGTCATCGAGTCCCGGGGGCCCAACGTCAGCATGGGCGAATTATGCTATATCAGCTCGCGTTTTCCCGGCGTGCCGCCGATTCCGGCGGAGGTCGTGGGTTTTCGCGAGGGGCTGGTGTTGCTGATGCCCATCGGTGAGATGCAGGGCATCGGGCCCGGATGCGAGGTCGTTTCGGCACAGAAGACTTTGCAGGTTAAAGTCGGCCCTCAGCTTCTGGGACGCGTGCTGGACGGGCTGGGCAATCCGATGGACGGCAAGGGCCCCATCATGAGCAAGCTGGAATATCCCTTGCACGCGGCACCGCCAGATCCTTTGCAACGACCGCGCATTCACGATTCGCTTTTCGTGGGCGTCCGGCCCATAGACGGGCTCATCACCCTGGGCTCGGGGCAGCGCATTGGCATCATGGCGGGCAGCGGTGTCGGCAAGTCCACCCTGCTGTCGATGATTGCCCGCAATACCGAGGCGGATGTCAGCGTCATTTCGCTGGTGGGGGAGCGCGGCCGC
This sequence comes from Schwartzia sp. (in: firmicutes), assembly GCA_017444395.1. Lineage (GTDB taxonomy): Bacteria > Bacillota > Negativicutes > Selenomonadales > Selenomonadaceae > RGIG3544. The sequence continues at coordinate 9,965 of JAFSWT010000151.1, read as the reverse complement.
GAGGTTCGCGACTTCATTGAGCGGGATCTCGGTGAGGAGGGGCTCAAGCGCTCTGTCGTTGTGGTCGCCACCTCAGACCGGCCGGCGCTGGTGCGTATCAAGGGCGCCATGACTGCCACTGCCATCGCCGAATATTTCCGCGACCAGGGCCGGCGGGTCGTGCTGATGATGGATTCAGTGACGCGATTTGCCATGGCCCAGCGCGAGGTGGGGCTGACCATCGGCGAGCCTCCGGCTACCCGCGGTTATACACCGTCGGTGTTCGCGTTGCTGCCGCGGCTCCTGGAGCGGGCCGGCACCAGCGCCAAGGGCTCTATCACCGGCATTTATACCGTGTTGGTGGATGGAGACGACATGAACGAGCCCATCGCCGACGCGGTTCGCAGTATTCTGGATGGCCATATCGTCCTGTCGCGGGCCATCGCGGCGCAGAACCACTTCCCGGCCATTGACGTTCTGGCCAGTGTCAGCCGTGTCATGAGCGACGTCGTGGACAAAAAACACATGGAGGCGTCCCGCAACCTCAGGGCCCTCCTGGCGACATACAAGGAGGCCGAGGACCTCATCCATATCGGCGCTTACGTCAAGGGGTCCAGCAAGAAGATTGACGAGGCCATCGCGAAGATCGACGCCATCAACAGTTTCCTGTGCCAGGGCGTCTTCGAGCAAACCACCTTTGAGGAAATGGAAAAGCAGCTTGAAGCCATCTGACGGCGGGAGATGAGTCCATGAAGAAGTTCCGCTTCAAACTGGAAAAGTATCTGGAGGTTACCCGCCGCAAAAAGGAAGACGCCGAGCGCCGTTTCGCCGAGGCTACGCAAGCCCTGGAGGCTGCCCGGCAAAAGCTTGCTGTACTGCTGGAGGAAATGCAGCAGGGTCAGCGGGACTATGCCGAGCTTATGAAGGCGGGCAAGCGGATTACGGTCGGGCGTCTGATGACCTATAACAGCTTCTTTAACTGGAAGCGTCGACAGATTGAGCAACAGCAGCAAACGATTCTGGAATGTCAGAGCCACCGGCAGAAATGCCTGGAGGAGCTCATGAAGATGATGAGCCGGCTGAAGAGTATCGAGCAGCTCAAGGCGAAGCGGCTCAAAGAGTATAACGATGCTATACTTTTCGAGGAAGCCCAGATGCTCGACGAGATTGGCCTGCAGCTCTACATGCGGCAGGCGAAGCAGGAGGAACACGCATGATTGACATGGGTTCCATCAACGCCGTGGTGCAACGCATTGCGGATATCGAGAATCAGATCGGAATCCGGCGGCCGAAGAAATACGGTGGTGTAAGCTTTCAGCAGATGATGGAGAGCGAGATGCAAAAGCAGACGCCAGCCCGGGAGACGCCGGTGAAGGCAGAGACGGCAAAACCACCGGCCATGCCCACTACCGCTTCCCTGGCGCCGCGGTTCTTCAGCGGCAAAACACCGCTACCGAAGGCACCGGCAGCGCAATCTGCCACCAATCCGGTAGCGCCCGCCGCGATGGGTCTGGTGCCGGGCGCTGTGCCGTCCTCCACAGATGTCGGTGCTGCCCCGGACAGTGCCTATCTGGACACGATCCGGAACGCGGCCTGGAAGTACAATGTGGATCCCAAGCTAGTGCAAGCGGTGGCGGAGGTTGAGTCGGGCTTCAATCAGGACGCTGTCTCCAGTGTCGGCGCGGTGGGTGTCATGCAGCTCATGCCGGAAACGGCGGATTCGCTGGGAGTCAATCCTTACGACGCCGCGCAGAATATCGAGGGTGGTACGAAATATCTGCGCCAGCTTCTCGATTCCTTCCACGGCGATATCCGCAAGGCTGTTGCCGCATACAACGCCGGACCACAGGCTGTCCGCGACTACGGTGGCGTTCCGCCGTACAGTGAGACGCAGACGTATGTGGATTCTGTGCTGGACCTCTATCGATAGTGATTTTTTCCGGAAACGGGTGAAACTATGGCAGACGAGCAGACAGGGGCAGCCGCGCCGGATATGACGGAGGACAGTGAGGGCAGCTCCCGGAAATCCATGTTGCTGAAGCTCCTGGGTGGGTTGGTTCTCCTGGCGAGCCTGGTTGTATTTGGATTCTTTTTCGGGATATATCTCCGGCTGTTCGATGTCCATCAGGTGAATGAGACTATGCGGCTTTACAATCTGCCCGTGTTTGGCGAATATTTCGTGAAGCCGCCGGAAACGAAGCCGCCAACGCCGCCGGAGGAGCCAACGCCGGCGGGAGAGCCGGGGGCGGGTGAGGCCAAGGATAAGGATATAGACAAGGACAAGGAAAAAGAGAAGGCATCGGAGAAGGCTAAACAGGAGGCGGAAGCCGCCCAAAAGGCCGAGGCGCAAAAAAAGGCAGAAGAAGAGCAGCAGAAGCCCAAGCTGACCGAAGCCGAAATCGAGAAGAAGCGCAAGGCGGAGCAGGCCGCGGAAAAGAAGCGGGTCACGCACCTGGCGCGGATTTATACCGAAATGAAGCCGAAGGACGCGGCCGACATCATGGACGGGCTCAATGACGATGTTACCCTTGCCATCTTCCAGCGTATGGATGTCGCGACCACGGCGAAGATCATGGCTGAGTTTGATCCGGATAAGTCGGCGCGGCTAACACGGGCGATGTACACGGGCGAAAAGCCCGCCATTACGTCGCCGGGCGAAGGGGCTCCTGCGGAGCCTGCCGCGTCGGAGGATTCGAGTCAATAGATTTTTCCCCTGAAAGGAGGTGAAACAAGATGAAAGCGAACAACATCACAATGCAGACGAGCACCCCCGCGGCGGCGAACCCGCCCAGCGCCGGTGGCAAGCTACGGGCCGCCATCAACAAGATGACGCCGGGCAGCAGCGCCGGAAAGCAGGATACATTCGACAACGCGCTGACGGAGGCGAGGGATCACCGAGTCCAACCGGCACCCGCGGAGCGTCAGGCACCGGCGGAACGTCAGGCGACAGCCGAACCGGCAAAACAGGACACCGTTGCCGTTGCTGACAAGAACGCGAGCCAGCCGGCCAGGACCGGGCAGACGGCGAAAGAAGCCGCCGCACCGGCCGGGGAAAAGGCAGCCGGCATCAAGGACGCGGTGCAGGAAGCCGCGGAGGAAACGACTTCGGAGGCCGTCGGTCTGGTGAAGAAGGATTCTTCCGACAAGGCGGAAGCGAAAGGCGGGACGAAGCCGGCCGCGGAAGCCGAAACGGAGGAACCGGCAGCAGAGCAGGCGGCGACAACGCTGAACGCGATGCTGATGGCGATGGCTGTGCAGGCGGAAACGGCAGAGGATGTTCCGGCGAAAGCGGAAGCAATCGCTGAGGCGGTCACTCCGGCAGCGGTTGGGACAGACACCGGTCTGTCGGCAGCGGAAACACTTCCGGCGGAGACCACGACGCAGGATGGTCCGGCGCTGAATGATCGGGCGCCGGATGCCACGATACAGAATGCTCCGGCCACGTCGGCGGAAAATTTCGTGGCGCTGGAATCGCTCCTTCCACAGGATGCGGAAAAGACGGCGCAAGCCGCCCAGAACCAGCAGCTCATGGATATGCTTTCCGGCAATACCGCCAACGTCAATCTGGCCACGCAGCCGAAGGTCATGCCGGCCGCTGAAGCGGTGAACATGCCCCAGGCGATGGTGGCGGAGGACGAAGCGGCGATAACGCCGGGTCAGCTCAGCCAGATCGCGGACTCTCGGATGGCGGCGCCGGAACTGGCTGATGTCGCTGCGGCGAACGTCAACGCCGGGCCGGGAACAATGCCGGTGACCGAGGCGCGCGTGGCGCAGGAAGCCGCAACCGAAAATCGTACTCCTGTCCAGCCGGAGATTATGCCGGCCGGGGCGGAGAATACGGCGGTGCTTGCCAATGCCGCCCAGGCTGTGAGCGCGTCATCGCGGACAGAGGAACGTCCCACTGCGGAAAACGCTCCGGCGAGCGGTACGGCCGGGAATCTCTGGCAGGGCATTCCGGTGATGGTAGAGGAAGCCGTTTCCATGCCGCGGGATGAATCCAACCGGCAGAACCTCGGCGATATGCTTCGCCAGCAGCATCAGGAGCAGGCCGCGCAGACGGCGGCGGATACCGCGACAGCGGCTACGCCGGAGAGCGAGACCGTGCCGGGCGCTGCGTTCATGTCTTCCCTGACGGAGGAGAACGTGCCCGGGGCCGGACAGAATGCCCAGCCTCTGACGGCGGCGAATGCCTTTGCTCCGGCGACCGGTATCACGAATACTGCCGCTGCGGCGGAGACCGCGGCTCCCGAAAGCGCCGCGCCGGTACGCGACACCTACGAAGTCGTGCGGCAGATTGTCGAGCAGGCCCGGGTGATCCGCTCGGGTGAGAACACCGAAATGGTGATTCGCCTGCGGCCGGAGCATCTCGGTGAGATTACGCTTCGCGTCGCGATTACGGCGGAGGGCATCATCAACGCCAGTTTCCGCAGCGACAACGCGCAGGTCAGGGCCATCCTCGAAAGCTCGATGGTGCAGCTTAAACAGCAGCTGCAGGAGCAGGGCGTCAAGGTCGATAACGTCGATGTCCAGTCCGGTCTCTCGGAGGACTTCTTCGCCCAGAGCCAGGCCGGTCAGCAGGGCTATCAGCAGCAGTCGCAGCAATCGGCCCGGAGCCAGCGGCTCGCCCGTCAGGCCTTTGAGGACGATGTGGAGGGCCTTTCCGCTACGACCGCCGCGGCGGCAACGGCTACAGCGGAAGCGGGACAAACTTCCGCGGGTGGCAGCGACGGCGTCGATTATCGCGTCTGATTTCCGGGTGGCGGCGAATTTCCAGCCGTCGCCCGGGTGTGAACCCCATTCATTTTCGCAAAAGGAGGAAAAGCTATGGCTGACAGTACGAATCTCAACACCATCAATGTCAACGGTACGACCTACAGCGCCGCGGAGTACGCCGCGAACCAGGTATCGGCCACCGGGACCAACAACTCCCTGGACAAGGACGCGTTCCTGCAGCTTCTGGTCACCCAGATGCAGTATCAGGACCCGTTGGACCCGCAGGATAACTCCGAGTATGTGGCGCAGCTGGCCCAGTTCTCGTCGCTGGAGCAGATGACGAATGTCTATAACTCGGTAGCGGATGTTGCCAAACTGGTTTCCAACATCGACACCTCGGTCCTTGTAGGCCAGCTCAGCGCCATGATCGGCAAGGACATCCAGTGGACGAGCACTACGGTCAATACCGACGCGCAGGGCAAAGCCATCGTCGATGCCAACGGCAACCCCTCGACAACGACGAACAGCTATCAGGGAGTCGTCACCGGTGTCAGCATCACCGACGGTGCCCCGACCATCATCGCCGATGTCAACGGTCAGGCCATGCAGGTATCGGTGGGCGACATCACCCGGGTTGGTCAGATCACAGAGAAGTCTTGAACAGGAGGCCGCGAGGAATATGGCTGATGCAAGAATCTACTGGTCCCCTCAGCCTATATTGCCGGCAGGCGTTCCGGCTCCGGGACGTCCGGCGGACGCGCCGGCGGCGGAGAAGAAGCCGTCTTTCGCTGATATCCTCGCCGGTGAGGAAAGCCGGGTCAGCTTTTCCCAGCATGCCCTGCAGCGGATACAAGACCGGCAGATCGATTTCAGCCGGCAGGACCTCACGAAGCTCGACGATACCGTCGAACGGATGGCGCAAAAGGGCGCGAAGGAGTCGCTGATCTATATGAACGACGTTGCCCTCATCGTCAGCGTCGCCAACAAGACGGTCATCACCGCCATGGACGGACCAAGCGCCAAGGAAAACATCTTCACCAACATTGACAGTGCAGCTATACTTTAGGCTGGACCTTTTCAGGAGGCTATGGGGCCGCGGAAAGACAGACGCGGCCCACTGCACCAGACAGAAGGGAGTATGATTCATTATGATGCGTTCGTTATTTTCCGGTGTCTCGGGATTGAAAAACCACCAGACCCGCATGGACGTAATCGGCAATAACATCTCGAATGTCAATACCACCGGCTTCAAGTCGAGCCGGGCAACCTTTGTGGATATGCTGAGCCAGACGCTGACCGGCGCCTCGTCTCCGAACGACAATGTCGGCGGTACGAACCCGAAGCAGATCGGCCTGGGCTCCAGCGTGGCCAGCATCGACCTGCTCTTCTCGGACGGCAGCGTCCAGTCCACAGGTAAGAATACCGACCTCTGCCTTTCCGGCAACGGTCTCTTCGTGGTTTCCAATTCAGCCGATGGCACGAATAAGCTCTATACCCGGAACGGCAACTTCTCCTTTGACGCCGACGGCAACTACGTCCAGGCGGGCAGCGGCTACTTCGTGCAGGGCTGGATGGCGGACAAAGGCAGCCTTTCCACGACTGGCGCGACGACGAAGATCCAGATTCCGTCGGGCAAGCCGATGGAATCGGAGAAGACGACGTCGGCTGACTATACGAACAACCTGCGGGCGGATATACCGACGATTACGCAGATAATACCCGGCATGGGGACTCTCCCGGGAACGGTCAGGCTGAGCGACGGCAGCTCCTACTCCATGATTACGACCGGTCTGGCCACCGGCATGAGCCTGCCGGTCACCACGACGCTGACGATGTACGACAGCCTGGGCGTCTCTCATGACATTGCCATCTATTTCACCAAGGAGCCGATTGATACCGCGGCAGATCCCCCGGAAAGTTCCTGGAGGATTTCGGTGAATTCCGACGGCAGCGCCTCAAAGACCTATACGGAAGGGACGCAGACCACGACGGTCGATATGCCGGCCGAGACGCTGAAGTTCGATGAGAACGGCAAGTTCAAGGAAGGCGCCGGCCTGGTGACGATGACATTGACAGACGGTTCGGGGACACCGCAGCAGGTGACGCTGAACCTCAGTTCCTTGACACAGTACGCGGGCAGCAATACGGTTTCCGGCAAGGCGAACGGTCATGCCGCGGGATCTCTGGAAAGCGTGTCCATTGACCAGTCCGGTATAATCACCGGAACGTATTCCAACGGCGTACGACAAACCGAGGCCCAGGTCGCGGTGGCGCAGTTCAACAACGCGGCGGGCCTGACCAAGACCGGCGACAGTTATTATCAGGAATCAAACAACTCCGGTGTGGCGAATATCAAGACGGCGGCTGACCTTGGGTGCAAGATTACCCCGGCGGCTCTCGAAATGTCGAATGTCGATGTGGCCAATGAGTTCACCGACATGATCATCACCCAGCGCGGTTTCCAGTCGAATTCGAAGATCATCACGACCTCCGACGAGATGCTGGAGACGCTGATCAATCTGAAGCGGTAAGAGGTTCCCGGCTGACGGGGAGGGCTTGGGCCCTCCCTGGCGGCTGGCGTAATGAATGGAGCGTGGCTTAATGATCAAGCTGACAAAATTCAACTCTGAAGTCAACAAGAAGGGCGTATTCATTCTGAATGCGGAGATCATCGAAACCATAGAGGAGACGCCGGATACGGTGATTACGCTGGTAAGCGGCAAGAAGCTGATCGTGGATGAGCCGATGGACGAGGTTGTCCGCCGGGTCATGGCGTATCGACGGGCTCTCCATAAATATTGAAAGCGGTACGAGGCATTTGTTTCGTTATTATACATAAATCTGTATGGGAGTGTGATTGGATATGGCTGACGAGAAGAAGTCCGACGCGGAAGAGAAAGAGCCGGTAGAGGGCGAGGCGGCAGAGGGCGAAGAGGCGCCAAAGAAAAAGAAACCCCCTATCATCGTATTCATCGCGGTGGGTGTGCTGGTGGCCCTGATCCTGGCCGGCGGCATCTCGTATTTCGTGGCCACGAAGCTGATGAAGAGCTCGGCGGCGGAAGACAACAGCGGGCCGCGTTACCATGACCCCGGCGTTTTCGTGAAGCTCGGAGACCCGAAGGAGGGGCTCCTGGTGAACGTGGGCGGCGTGAAGGCAAACCATTTCCTGAAGATTGGCCTGGTGCTGGAGATGAATCCCGCCAAGAAGGCGAACATCAACAAGGAAGGCAAGCTCGACCCGATTGCCGAGACAAAGATGCTGGACACGGTGCTTCAGATCCTGCGGTCGGAGCCTCTTGACGGCTACGATGCCAACAAGCAGGAGCAGCTAAAGGAGAAGATCAAGGTCGAGGTCAACCGCGAGCTGAGCGAGGGCTCGGTCTATAATGTGTATATCACAAGCTTCGTCCTGCAATGACGGGCGCACTCCATCTCGTAGGAAGGAGGCGGGTGAAGATTGGCAGAGGACGTACTTTCCCAGTCTGAGATAGACAAGCTGTTGTCGGCCTTGTCGGACGGCTCGGTATCAGCGGAAGAAATCAAGACGGAAGAAGATCAGAAAAAGATCAAGACGTATGATTTCAAGCGGCCGGACAAGTTCTCCAAGGATCAGATTCGGACGCTGCAGATGTTGCACGAAAATTTCGGGCGCATGCTGAACACGTATCTGTCCACCAACCTTCGCAGCCTGGTCGATATCGAGGTTGCCTCCGTGGAGCAGCTGACGTATCAGGAATTCATACAGTCCCTGGCGGACCCGAGCGTCATTGGGGTGCTGGCAGCGCCTCCGCTCAAGGGCAATATCATCATGGAGCTCAATACGAGCATCGCCTTTTGTATCATTGACCGCGTTTTTGGCGGGACGGGAGCGAACACCATCAAGCCCCGGGGCCTGACTGAAATCGAGGAAGCGGTCATGCGGCGGACTTTTGCCAAGGCTATTGATAATTTACGCGAAGCATGGGATAATGTGGTGAAGATGAAGCCGCGACTGGAGGCGATGGAGTCAAATCCGGCCTTCGTGCAGATTGTGCCACCCAGTGATATGGTGGTTATCATCACGCTGAAGATCATGATCGGTGATGTTGAGGGCTTCATGAATATCTGTATCCCGTACCTGGTTTTAGAGCCGATCATGTCGAAGCTGACGACGACGTTCTGGGTCGCGGCTTCAGTCGCCAAGGAGAGCAAGCCGGAACAGGTGGAGATCATCCAGCAGAAAATTGCGAAGACCAAGGTGCCTTTAATCATCGAGCTGGGTAAAATTGATATTTCCATCCGGGAGTTCCTGACGCTTGGCTTTGGGGATGTCCTGCAGCTTGAGACAAAAGTGAAGGATGAATTGCCCTGTATCGTCGGCAAGAAGCGGAAGTTTTTCTGCCGGCCGGGTACGTTCGGAAAACGGGCTGCCGTTCAGATAACGCGGATAGCTCCGGAGGGAGATGAAGAATCAGATGAGTGACGATATGATTTCTCAGGAGGAAATCGATGCGTTGTTGAACGGTGGCGGGCTGACTCCGCCGGCAGACGGTGGCGGTGACGCGCCGGCCGGGGAGGAAGCGCCCGCGGATGCCTCGGCCGGTGGTGCCGCGCCGCCAGTCGACGATCCGCTCTCCGATATGCAAAAGGATGCGCTGGGTGAGATTGGCAATATCTCGATGGGTAGCGCCGCGACGACACTGTCGGTTCTCCTGGGGCATAAAGTCTCAATTACGACGCCGACGGTTTCCGTGGCGACAATGGATTTCATTCGGGACAGCTACCCGATGCCCTATCTGATCGTCGAGGTCGGATACACGGTTGGCATAAACGGTAATAATGTGCTGGCCATCCAGGCAACGGACGCCTGCATCATCGCCGATCTGATGATGGGTGGCGATGGCACGAACCCACAACAGGAACTCAGTGAGATTCACATGAGCGCCGTGGGCGAAGCCATGAACCAGATGATGGGCGCGGTTGCAACATCGCTGTCGTCGATGTTCAACAAAAAGATTGATATTTCGCCGCCCAAGGTGAATCTCATTGATTTGGGCTCCGAGACCAAGGTGACGGAAATCGTTTCCAACGACGAGACGGTGGTTAAGATTTCCTTCCGCATGGAAGTCGAGGGGCTCATCGACAGTGAAATCATGCAGATTCTGCCGGTTCCCATCGCTACGGATATGGTGGAGAGCCTGATGAACAGTAGCATGGCGGAAGAGGAGGTGGCGCCGCCGCCACCGCCGCCCGCTCCGGCTCCCGCTCCGGCTCCGGCGCCTGCCCCGGCCCCC
>JAFSWT010000017.1 GCA_017444395.1 Schwartzia sp. (in: firmicutes) | reverse complement strand
TTAGCGGTGTATAAGAATGCATTCCAGCGTCTGGGCCGATGACAGGATATCCGGAGTCCCGGGTACAGCAGTACACCGACGGCAAGACCATCGTCAAGGTCATCGCCGTCCCCGACAAACTTGTCAATATCGTGGTGAAATAACGAGGGAGGAAAAAGCGGTTGCCGAATTTATGCGGCAGCCGCTTTTCTGCAAGAGAAGGTGAGTTGTTTTGACTACCATCGACAATACGCGGCACGGTCTGGAGGATGAGGCGGTGAACAGCCGGCGGGCGGGCTGGGTGCTGGCGGGCTGCGCGGCGGGGGCGGCGGCCATGACCGTCGCCGAGTACGCGGGCGGCGGTTTCTGGACCGGGCTGTTCCAGCACGGTTTTCTGGCGGCCACCATCGGCGGCCTGGCGGACTGGTACGCCGTCACCGCCATTTTTCACCAGCCGCTGGGCATCGGCTGGCGCACCGACATCCTGCGGAAGAACCGCCCCCGTATCATGGGCGGGCTGATGGAGTTCGTGACCGGCGACCTCCTGAACCCGGACAATATCGTCCGCGACATGAGAACACAGGACTACGCCGGTATGCTGACCCGCTACCTGATGGAGCGGGGCGGCCGCGAACGGCTTTGGGAGCTTCTGGATACGCTGATTTCCGAGGCTGTCCGCACCTTCGATGTCGCGCCGGCAGCTAACGCGCTGGCGAATACGGCCCGGGAGGCCATTGGCGCGGCCGATACGGCGCCGCTGCTCCGCCGGGCCATCGGCGTACTGCAGGATGCCGGCCTCCGGGCGCAGGTTCTCAAAGCGCTGGCACCGCTTCTGCGGCCGGTGCTACTGGGGGACGAAGTGCAGGCGCTGCTGCAGGGGCACATCAAAGCCATGCGGGAGTCGTACGAGGGCGGTTCCGTGGGCCGGGCCGCCATGTTCGAGGCGCTGGACCTTTCGGATGACAAAATCCTGCTGCTGGCGGACGAGCGGCTGGCGGCCTGGCTGAATGAATTGGAACGGGGCGAGGGGGAGGCCTGGGACGGTCTCAACCTTTGGCTGTCGGAAAAGCTCACAGCACTAGCGGAAAACCCGGCGCTCCATGCCGGGCTGGAGGAATGGAAGACGCGGCGGCTGGCCGCCTTTGACCTGGAGGGACTGATCCGGGAGAGACTGGACGCGGCCCGGCAGAGCAATCTCAGCGACTGGCGGGCCGCGGCCCGGGAGATTTTTGACAATCTCATCGATGAATTCGGTCGCCGGGCCGACTGGCAGGCCGAGGCCAACGTCTGGTTCCAAAACTTCCTCGAGGCGCAACTGCGGGCCCATTACCGGGTGATTCCCGGGACGGTGGAGGCCTATCTCTCCCATCTCAGCGACGACGAGCTCGTCGAGCTGGCGGAGACGCGGGTGGCCGACGACCTCCAGATAATCCGCATCAACGGCTCGGTAGTGGGGGCCCTTGTGGGCATGATACTCTATCTCTTGGTCGGCGGCGTGGAAAGGATGTGGGGCTGATGGACGAAAAGCATCTGCCTGACGCGGAGACGCAGCCGGCAAAAGGCCGGCGGCTTAACAACGCCGACATAACGCTTCTGTTCGCGGCGGCGCTTTTCCTGCTGGCCCTCGGCCTGCGGCTGCAATACCCGGCGGCGCTGTGGGCACGCATCTTCCTCTTCTGCGCCGAGGCGGCGCTGGTGGGGGGCGTGGCCGACTGGTTCGCGGTGACGGCGCTGTTCGAGAAACCTCTGGGCTTCCCCTGGCACACGGCCATCCTGCCCCGCCGCCGGCCGGAGTTCATGGAAGCGGCAACGCGGCTGATCCAACAGAATTTCTTTTCCCGCAAGCGCCTGTTTTCCCTGATGGAAAACTACGACTGGCGCGGCACGCTGACCGAATGGCTCCGGGGCGCCCAGGTCCGGACGGGCCTGCAAACGGCCATCCTCCGTCAGCTCCGCCGGTACGCGCAGGACGTGGATTGCCGTCAGGCGGCGGAGAAAATCGCCTCCGTCCTGCAACGCGAATCGTTGCAGTATCATCTGCAAGATTTACTGGCACGACTAACAGGCTGGCTGCGGAAGGGCGACAACGACCGGCGGCTTCTGGCCCAGGCGGCGTCATTCCTGCGCCAACGGGCGGAAACGCCGGAAGCGCAGGCGGCCATCGCGGCGGTACTGGAGGAGGCGCAGGAGAAAAAGCTGGAAAACATGGGCGTCATGGCCCGCTTTTTCGCCTCGATGGCCCAGGCGGCGGGCATCGTCGATGTGGAAGAGATGTCCTCCCTGATTCAGCAGGAGGTCCTGCGGGTGCTGGACGAGGCGGCCGAGCCCGGCTCCAACCTGCAGGAGCAGATACGGACGCTGTTCTACCGGCAACTGGAGACCGCCGGCCAGGATGCGGCGGCGCTGGAAACCTTTGACGCCATCCGGGACAAGCTGCTACGGGAGGTCCCGCTGACACCGACGCTGGAAACCGTCCTCCGCCGGCTGCAGGACACGCTGACGGCTGACAGCCTGCCCCCAGCGCTGGACCGGCTGCTGGAAGACGAGCTGAACCGCATCCTCGCCCTCTTCGACACCAGCGAGTCCCTGCGGCAACAGTTGGAGCTTCTGGCCTACGACATCATGGCCCGCTCGGCGCTCCAGGCCCAGTCCATGATTGGATCGATTGCCCGGGAAGTGATGAACCGCATGACCGACGATCAACTGAACCATATCGTCCGGGACAAGATCGAGCCGGACCTCATCTGGATCCGCATGAACGGTTCCATCGTCGGCGCCATCATCGGCCTCGGGCTCTTCGTTGTTTTGGAATTGTTTCGGTATTTTATATAACTTGTAACGACTTTGCGTATGTAATTTTAATACTTGTTATTTTACATGCCAGAGCAATTTCTCCCTGTGATGGGAAAGAATCTGTTTTTCATGTCGGCAATAATGCAACGCCTTCCTTTCCGTAATAATCGGCTTTATTCCCTAAAAATCCGCATTCTGCCAACAAAAGGGACCGGACGCTTGTCCGGTCCCTTTTGTTATTCAAAATTCCCGTATCGAATAACGTGGTTTCATTGATGCCATCAGGCCCACTTCATCGGTCTAATCACATAAATTACATACTATATTACGAAAACTTCAATTTTGAAAAATATGCGAACGCACAACCGATGTGATGGCCGCTAAAAAACGAGAGATTTTCTCATTTGATGCCCATGCCCCGGGAGAGAGCCGCCCGTTGCAAGGCGGTGATGGCGTGGAGCAGGCGGGCGCGGAGGGGCCGGGACAGGTAGGGCTCAAAGGTGACGCCGACGTGATAGACGGTGTTGCCGGTGTTGTTGATGACGGTCTGGCAGCGGACGGCGTCGGCGGTGATGGGGAAAGTTTCCAGCCCCGGCAGGTCCTCAATGATGAGGCCGATGGTCATGGGGACGGTCAGCGGCGCCTCGTTGGCGAAGCAGAGACCGCCGCCGCTGATGTCGAGCGACGTAGTCTCCTGGGCGTCGTTGAACGTGCCGTAGATGTTCTTCGTCCGGACCCGGATGGGGAGCAGCGCCGGCACTCGCACATACTCCCGCTGCTGCTGGCGCACGACAAAATCCGGCCGGTCGATGAACCACATCTGCCGTGGCAGCGGCGCGTTGCCGCGATAGCCACCGGCCGCCAGATACAGGGCGGAATCGGCGATGATGCGCAGCTCAATCCGCGTCTCCGGCTCCGGGGCGTTGATGTAGTCCTCCATCGGCATATCGTCGAGGGCGACGACGATAAAGAGCTTTCCGATTTCCTCCAGCACGCCCTCATGGACGGTATCGCTGCCGGCCGCCTGCACCTTGACGGTGACGCCGGGCCGCAGGACCGTCTCCGCCGGAATGAGTTGCTGGCTCATATCCATTTCCTTCCGCGGACAGCGCGCCACCTCCCGGGCGCTGTCCGTTTTCTTTTCTTATAATATCGCAACGTCTATTTTTATGCTATTACATTCAGCTTCCCGTCAGGCGTGACGGCGGCTCACGGCCCAGAGTAACAGGGCGGCCGCCAAAAGGAGCGCCCCGGGGAACAGGAAGACGGCGGCGATGCCGAAACGACCGGCCAGCCAGCCGCCCAGAAAAGCGCCGGAGAACATCCCCACGAACTGGGCCGACTGATTGAGGCCGTAAATCCGGCCCAGCGCGCTGTCGGGGGTATTTCGCCGGATCAGGCTGTTCAGCGACGGGATGAGGCCGCCGCCCGCCAGCCCCGCCAGGAAACGCAGCAGGCCGAGCTCCAGCGGCGTCCGCACGAAGGCCTGGGGCAGGAACGAGAGTCCCCCGACGGCCAGCGAAGCCAAAAGCACCGGCCGCGGCCCCAGGCGGTCGGCCAGCTTTCCCAGCGGCGAAGCCGCCAGGGCGCTGGCGACACCGGTGGCGGCAAAGACCGCCCCGGCCGTCAGGGCCACATGCTCCGAAGCCGGGGCCAGCGCCGCGATGTAGACGGTCACAATCGGCTGTACCAGATTCAAGGCGAATTGTAACAAAAACGTCGTCCCAAAAAGTCCCACAATGAGCCGCCGGTCTGCCAGCTGCGTCCAGACTTCGCGGAACGGCAGGGCCGCCGCCTCTTTTTTCGGCTGAAATGTCTCATGGATGCCGAAGAGAGCAATAAAGCCCAGAAAACACCAAGCGCCGACGATGTAAAAGGCGGTGCGGCAGTTGTAAGCCTCCACCAGCCAGCCCCCGGCCAGCGGGCCGATCAGGGCCCCCGTGACCTGGGAGGTGAAGAATAGCCCCAGCGCCCAGCCGGAGCGTTCCGGCGGCGTCTCCTGCGCCACCAGCGGCACCGCCGCGCCGAGGAAGCCGCTCATCGTCCCCTGCAGGAGGCGCAACGCGAACAGCTGCTCCGGCGAGGTTGCCAGCCCCATGCCCACCATGATGACGCCGAGGGCGAAGCTGGCCCGGAGCACCATGGGCTTGCGGCCGAAGCGGTCCGATAGCCGGCCCCAGATGGGCGCGGCTACGGCCAGACTCACGAAGTTCACGCCGAAAATCAGCCCCGACCAGCGGGCGATCTCGCCCTCGCCGCCGACGCCGAGCTCCGCCAGATACAGCGGCAGCATCGGAGCCAGCTGGCTCATGCCGATGGAGACGATGAAACAGGACAGGCAACAGAGGAACAGATTCTTTTTCCAGACTTCCAAAAAACCACCGCTTCAACTATTTCGCCGGCAAATCATCGGCGCCGCGGGCAGTGATGCCGCCCGCCTGACGCTGTCGCCGGGTCAGACGATCATGTTTTCCAGCGTCTCGAAGAGGACATCCGGGTTTACCGGTTTTGACAGGTGCGCGTTGAGGCCTGCCTGCAGGCTGCGCTGCACGTCTTCATCGAAGGCGTTGGCCGTCAGCGCGATGATGGGAACGGTATGCGCGTCGGCGCGGTCCATGGCCCGGATCTTCATCGCCGCCTCCAGGCCGCCCATTTCCGGCATCCGCATATCCATCAGGATCGCGGCATAGTAGCCCTCAGGCCGGGACGCGAACATCTCCACGGCAATTTTTCCGTTCTCGGCGTGCTCCGGTTCCATCTCCCGCATCTTGAGAACCTGCATCATGATTTCCGCGTTCACGGCCATATCCTCGGCCAGCAGGATCCGGCGGCCTTTCAGATCCGCTTTTCCCGCCGCTTTTGGCTTCTCGGTCTGCCGCTTCTTCAATGCGCCGCGGAATTCATCCATCAGATTGCCGGAGAAGAGCGGCTTGGCGACAAAGCTGTCCACCCCGGCAGCGACCGCCTCGTCTATCACTTCTTCCCAATTGTAGGACGTAAGAATGATGATGGCGCTCTCGTCGCCGATGGCGGAGCGGATTTGCCGCGTCGTCTCTATGCCGTCCATTTCCGGCATCTTCCAGTCCATGACGATGAGATTGTACGGCTCCCGCCGGGCCTGGTGGAGCTTGACCATCTCCAGCGCTTCGGCCCCGGACAGGGCAAACTCGGAGGAAATGCCCGCTTTTTCGAGAACCAGTTGGGCGTGCTGGCAGGCGATGGGGTCGTCATCCACCACCAGGACGCTCATATCCTGCGGCCGGATCTCGATGTCCTCCGAATCCACCTCCTGCTTCCTGGCCGAGTCCATCAACGTGACCGCCACGGTGAATGT
Organism: Schwartzia sp. (in: firmicutes); assembly: GCA_017444395.1. Classification (GTDB taxonomy): domain Bacteria; phylum Bacillota; class Negativicutes; order Selenomonadales; family Selenomonadaceae; genus RGIG3544. The sequence continues at coordinate 2,525 of JAFSWT010000017.1, read as the reverse complement.
CGTCCCGACGCCCTTCTCGCTCTCCACGTCAATGCGCCCGTTCATCATCTCGACGATATTCTTCGTGATGGCCATGCCGAGACCGGAACTGCCGTATTTGCTATTGGCGCTGGAATCCTCCTGGCTGAACGTGTCGAAAATCCTGGGCAGATACTCCTTGCTCATGCCGATGCCGGTGTCCTTGATGGTGAAGCAGAGCGTCGATTTGCCGTCGAACGCGGCTGTCTTTTCCACCAGGAAGTCGATGGTGCCGCCCTCGGGCGTGAACTTCACCGCGTTGCCCAGGATGTTGATGAGCACCTGGCGTAGCTTGACGTTGTCGCCGATGTAATAATGATCCACCAGCCCATTGATCCGGCAGTTGTACGTCAGCCCCTTCTCCTGGCACTGGCCGCTGAAAAGGGTGTTGATCTGCTCGATGAGCTTCGGGAACGCGAATTCCTCGTTGCGGATGACCATGCGCCCCGACTCGATGCGGGACATATCCAGGATGTCGTTGATCAGGGACAGCAGATGCTGGGCGGAGCCGCCGATTTTCTCCAGGAAGTCCCGCGTCTTGTCCGAGAGGTCCGGCTCGTGCAGGGCGAGGCTGTCGAGACCGATGATGGCGTTCATCGGCGTGCGGATCTCATGGCTCATGCTGGAGAGGAACACCGTCTTGGCCTTGCTGGCCTCCTCCGCCGCCTTCAGAGCGTCGCTGAGGGCCTGGCTCTTTTCCAGCGAATCGCGCATTTCGGCGTCGATATCGGTGAAGCCCACGCCGACGGCGTGAATCAGATGATCCTCGCGATCCTCGGCGTGGCGGACCCCGGCCATGCGGAGCATCTCAAAGGTTTCCTCGCCGTCCCGGCGCACCAGATAGCGGTACACGATGATGGCTTCATTGGCCAGCCCCCGGCGTATGGCTTCCGGCTCGATGAATTGCAGGAAACCGTCCCGGTATTCCTCGGTCACGAAGCGATGCGCGTATTTCGTGAACGCGTCCCGGAAGGAGAACGTCTCCCCCTCGGCGGCGGCGTCTTCCCGCTTCTTGTCCTGCCGGTAGCAGATGCCCGTGTCGTCGTCCAGGTTGATATAGTAAACACTGCGGTAGTCGGAGGCCAGGGCCGTGATCATCTTGTCCTGCTGCGCCCGCTGCTGTTCCTGGGCCAGGAGTTCCTCCTGCAGGGCCAGTTGTTCCTCCAGTTCCTGCTGCTTGACCCGGTTCTCGGTCTCCGCGACCTCCTTTTCCAGATCGGCCTTCGCCGCCCGGCGGAGCTGGTGGATCATGACCGCGAACACCCCCGCCAGCGCCAGCGCCGTCAGCACCGATTGCAGGAGGCCGCGGCGGACGATGTCGTCGGAGATGTCGCTGATCCGGCTGGTGATGACGCTTTCCCGCACCAGATAGGTCAGCATCCAGTCCGTGCCATGCACCGGCACATAGCACATGGTCCCCCTGACGCCGCTGTAAGAGAAGGAGACTACGCCTTTTCGCAGGGCCGTGAAATCTTCCCGCATGGAGGCGAGGGAATGCTCTCCCTCGAACTCAGCCTGCCCCATAGCCGGAAAGAGATTCCCCCCGCTGGCCAGCCCGCCCAGCACGACGTTGGTCAGAGCGGTGCCGTCACTGGTATAGAGGTTGCAGAAGGTCGTGTTGTCGTTGCCCGATTGCAGGGAGATTCCTTCCAGCATCCGTTCCATGCTGGTCTCCATGAAGCAGGCCACGAGCCGCTTTCCCTCGAAGGGCAGATGATCCACCGGCATGGCAATGATGACCTTCTTGTTGTTGCCGTCCAGATTCTTGACCGAGATCTCCGGCTCGGAAATGTTCTTGTAATCGAAATGGTAGCGGCGGTCAAGATCCGTCCGGGTTCCCCGCGATGTATAGATGAGACCGCTATCGTCCACGAAAGCGAACTTTTCCAGTCCGTAGAGCTGCTTCATCCGCGCCTGATACGCCTGCAGGCTGGCGACGTTCTTGAGGTCGTCTTTCTCCAGGAGGCCGATGGCGATATCCAGATTGCGGATATAGCCGCTCAGGGTGGAGGCAACGACCTGCTCGCGCCGTCCCGCCAGCTCGTCAAGGTATAAGAGGCTGACCTCCCGCACGGCCTTTTCCGTGTCCCGGCTGGCGTTGCGTCCCGACCAGAGCGTGCCCAGCACCAGCACCACCGCCAGGATGATGCTGCCGATGATGGCGGCCCGCATGACGTCGTTCTTTTTCCCGTTCTCCATTGTCATTCACCTTCTGCCGTGTAGAAAGAATCGCCCTCTGCCTGTGGCTACGCCCGGTACTCCCGCGGCACCCGCGGCGCTACCATGCAGGCCACTTCGTAGTTGATGGTGCCCAGCCAGCCCGCCGCTTCGTCGATGGGAAGGGTGGGCGAGCCGAACAGCGTTGCCTTGTCCCCCACGACGACGCCGGGGATGTCAGTGACGTCAGCCATGCACTGGTCCATGCAGATGCGCCCGACAATCGGCGCCCGCCGGCCCCGGATCTCCACCGACGCCTTGCCGGCGTAAAGCCGGGTGTAGCCGTCGGC
>JAFSWT010000150.1 GCA_017444395.1 Schwartzia sp. (in: firmicutes) | reverse complement strand
TGTAGTCCAGCACGTCTTTCATCAGGCTGTTGTCATGGCGGATGTCCGGCTCGTCCATGTCGTGCAGCAGGAGATTGGTGACGGCCAGCATATAGGGGAACTGCTTTTTCTCGACGCCGTGGACGGAGCGAAGCCACGCTTCCCGGTCAGCCGTCGTTTTGACCTGCTTTTTCAGTTCCCGCAGCCAACTGACCAGGAATCCGCCGGTGCCGCAGGCGAAATCCGCCATCGTCTCCTCCAGCCGCGGCGCGATCATCTGCGCCATGAAGTCCGTGACAGCGCGGGGCGTGTAGAACTCGCCGGCGCTCCCGGCGGATTGCAGCTCTTTCAGCAGCGTTTCGTAAATGTCGCCGAGGGTGTGGATGTTGTCGTAGCTTGTGAGGTCAATCTCGTCGATGACATCCACGACCTGCCGCAGCAGTACACCGTCCTTCATGTATTGGTTCGTGTCCTCGAAGACGCTCTTGACAACGCTCTTCTTCGCCGGCATATCGGGGGTGACTTCCAACTCCTTCAGCGTCTTGAAAAGCGCGCCCACGAAGGAAAGCAGCTCGTCGCCGGTCAACGCGTGGACCGCCTCGTCGGCTTTCGCCCAGTTCCGCCAGCGGTATGGTTTGGGGATGACGGAGGCATAATCGTCGTCGTCCAGCTCCCATTCCTCTTCCCGGGCGTCATAGACTTTGAGGAACAACATCCAGACAATCTGCTCGATGCGCTGGGCGTCGCCGTTGATGCCGGGATCGTTGCGCATGATGTCCCGCAGTTTCTTGATCAGTCCGTTCAGATTGCTCATTCGCTATCAACCCGCCTTGTAGATTTCATCTTCGAGAGCCCGCAACGCGGCCCGGAAGTCCTCTTTGCCGCCGAAAAGCCGGACGATGCCCGCCGGCGTCCCAAATTTCCGGAACTCGTCCATCTTGAGGACGGAGGCCGTTTCCTCCACCTCCCGGATGCCCAGATTCATGTATTTCTCCAACAGGATTTCCAGCACCTCCCGGGCCGCGCCGCTGTAGCGGTGCAGGAAGTCGCGTTTCTTCACGTTTTCGGCCCGTTCCCGCCGCGTCAGGGGCTTGGCGTCATAGGCGATATGGCAGATGAAGTCGAAGTCGTCCACATCGGTCATTTTCATATCGGCCTTGAGCTTGTCCAGACTGATTCCCTGCGCCGCCAAAGCGTCGGCGATGGCCTTCTTTTTCTCGGTCGCCGTCCATTGGCGAATGAAGGCGTCCAGGGTGGCGTACGCGCCCCGGACATTTTCCCGGGTGTAGTCGGTGATGCTCTCCTGCCGTAGCAGCTTGCCGTCGGCGTCATAGACGGAAACGATTTTGCTGGTGGTATAGACCTTGCAGCCGTCCCGCAGGACGAGAGGCTTCACGGCCGGCGGCTCATACGGGCCGCCCGGGCCGTCCGTTCCACCCGGGCCATCCGGACCACCGCCGGGCGGCGGATCGCCGGAATCTGGTTTGGGCTTCGGCTTTTTGGGAAAATTCGGATCGATCTCAATCGGCCCGTCCCAATCCGGGTCGGCGAAGAGCCGGGTGACGCCGCGGAAATCCATGATGGTGAAGCTGCTTTTCCCTTCGTCCCAGCGCAGCCGCGTACCGCGCCCTACAATCTGCTTGAACATCGTCATGGACGAGATATTCTTGTCGAGGGCGATGATCTTCGTCATCTTGCAGTCCACGCCGGTGGACAAAAGCTCCGACGTCGTGGCGATGACCGGATATTTGGCGCTGACGGAAATGAAATAGTCCAGTTTGCCTTTGCCGTACTCGTCGCTGCCGGTGATGCGGACGACATAATCGGGATTCTCCTTCATTCGTTCGGCGTTGCAGTTCACCAACGCCACCCGCATCCGCTCGGCCGCGTCCTCGCTGGCGCAGAACACGATCGTCTTCGCGTAGGGATCGGTGGCCTCGAGGTAGGCGGTAATCTGCTCCGCCACCTCGCGAATCCGGTCGGCGATGATGATGGAATAGTCGTAGTCGCTGTTGTTGTAGATGCGGTCCTCAATCTCGTTGCCGTAGTAGTCCCGCTGCCCCTTGACCGGCCGCCACTCGTCGCCGATGTTCGTGCGGACGCTCACGACGCGGAACGGCGCCAGGAAGCCGTCGTCGATGCCCTGCTTCAGGCTGTAGGTATAGACTGGCGGGCCGAAATAGTCGATGTTCGACGTGTACTTCGTCTCCTTCGGCGTGGCGGTCATGCCAATCTGCGCGGCGCTCCGGAAATATTCAAGCACCCGGCGCCAGCGGCTTTCCTCCTTCGCTGAGCCGCGATGGCACTCGTCCACGATCACCAGGTCAAAGAAATCCGGCGCGAAAAGCTCCTGAAAATGGGGCGCGTCGTCGTCCCCCACCATCTGCTGATAGAGCGCGAAATAGACCTGATAGGCTTTCAGCTTCGTGCGGTCGTCTTTGGCGAAGTTCACCTTGTGAATGACCTTTTCCAGCGGCCGGAAATCCTGGGCGATGGACTGGTCCACGAGGACGTTCCGGTCGGCCAGATAGAGGATTTTCTTTTTCAGCCCCGCCTTCAGCAGCCGGTAGACGATCTGGAAGGCGGTGTAGGTCTTGCCCGTACCGGTGGCCATGACCAGCAAAACCCGCTGCTGCCCCCGGGCGATGGCGTCCAGGGTGCGGTCGATGGCCACCTGCTGATAGTAGCGCGGCGCGTAGGTCGTCTGGGAGACATAGCAGGGCTGCTTCATCAGCAACCGCTCCGCCTCGTTCCATTCACACCCGGCGGCGAGCCGCGCCAAAAGCGCCTGCTCCGTCGGAAACGCCGACAGCGGGAACGTCCGCTCCGTCCCCGTCAGGAAATCATACTCCTGAAAGGCATCGCCATTGGAACTGTAGGCGAATTTCAAATCCATCATGGCGGCGTATTCCTTCGCCTGCTGCATCCCGTGGGAAACGGTGTGCCGGTTGTCCTTCGCCTCGACGACGGCGATGGGGTGGCCGCCGGTCGTATAGAGCAGATAGTCCGCCTTCTTCGGCGGCAGGCGGGAGGCGAGATTTCCCATGATATTCACCCGCCCGTCGGTGATCTTCGCCTCCATGCGGATGCGGTTCTTGTCCCACTGGGCCTCGATGGCCGGCGTGATGAAAAGGCGCTTGATGTCCTCTTCACTCATTGATTTCTTGTCTTCGTCCATGCGGTATCACCTCCGGGAGGAACGGCTTGCGCTTTCTACTTGTTCTGATAGTGCGAACCACACTGACTGATTATGACTATATCCCCATCGATTTTGTAAACAAGACGGTTTTTCTTGTCAATGCGACGGCTCCAATATCCGCTCAAGTCCCCGGAGAGTGGCTCCGGCTTTCCGATGCCTTCGTAACCGTTGCGTTTTATATCCTTGATGAGTTGCAGGATTCTTTTTGTCGTTTTCCGGTCCTCCAAAAGCAACCGCGAAAAACAGCCCAGGCCCGGTCGGAAAATTGCACATTATCCATTGACCATCGCCTCAAGTTCCTCAATGGTTTTTGTTACGACTTTCCCTTCTTCAATCTCCCGCGCTGACTGTTTTAGCCATTCCATGTTTTCCTCGCTGTAAAACGGATCCGGTTCAGCGACAAGCTCAAACGGTATCTTTTTCGCGCGAAGCGTCGCCTTGATGAATACATTGATGGCTGTGGACATACTCATTCCAATCTGATTGCAAAAATCCTCAAATTGCATTTTTGCTTCCGGTTCAACCCGGACATTGATACTTGCCTGTGCCATAAATATCGCCTCCTGTATAACACATTGTATCGCATATATATCATAAAGTAAACAATTTGCCTATTATCCCCACGGCCCGCAACCGGCCAACATCGCTTGCTGATTTCACGACAATGTATTATACTTGAAGTATCAATCGAAGCACCGAAGGAGGGCTATGTATGGCAACGAGTGTAGTGCAGGTCCGGGCGGATACGGAGCTGAAAGAGCAGGCGGCAAAGGTTTTCGAGGACCTCGGCATCGACCTCTCGACGGCGGTGCGGATGTTCCTGAAGCGGTCGGTGCTGGATAACGGCATCCCCTTCCGCATGACGCGCCCCAGGCAATATTACGATCTCAGCGTGGGCCGGGGGGAATGGGCATTGAGGAAGCTCAACGAAGAGGCGGAAAAAAATGGCCTTTCTGAGATGACTTTGGAAGAAATCAACGCCGAGATTGACGCCGTGCGGAGAGGGGAAAAATGAAGTATTACTCCGGCCATTATACTTCACGACCTCTTGTTTGATGAGGTGTAACCGTAAACTGTAAGCTCTCGCAGGCCAGTTACGTCATCCTAAAGCATCAGTTACGGCCGCTGGCTCCCCCCTACCCCCCTCCCGGAGGGGGGCAAGCCGAGCCAGCCTTTTCAATTTTGTGAAACCCTTCGGGCTTTGGCTCTTTTGAGAACGCTGGCTCGGCTAGCCTCCCAGCGAGGGAGGTGGCGCGAAGCGCCGGAAGGAGACTACTGCATGATAAAACTACACAAACTGTCAGTTTTCGTGTAATCCGTCAGAGTTGCTTTACGCAAGCCGTCAGATCTCGCGACTATTTACTTCATTCTAAAACCAGTAATCGTCTTGGATTTGGCGGGGCTTTACGCCCCGCTTTTTTATGCGCCGGCTTCTTTCCCCCACGGCTCGCAACAGGCCAGCAGTTCCTCGATTTTGGCGACAATGCGCCGCTGCTCGGCGAGGGGCGGGAGGGGGATTCTAAAATGTTTCAGCTTCTCGGCTTTGATTCCCTTTGCAGTTGTTCCTGTGCAATTATCAAGTAGTTGCTGTTGAAATTGAGGAGAAAGAATAAAATACATCATCAAAGAAAGATTCACTGTGTTTTTATGGTATTCCTTAAATGTTATGATTCGTTGTCCACAAGAGCATTCTTCCAAGTCGCATAATGCGCAATTTCCCATTGGAGCCTCCGTGGTGAAAAGCAGGTCCCCTTTTTCAGTTATTCCTCGTTCTAACCGGGTCTGATATTCTCCGATTGATATATATTCTTTTCGTGTGTAATCCATATAGCCCTTTTTTATATTTGAGGCTGTGACTAAGAAAATACCTTTATCGCTTTTATGGGGCGTCTTCCCACGATAATCAACAAAGCGCAAAACACGATTTAGCTCAACGAACTCCCAACTTGCAGGAAGCTTATACTCCATCGCAGAAAAATCCAATTCACTTTTACATGGAGAAAGATTACTGTTGTACTTGTCCATTATCCGTAATAGTTCGCTGGCGGTGCCTTCTTCGGGGTTCTGCTCCACCAGCTTGCCCTCCATGGCGTATTGCAGGACGCTCTTCTTCATCGCTTCGGGGAATTTCGCGTCCAACGCCGTCAAAGCGTCATGGGCCTGGCCGTACTGCTCGACAAAGGGCAGCAGTTCCTCGATTTTGGC
>JAFSWT010000149.1 GCA_017444395.1 Schwartzia sp. (in: firmicutes) | reverse complement strand
CCCCCCTCTGCGAGGGGGAGAGGTGCCAATCCAAACCTTCGCTTTGCGAAAACTGTCGGATCTCGCGTAAACCGTAAGGATTGGCTCTGCTTGCCTCCCAGCGAGGGAGGTGGCGCGAAGCGCCGGAAGGAGACCACTCACCTTCGCTTTACGAAAACCGTCAGGTTTCGTGTAATCCGTCAGGCTTGCTATACGTAAGCTGTAAGTTCTCGCGGCCAGTTACGTTATCCTAAAGCATCAGTTACGGCCGCTGGCTCCCCCCTACCCCCCTCCCGGAGGGGGGCGAGCAGAGCCGCCCTTTAACACTTTGCGTAAACCTTTAGGTTTCGCGTAAACTATCAGATTCAGCTCGGCTTGCCTTCAATAGCGGAGGGCATAGAACGGCTTCTGTTAAGTATTTCGCTACGTTGTAGCTCTCGTTATACAGTCATTTTGCCTTACTTTCTCTATGGGAAGTTCAAATTATATGTTCTAAAACCACAAGAAAAGCGAGACAGGGCCGACGATTTCTGCTATAATATACCGATAGCGGGAACGAGAACCTTTTCCTTTCCCGCGGTGAAAGGGTGACAAGATGGCAACACGGATGAACGCCCTGACAGAGGGCGGCATTTTAGCGGCCGTGATGGTGGTGCTGGGCCTGGTGGGGCTCTATGTACCGTTTCTCGGGGTCGCGGCAATCCTGCTCTGGTCGCTGCCGGCGATTGTGCTGATTGTGCGTCACGGGCCACGCTGGGGCACGATGTCTATGGCGGTGGCGACGGTGCTTTTGGCGATGCTGCTGGAGCCGATGGTGGCGCTGCGGCTGGCGCTGGGCTTCGGCCCGATGGGACTGGCGCTGGGCTACGGCTACCGCGCCGGCTGGTCCGGTGTGCGGCTGGTGACGACGAGCATCGTCGTCTCGATTCTGGCGAAGCTGGCCGGGCTGGGGCTGCTGTTCTTCCTGACGGGAGCCGAGCCTTTCACGGGACAGCTTGCCGCCATGGAGAGTTCCTTTGACCAGGCGGTGGCGGTGTACGAGAGCATGGGGCTCAGCGAGGAGCAGATCGAGCAGGCCCGCGCGACGCTGACACAGAACCTGACGCTTGTTCGCCTGCTGCTGCCGCTGATTGTGGTGATGATGGGGCTCACGGATACGATCCTGAACTACTATGTCGCCGGGAAAATCCTGGCGCGGCTGGGGAATCCGGTGCCGGTGCTGCCGCCCTTCACCGAGTGGCGGCTCTCGGGGGTGTTCCTCTACCTCTTCGCCTTGTCGATTCTCGGCATTTACTGGGGACAGACGCGGGATATCCCGCTGCTCTATCAGGCGTCGGTGAATTTCAATATGGTGGCGCTGATGGCGGGACTGGTGGAGGGCCTTTCCCTCTACGGTTTCCTGACGAACCGGCTGGGCTGGGGCGGCGGCATGAAGACGTTTATTCTGCTGCTCATTTTCTTCGTTGGCCCGCTGTCCCAGATTCTGGCCTTTATGGGCCTGTTCGATACGGTCTTTGATTACCGCCGCCGTTACCGGCAGGCGAAATGACCTGTCTTTTTTGAGAAATGAGGTGAGGCATTTTGCCTCGTAATTTATCCGCCTGGGCGGATGTCTGCATCCTGCTGGGCGCTTCCTTCGCTCTGGTGGCGGTGCTGGCGTCGCTGAATCTCTACATGGGAGCCATCAGCGCTGTCATCTGGATATGCCTGCTGATCTTCGCCCGGGAACGTCATCTCTCCCGAACCGCGCATTTTGACGAATACTGCCAGGACCTCGTCCGCAACGTCAACGCGGTGACGAACTACGCCGTGAAGAATCTGCCCCAGGTCATCCTGATCGTGGACGACGAGGGCAATCTCCAATGGGCAAACAAGGCACTGAAGCGCTATGTCAAGACGAATCCCATGCCGGAAAAGGGCACGCCGGTGCAGGATTTCTGGCCGAATCTCCCCATCAAGTCCCTCTGGGGCATGAGCGGCGAGTATGATTTCATGGAGGACGATACGCCTTTCCGTGCCGTTTATCAGGCCATCAAGCCGGAGGGCGAACCGAAGCCTTTGATGGCGTTTTATGTGACGGATATGACCGGGCCGGCGATGCTGAAAGAGATGTATATGCAGAGCCGTCTGGTACTGGCTTTCATCCAAATCGACAACTACGACGAGGTCCTGCCGGGGCTTTCCGAGGCGGAGCGGACGTCTCTGCTCTTTGCCGTGAAGCAAAAGCTGGAGGGCTGGGCGGAGAATATCGGCGGCTATCTGCGCCAGGTGAAGGATGATACGTTCCTGGCGGTGATGGAGCGCCGCTCCCTGGACCAGGCGATAGCGGCGAAGTTCGAGGTGCTGGATCAGGTACGCTCGCTGCGAGGCTCGAACCAGCTCCCGGTGACGCTCTCCATTGGCGCCACGGTATCGGATGCCCAGGCGACCAGCGACCTCGGCACTCAGGTGCAGAAGGAACTGGACCTGGCCCTGGGCCGGGGCGGCGACCAGGCAGTGGTGCTGGCGGACGGCAAGACGCAGTTCTTCGGCGGCAAGGCCCAGGCAGCGGAGAAGCACACGAAGGTCCGGGCCCGGGTGGTGGCCCACTCACTGAAGGAGCTCATCGACAGCGCCAGCGAGGTGCTGGTCATGGGCCACCAGAACGAGGACTTTGACGCCTTTGGCGCGGCCCTGGGTGTTACCCGCATGGTGCGCCACTCAAAGAAGCCGGTGCGGCTGGTTTTGAGCCCGATGAACGAGGGTATCGACAAGATCACCGAATTGATGGGGGATTACAAGGCCCTGTTCACCCGGGAAGCGGAGGTACTGGAGACGGAGCCGGCCAATCCCCTGCTCATCGTGGTGGACACCCATATCCCCCACATGACAGCAGCGCCAAAGCTCCTGCAGAAATACGGCAGCCGCGTCGTGGTCATCGACCATCACCGCCGCAGCGAGACCGCCATCGCCAACCCGTTGCTGATGTACCTGGAGCCGTCCTCCTCCTCCACCAGTGAGCTGGTGACGGAGCTCCTTTCCTACTACGACGACAATCTGAATCTGCCCCGGATGGAGGCGACCGCCCTTTACGCCGGCATCATTGTGGACACAAAGCATTTCTCGGTGCAGGCGGGCTCCCGTACCTTCGAGGCAGCAGCCTACCTGCGGCGGGCCGGCGCGGACCCGGTGGTGATCCGCCATCTTTTCCGGGAAGACTATGAGACGAACATCGCCGTCGCCAGAGCGGCGGCCAGCTCGAAGCTCTACGACGGCGGCCTCATCATCACCTCCATCCCCGAGGTCATCCCGAATATCCAGGTCATCGCGGCCCAGGCGGCGGACTCGCTGCTCTCCATCGAGGGCGTCCACATGAGCATCGTCGTCTTTCAGCTGAAGCCCGATACGGTCGGCATCAGCGCCCGTTCCTCCGGCGAGCTGAACGTGCAGGTCATCATGGAACAGTTCGGCGGCGGCGGCCATCAGAACGTAGCCGGTGCCCAGATCAAGAACGCCAAGCTGCCGGAAATCATGGAAAAAGCGGTGAACCTGGCCACAAACTACATAAAGGAGAATGGTTGATATGAAACTGATATTGAAACAGGACGTAAAGAAGGTCGGCAAGGCCGGCGAAATCGTCGAGGTCTCCGAGGGCTACGGGCGCAATTTCCTGCTGCCGAAGGGGCTGGCGGAGGAAGCCACGGCCCAGAATCTCAACATCGCCAAGCAAAAGGCCGGCGCCGCCGCCCGCAAAAAGGCGCAGGAAAATGACGAAGCCAGGCTCATGGCGGCCCAGCTCAAGAAGGTTGAGGTCACGATCCCGGTGAAGGTAGGCGAGAACGGCAAACTCTTCGGCTCCGTCACCGGCAAGGACGTGGCCGAAACGCTGCAGAAAGAACACGGCATCGCCATCGACAAGCGCAAGATCAGCCTGTCCGCCGAGGTGGACGGCCCCGGCGACTACGAGGCGGTCATCAAGCTCCATCCGGAAATCACCAGCACCATCAAGGTTCATATCGTCACCGAGTGAGGCGTCATGGGAAATCTCTTCAATTTCTTCAAGAAAAAGGACGCGGAAAGCGCTGAGGCCCTGCCGTTGGAGCAGGAGCACCCGCTGGACCGCGAAATCGACGCCATCTATGGGATGCTGGCGGATGTCATCGGCACCGACAAGCTGGTCATCAAGGCCGGCAAGATGGATGCCATGCGCTTCATGCGCTCCCCCCGCCGGGGCGAACGGGTGCTGGCACTGCAGCGCATCGTGCTGGAAAACCCCACCATCGAGCATATCCCGACGGACTCCGAGATTCCGGAGATCATCGCCACGCTGTCGGAAAACATCGCCGACATGATGGCCCGCCGGTCGCTGGAGGACAAAATCGAGAAGAAGATTGCCGAGAAGCTGGAGGAGAACCATCAGGACTACGTGAAGGACATCCGCATGCAGGTCCTGGACGAGGAAAAGGCGCCGGCGGAGTCGCCTCAGGCGGTGAAGAAGCGTGAGGCGTTGGAAAAGCTCGACAAGATTCATCTGACCCAGTCGGTGATGGAGCTCCTGCGGCCCCAGAGCCTCGACGAAATCGTCGGCCAGCCCTGGGCCGTCCATTCGCTGCTGGCCAAGCTTTCCTCCCCCTACCCGCAGCATCTGCTGCTCTACGGACCGCCCGGCGTCGGCAAAACCACCGCCGCCCGCCTCGTACTGGAGCAGGCGAAGAAAATCGACATCTCCCCCTTCGGCGAGGAGGCCCCCTTCGTCGAGACCGATGGCACCACGTTGCGCTGGGACCCGCGGGACATGACGAACCCCCTTCTGGGCTCCGTCCACGACCCCATCTATCAGGGCGCGCGGCGCGACCTGGCCGACAGCGGCGTGCCCGAGCCGAAACTGGGCCTCGTCACCGACGCCCACGGCGGCATCCTGTTCATCGACGAAATCGGCGAAATGGACACCATGTTGCAGAACAAGCTGCTGAAAGTCCTCGAGGACAAGCGGGCCTTCTTTGAATCCACTTACTACGACGCCACCGATGAGAAGGTCCCCCCGTATATCAAGAAACTCTTCGAGGAGGGCGCGCCGGCGGACTTCGTGCTCATCGGCGCCACCACCCGCGAAGCCCGGGACATCAGCCCGGCGCTTCGTTCCCGTTGCGCCGAGCTCTACTTCGAGCCGCTGACGCCGGCCCACATCGTGGAAATCGTCAGAACCGCCGCGAAGAAACTCGACGCCCAAATGGAGGACGGCGTCGCCGAACTCATCAGCGAGTACACCGTCGAGGGACGCAAGGCCATCAATATCCTGGCCGACGCCTTCAGCTTCGCTCTCGAACGCCAGCGCGGCGAAAGCGGCCCCGTCGATATTGGAAAAGACGATATCTATGAGGTCGTCCAGGTGAGCCGCCTTTACCAGTTCGTCACGAAAAAAGCCTCGGACAAAGCCGAGCCGGGCCACATCTTTGGCCTCGGCGTCAGCGGCTATCTGGGCTCGGTCATCGAGATTGAGGCTGTCTCCTTCCCGGCCCATGAGGAAGGCAAGGGCACGGTGCGCTTCAATGAGACCGCCGGCAAGATGGCGAAGGACTCCGTCTTCAACGCCGCCTCGGTCATGCGCCGGCTGACGGGCAAGGAGCTCTCCGACTACGACCTGCATATCAACGTCATCGGCGGCGGCAACATCGACGGCCCCAGCGCCGGCGTCGCCATCCTCGCCGCCATCACCAGCGCCGTCACCGGCCGTCCCATCCGTCAGGATGTCGCCGTCACCGGCGAGATTTCCCTCTACGGCCGCGTCCGCCCGGTGGGCGGCGTCTTTGAGAAGGCCTACGGCGCCAAACAGGCAGGAATCAAGACCATCCTGATTCCCGAGGAAAACAAGAAGGACATCCCTGACGGCCATCTGGGCCTCGACATCCACCCCGTCGCCACCGCCGAGGAAGCCTTCCGCTATATCTTCGCCGACGAAGCGGGAAGCGACGGCTGATACGGCGCCATCGCACCGCGACCGGACGCTTTCCCCCGCGAAAAGGAGGTTTTTCCCATGTTTGGACTCGGATTGCCGGAGCTTTTCCTCATCCTCATCATCGCCCTGCTGTTCTTCGGCGCCGGCCGCCTGCCTGAATTCGCCCGCGCCCTGGGCCAGAGCGTCCGGGGCTTCAAAGAGGAAACGGCCAAACGCGATGCCCCGAAGGAAAAGAACATCACCCCGCCGAAGGACGAAGCATAATACGAAAAGTACAACAAAAAGGCTACTGCCCCAACGGACGGTAGCCTTTTTGTTGCGCTCAAAT
>JAFSWT010000148.1 GCA_017444395.1 Schwartzia sp. (in: firmicutes) | reverse complement strand
GTCCAGCTCGGCCTGCGTTATTGCGGCAATATGGAAAAGGTCTATTGGCGCCTGCTGCCGCTGTTCTGCCGCATGCGGGAGGAGAAACAAAAGGAAATCGAGGACGCTTTGGCGCAGGAAAACTGGAAGGATTATACGACCTTCGTTCACGCGCTGAAATCCTCGTCGCTCTCCATCGGTGGCCAGCCTTGCTCCGAGGCCGCGAAGGCGCTGGAGCTCGCCGGCAAGCGTTATCTCGACGAGGAAGCCACCGAGGACGACAAGAAGGAGGCGCTGGAATATATCCGCGCCAACCACCAGGCCTGCATGGCCCTCTATGACGAACTGGCGGCGGCGGGGGAAAAGACCGTCCAGGAGCATCAGGCGAACGGGTGAAAAAACAACAGCAAAAAACCACCAGACCGCGTGGAAGGCGCGGGCCTGGTGGTTTTTTCGTATCCGGAGAGAACTCCGGTTCAAATCAGAACTTATAATTGTAGAGGGCGTTCTGCATTTCCTGGGCCAGTTTCGCCAGCGCGTCGCTGGCGGCGGCGATTTCCTGGGCCGAAGCCGACTGCTCCTCAGTGGCGGCGGAGACGGACTGCATCTGGTCGGCCACCGTGCGGGCGCCGTCGCCGATGCGGCCCATTTCCTCGGTAATGCCCTGCGCCTGGGAGGCCACGTCGCCGACGGAGTTGGACATGATCTGTACCTTGTCGGAAACGGCGCCGACGAGTTGGGTAATCTGGTCGAAGACATCGCGCAGACCCTCGACGGACTGCGTGCCCTGGATGACAGCCTCGCGTCCCTCCCGCATGGAGTTGACGGCGCTGGCGGTGTCGTCCTGGATGGCGCCGATCAGCGTCGAAATCTGCTGGGCCGCCACGCCGGACTGCTCGGCCAGCTTGCGGACTTCCTCAGCGACGACAGCGAAGCCGCGGCCGTGTTCACCGGCCCGGGCCGCCTCGATGGCGGCGTTCAACGCCAGGAGGTTCGTCTGGCCGGCGATGCCGGAAATCGTATCAACGATGGCGCCGATTTCCTGGGAACGGGCCCCCAGCTTGTCCACCAACTCGGCGGTGGCGCTGACGGTATCGGCAACGCTCTTGATCTGGCTGACGGAGGAATCGACGGCACCGCCGCCGTCGGAAGCGCTCCGGGCCGCCTGATCGGCATTTTCGGCGACGACGACCGCTTCGGACTGCATCTCGTCCACAGCGGTGGAAATCATGGCGACCTTCTCGTTGCCGGCCTCCACCGCCGACTGCTGATTCATGACGATACTGGCCGCGTTGGTGACGGACTCGGCCACCATGGTGGAGGCTTTCGCCGTCTCGGTGGAGTTCGCCGTGAGCTGCTGGGAAGACGCGGCAATCTGCTCGCTGGACTCGCTGATGCTGCGCATGAACTTGTTCAGCGACTTGCGGGCGGCAAACAGGGCACGCTCCACCTCGCCGAACTCGTCGCCGCGGTCGGAGGGCTCGCCGATGACGCGGATATCGCCGTCACGCAGATGCCCGCAAATCTCGATGACTTCATTCAGAGGAACGGTAATGGCCCGGCAGAGGAAGACGCCAAGTACGATAAGCAGCGCTGCCGCGCCGACGGAGAAAGCCAGCATCTTCATTGAGGCGCTGTCTACGCGCTCGGTGCTGGCGTTGTTGACGGCCTCAGCACCCTTCTTCGCCATCTCGTTCAGGGCATCCAGAGCTTTGCCCAGTGCCTGGCGATGACCCAGCGCCGATTTGTTGTAAGTCGAGAGAGACAACTGGATATCGCCGGTCTGGGCGATGTCACAGGCCTGACGGACTTCCGTCTTGAAGCTGTCCCAAGCCTTCTTCGCCTCGGCGGCCTTGGCTGAGGCTTCCTTGTTGTTGGCAATCAGTTTCTCAAACTTGCCCCAGTCTTCGTCGTATTCCTGGATGTTCTTTTCCAGCCGCTTGCGAAGGTCCGCCGCCCGGGCCGGATCGGAAAGGATCGAGTAGTAGAAACCGCGAACCGCCTGCTGGTTTTCCCGGGCGTTGCCGAGATGCTCCAGGGCGACAAGGTTCTTGCCGTAAAGGTTCTCGATGTCCTCGTCCGCCTGCCGCAGCGAAAGCCATCCCTCAAAGCCGATGGCCGCCATGCCGATCAATGCGATGATGATCAGGGCGGCAATCTTATAGACTACCTTGATGTTGTTCATAAATACCTGCTCCTTCCCATTCCATATTCCAACGTTCCTATAGGAATTTTTCCCTATAGGCTGATATTTCCTCCATTATAAGCATTATTGCCGGGAAAGTCAATGAAGCGGCCGGGCATTTAATGGCTTTTGGGAAAAAAGACTTAACCAGTTGGCAAATCAGCACCAGGCGCGGCAGGGAGAGTAACTGACAACAGGCGCGTTTGACCCGCGAAACGTAAAAAAGCAGCCCCCGATAGCCAGGGGCTGCTTTCTCTCGATTGTAATACGCAATCAATGGATGCGGAACGCGCCCGTCGAAGTCTGGAGCTCCATCGCCAGATCGGCCAGCGAATGGGAAGCCGACGCGATTTCCTGGCTGGAGGCCGACTGTTCCTCGGCCGCGGCCGAGATGGTCTGCGTCTCCTCGGAGGTGGTGCGGCTGACCGCGTCGATGGTCTCCATCGCCTCGATGATGCCCTGCATGCCTTGCGAAACGGTCTGCACGGCGCCGTTGATTTCCTCCATCTCCGTCTTGATGGAGCTGACGCGGTCGGTGATGTCCTTGAACTGCTCGCCCACCTTGCGGATGGCCTGGGTACCCAGCGCCACTTCGTTGGTGCCGGCCTCCATCGCGACCACCGCTTCCTCGGTGTCGCCCTGGATGGCGGAAATCCGGTTCTTGATTTCCTCCGCCGACTGCTGGGACTGCTCTGCCAGCTTCCTGACTTCCTCGGCGACCACCGAGAAGCCGCGTCCGGCTTCGCCGGCCCGCGCCGCTTCGATGGCGGCGTTCAGCGCCAGGAGGTTCGTCTGGTCGGCAATCGCCGAGATGCTCTCGACGATGGCGCCAATCTGCTTCGAGTTTTCGCCGAGCTTGCGGACGACCTCCGCCGAGTTGGCGACGCTCGTCTCGATGCCGTTCATCTTGTCCATGGCTTCGTTCATGAGCTGGGCGCCGTGGTCGGCCGCCACCGCCATCTGCTCGGTGTTTTCCTTGACGACCTCGGCCTTCTTCGTCATGGCCTCCATGTCGACGACTGCCGAATCCACATGTTGCTTGGCGCTCTCGACGCTGTTCATCTGCTTCTCCATGCCGCTCGCGACCTCGATGATGGTCTGGGCGACGTGGGTCGCTGCCTCAGCCGCCTGCTGGGACGTGGCCGTCAGCTCCTCGCTGGAGGCCGCCACCTGCTCGGCGCCGTGGGAAATCTTTTCTACCAGCTTTTTGACCGCGGCCACCATACGGTTGTTGCAATCGCCGAGTTCGGTCAGCTCGTTGTTGCCTTCCAGCTCCACGTTATGCGTCAAATCGCCCTGGGCCATCATCTCGGACACGCGGGTCAGTTCCTCCAGCGCGCTCTCGATGGACCGGATCAGGAAGAACGCCGAGAGCAGCGTGATGATGACGGCAACCGCCGCCACGCCCATGGCCATCTTCTCCGAATTGGCGATATCGTTCTCGATGCGGTCGGTTCCGACCTTCATCCCGTTCTCGTTGGTCTTCAGCATCTTCTGGGCCTGCTCGTTGACCGCGAGGAACGACTGGCGGCCCGCGCCCATGTAGTTGTTCTTGGCCTCCTCGACCTGGCCGGCCTTGACGAGATTCAGCGTATTGCCCTGGCGGGTCTGGTAGTCCGCCCAGAGCTTCTTGAGATCCGCCAGATCCTTCTTGTCACGTTCCTTGGCCTCGGCGCGGGCGTATTCGCGCGCTTCCAGTGCCTGGCCATATTCCTCGAAGAGATGGTCGATCTCTTTGAGCTTCCCATCGACCTGCTTCATCCGCTCGTCGATAGTCTCCGGGCGGATCAGGGCCATCGCCGTGAAGCGCCGGGCGTCCGCCGCGTCCATCGCCCATCGGTTCATGTCTTTCATCATCGGGATCCGCTCATTCGCCAGATTGTCCACAGCGCCCTGGACGTTGTTCAGGGTATATAGCGAGAAGCCGACATACCCCAGGAACAGCACGACGACAAGGCCGAATCCCAAAAG
The DNA here is from genome assembly GCA_017444395.1 of Schwartzia sp. (in: firmicutes). Lineage (GTDB taxonomy): Bacteria > Bacillota > Negativicutes > Selenomonadales > Selenomonadaceae > RGIG3544. The sequence goes on along the minus strand of JAFSWT010000148.1, from coordinate 8,977 downwards.
CAGCCTTGCTTTGATGGATAGATTGTTCATAAGTCCGTCCTCCCTCTTTTTTCGTCGATAGCGGAAAACCGCAGCAGGTCGCGAAGTATCCTTGCCGGTGCTTCCCTTGCCAGACAATTCATTTTATATAGAATATCACTTTTTCCCCTTCAAATCAATAAAATATTTACATTTTCTTTTCAGAAAACATTTCCCGCATGACTTTCATAGGGTATCCGATGCGTAATGCTTCTTTATTTCTCTGCCTTTCTTGGCCGAAACCAGAGGCGGAGGTATCCACGGATAGGAATTTTTTCCCAATCCTCAGATAGGAGGGACAGGCCCCTTCGCCATACGCCATAGCCTTTACAGCCCAAGGTGCCTGTGATAAAATATGAAATAAGAAAAAAGATTCGTCCAGGGCATCGTCCAAACCATGCCCGATGGGTGGGAAGAAAGGGGCCTTCCGTATGCCAACCATCCGCGCCATGACGCAGCAGAGTTCCATGCTCTACAAGATTTCCTCCAAAGGACTGAACGTCAACGCCCTGTCGAACCGGAAGGGCCTTGCCACCGGCGTGCCCAACGCCTATCAGGCAAACCGCAACGACTACAACTACATCAAGTCCTTCTTCGGCGGCACTGATTCCTTCCGCAATCTCATGTCCGATTACAGTTCCACGAAGAAGCAGTTCACCAACGGGTACAACGCGACGATGAACCGTCTGGGGAAAGCGGCGGACAAGCTGAAAAACGCCAGTCAAAACGCCGGAAGCACGATGGCGAAAGCGGCGGAGAACACCAAGAGCGCCGTCTATTCCCTGCAAAGCTACGCCGGCCGGCAGACGGGGCTTGACGGCAAGGAGAAGCAGGGTGTCGGCAGCGCCCTCACGACGCTGGCGAATTTCGCCGAGGGCTACAGTGGTGCCAGCGACAAGGTGAAAAAGAACGCCCAAAACGCGGTGAAGACGGTTCAGAATTTTCTCGAGCAGCGGACCGGCGTGACAGAAAAGGACATCGACAAAGCGGACAAAGCGCTGGATAACCTTCGCAAACTGGCGGAGGAGCCGGACGACGCGGCCCGGGACGCGGAGAAAGGTCAGGAATCTGTCAGCGCCCTGCGCTCGTTCCTCAACAATTACGCCGGGGCCGGCGAGCCGGTGCTGGAAAACGCCGAGGCGGCGGTGCGCTTTTTGCAGCGCGTGGCCGGCCGGGCCGAGGGGGCCAGCGCCTCCCTGAACGTGTTGCAGGCCTTTGCCCAAAACCATACCGGCACCGACGACGAGACGCGCGCCGCCCTCGGAACGGTGCAAACTTACGTCCGGTCGTCGTTCCCGGGCGATCAGGAAACGGCCAAAGCTGCCCAGGATGCCCTGAGCGACATCGAGAAGCTGATCGGGAACCGCCGGGCGGGGATGACCTCGGGCGAGGAAACGCCCGGTCAGGCCCTGTCCTCACTGGAAGCGGTGCATGCCCTGCTGGCCCGCTATGACAGCGCCACGGCCCGTGCCGCGGAAGCGAAGGAAATGAAAGACGCTCTGGACACCATCCAGAATTCCGTGGGACAGGCCCGGTCGGCCTTCGCCCCGCTGCAGACCGTCCGGGACTTCACCGACGAGGACGGCGCGGCCCGCGTCCGGGCGAAAGAAGAGAACGAGGAAATCGTGAGCGCGGTGCAGGAGTTCGCCAATGCCCATAACGCGGCCACGAAGTTCCTGCAAAACAACCGCGACCTGTCGGGGCGGCTTTCGTCGCTGGCCGGTTCCTTCAGCGATATGCGGGGACAGGAACGGGCCCTGGGCGCCGCCGGCATCACGGCGTCCTCCGACGGGACGCTTTCCGTAGACACCGCCCGGCTCACGAAGGCGCTGGAGGAAAAGCCTGACGCTGTGCGCCAGACGTTGGGCGAAAGCGGCCTCGCCGGACGGGCGGAGCGCAACGTCAGTCTGGCCGGCCGGCAGGAAGACCGGCTCTTCCCTACCGTTTCCTCGATGATGGGCGTCGCTGCCACCGATTCTTCCAAGGCCATGTATTCCGACCGGGCCGTCGCGGCGCAGATGAACTACAACAACGTCGGAACATTGCTTAACCTTTACTTTTGATACGCATCTCAATTTAGAAGATTTGACTGAGATACGCCTGCTTCGCAATGAAACCGGCGCTTCTAACGTTTCTCCGGGACGGGGCTTCGGCCCCGTCTTTTTTTCATGGGCGGGCACGGCCGCGGCGGAGCAAAACAAGGCGGTCAGGCGCAATACTTCGCTTGACTTTTAAGGGTTTTTTCGATAGTATATCATTGTTATAGTGGCGGTACAGGGCCGCCGGCTTTGGTATGAAAGTCCGGGGACAGGAGGCGTAAACAGCCGCCTGCCGGAAAGGGGATAAGGGAGGTTTTGTATTGTGTTTTGCAAAACAAACAAGAAGATGAAGAGCCTGGCGCTGGCGGGGATGCTGGCGGCCAGCGCCCTGCTGGGCGGTTGCCTCGGCGGCGGCCAGCAGCAGCAGCAGGCCCAGGTGACGCCGGTGAAGGTGATGAAGGCCCTCAAGCAGGATACACCGTTGGCGTCAGAGTACGCCGGGCAGGTCCGCGGCAAGGACGAGGTGAAGATCCTGCCCCGCGTGTCCGGCACGGTGGTGGAGAAATACATCCAGGGCGGCCAGTATGTGACCGAGGGACAACCGCTCTACAAGATCGATTCCCGCCAGTACGAGTCGGCGGTGCTCTCGGCCCGGGCGAACCTGGCCCAGGCGGAGGCGACGTTGCAGAACGCCACCATTGACCTGCGCCGCGATGAGGAACTCCTGGCTTCGGCGGCCATCGCTGAACAGCAGGTGACGACGCAGCGGGCGAAGGTCAACGAGTACGAGGCCCAGGCATCGGCTTACGCGGCGTTGCTCAAGAAAGCCGAAGAGGATCTCGACGACACGATGGTTTACGCGCCGATGAGCGGCCGCGTGGACGTGAATGACGTCGCCGTGGGCACCTACGCTGTGGCCGGCCAGACGGCCCTCGTTTCCATCGGCACCATCGACCCCGTCTATGTACAGTTCAGCATCAGTGAGACGGCGTACCTGAAATTCGCCCATCTGCACGACCTGAACGCGGGCAAGAAGGAAGACGCCATCGTCACTGTGACGTTGTCCGACGGCCGCCAGTACCCGGAGAAAGGCCGCATCGTAGAGGCGGACCGCGCCCTGTCCCAGAACACCGGTACCCTGACGGTGAAAGCGCTGTTCCCGAACCCGAAGGGCGTCCTGCTGCCGGGCATGTTCGCCCGGGTGCGCCTGAGCGGTGAGACGGTGCCGGGGGCCATCCTGGTACCCCAGCGCGCCATCCAGCAGGTGCTGGACAAGACGTTTGTCATTGTCGCCGGCGACGATAACAAGTCGGTGACGAAGAACATCGAGCTGGGCGAGAAAGTCGGCAGCTACTACATCATCAACAAGGGCGTCGATGCCGGCGACAGAGTCGTCGTCGAAGGCCTGACGCGCCTCACCGCGGGCATGGACCTGGCGGTAACGGAAGTGACGGCGGAACAGATGGGCTTCACCATGGAGTCGGTGGCGACGGACGGCCGCTCGGCCTCGGCCGCCGCTTCGGCCAATGCCGCCGGGAAATAATCCTCATCGTTATCGGATAAAATGAGACTAATCCTTGGGAGTTTTTGACTCCCAAGGATTTTAGCCGGATTTACCCAGAGTTTCACGAGCGCTTATCCCCCGCCTTGGAGCCGGGAGTCTTAGTGCTCGTTAGCATCGGATAAGAACCGCCAAATAAGGAGGCGTTTGGATTGCCACGGTTTTTCATCAAGCGACCGATTTTCGCCATCGTCATCGCGCTCCTGATGGTCATCATCGGCACCCTGGCGGCGATGAACCTGCCCGTCGCGCAGTACCCGCAGATTTCGCCGCCCACCGTCAGCGTGGCGACGACCTATACCGGCGCCAGCGGCAGGGTCGTTAACGACACCGTCGCCCAGGTCATCGAGCAGGAGGTCAACGGCGTCCAGGGCATGGACTATATGTCCTCCACCTCCGACGACAGCGGCGCCTACACGCTGAATGTCTATTTCAACCTCGGCACCAACGGCGACATGGACTCGGTCCTGGTGCAGAACAAGGTCTCAGTGGCCAATTCCAGCCTGCCGTCGGACGTCATCAACTACGGCGTCACGACGAAGAAGTCCTCCCAGGACATGACCTACGTCGCCTCGCTGTGCTCCCCCAACGGCACTTACGGCCGTGATTATCTGAAGAATTACCTTGACATCTATCTCATCGACCAGATCAAGCGCGTACCCGGTGTCGGCGATGTCAATATCTTCGCCACCGACTACACCATGCGCGTCTGGCTGAACCCGGACCGGATCGCCGAGCTCGGCATCACCGTCTCCGACGTGGTCAGCGCCATCAGAGAGCAGAACGTGCAGGCAGCCGGCGGCACGGTGGGCATGATGCCCGCCCCCGACACGCAGGAAAAGCAGTACACCGGCGTCGTAAGGGGCCGTCTGGAAACACCCGAGGACTTTGAGCAGGTCATCGTGCGCTCCGGCGAAAACGGCTCCTTTGTCCGCCTCGGCGACATCGCCCGCGTTGCGTCGGGCGAGCTGCAGATTGCCACCCAGTCCGTCACCGACGGCATGGTCTCCGTGGGCTTCGCCATCATGCTGACGGACGACGCCAACGCGATGGAAACCGTCGCCGGCGTCAAGAAGGTCGCCGAGGAAGCGAAGCGGAACTTCCCGCCCGACATGACCTACGTGGAGAACGTCGACAACACCAAGTTCATCACCGCCTCCCTGGAGGAAGTCGTGGAGACTTTCTTCGAGGCGTTGCTCATCGTCATGGTCGTCGTGTTCATCTTCCTGCAGAACTGGCGGGCGACGCTGATCCCGATGCTGGCGGTGCCGGTGTCTTTGATCGCGACCTTTGCCGCCTTCATCCTCCTCGGCTTCACCATCAACACCCTGACGCTTTTTGCGATGGTGCTGGCCATCGGCCTCGTCGTCGATGACGCCATCGTCGTCATCGAAAGCGTCGAAGAGCACATGGAACGTGACCACTCCGGCCCGGTGGAGGCGACGCAGGTTGCCATGGACGAAGTGCAGGGCCCGGTCGTGGCCATTGCCTTCGTGCTGGCGGCGGTCTTCGTGCCTGTTGCCTTCCTCGGCGGCATGATGGGCGTGCTTTACAAGCAGTTCGCGCTGACCATCGCCGTTTCCATGGCCCTGTCGGCCTTCATCGCCCTGACGCTGACCCCGGCCCTCTGCGCCACGATGCTGAAACCCCACGATCCAAACGAGGGCAAAGGCTTTTTCGGCAAATTCTTCGATGCCTTCAACGATTGGTTTGAGCGCATGAAGAACAAATACACCGGCGCCGTCGCCTGGTTCATCGACCATGCTAAACTCGCCGTCATCTTCCTGGCGGTCTTCCTGGCCGGTCTCTATGTGCTGAACAAGATCGTCCCCTCTACCTTCGTGCCGGATGAGGACCAGGGCTACTTCCTTGCCTCCATCACCATGCCTGAGGGCACCTCGATGAACCGCACCCAGGAAACCATTGACCGGCTGTCGGCGGAAATCGCGGAATACCCCGGCGTAATCCATGTTCTCTCCGTTATCGGATACGATGTCACCACCTCGGCGGCGAAGTCCAGCGCCGGCACCATCTTCATCGGCCTCGATGACTGGGAGAAGCGCCAGACGGAAGAAACCCAAATACGTTCTCTGATTAACCGGATCTTCAAGACCGGCGCCATGAACTATCCCGAGGCCTCGGTCATTTCCTTCAACCCGCCGTCACTGCCCGGTCTCGGCAACGTGGGCGGTTTCTCGATGCAGCTCCAGGACCTCGCGGGCCATACCGACGAAGAGCTGAACAAGCTCGCTCAGGAAATCGTCACCGAAGCGAATAAAAGGCCGGAGCTCAAGGGCGTCTATACCACCTTCAAGCTCAATTCCCCTATCTATAACTTTGACATCGACCGCGAAAAGGTCAAGACGCTGGGCGTCCCCCTCAGCGACGTCTTCACGGCGCTGCAGGTGAACTTCGGCGGCACCATGGTCAACGACTTCAACCGCTTCGGCCGTACCTACAAGGTCATGTTGCAGTCGGATACCACCTACCGCAACGAAGTTGAAGCCGCGAAGTTCGTCTTCGTGCGCAACAACATCGGCACCATGATCCCACTGGATACCCTGATTCTCCCGCAGGTAAACACGGGTGTCGCCATCTACTCGCGTTTCAACGCTTCGCGGTGCGTCAACATCCAGGGTAACGCCGGCGACGGCTACAGCTCCGGTCAGGCGCTGGCCGCCATCGAGGAAATCGCCCGGGAGAAAGCCCCGGCCGGATACAGCATCGACTGGTCGGGCCAGAGCCGCGAGGAAAAGAAAGCCGGCAGCAAGATGGGCCAGGTGCTGATGATGGCGCTGGTCTTCGTGTTCCTGTGCCTGGCGGCGCTCTACGAGAGCTGGAGCGTGCCCTTCGCGGTGCTGATGACGGTGCCGGTGGGCGTCTTTGGCTCCTACTTCGCCGAGTACATCTGCGGGCAGGAAAACAGCATCTACATGCAGATCGGCCTCATCATGATCATGGGCCTGGCGGCGAAAAACGCCATCCTGATCGTGGAGTTTGCCAAGGCTTACAAGGATAACGGCATGGACACGGTGGAGGCAGCCATCAAGGCAGCCGGCCTGCGCCTGAGGCCGATCCTCATGACGAGCTTCGCCTTCATCCTCGGCTGCCTGCCGCTGGCGGTGGCCTCCGGCGCTGGTGCCGGCTCGCGAAACGGCATGGGTATCGCCGTCGTCGGCGGCATGCTCTGCGCGACGGCCTTCGGTATTTTCCTGATCCCCGTATTCTACGTCCTGGTCGAAAAGGCCGCGGCGAGCATCGGCTTCTCGAAAATCAAAAGGAAAAAGAAAACCGCCGAAGACTATATGTGATACGATTCCAACGCAAGACAAATGTCCCCGCCCTTCCCCTTCGGAAGGCGGGGGCGTTTTTTTGCGGTGCCGTCTTAACAAAGCGTCCGGCATCAGATATAATATATCTGTAGGGAGGAGACGGAATGCCGAAAACATCGAAGGAAATGGTCCGGTTTCTGGAAGAAAACGGATTCCAAAAAAACTTCCTCCAAACCCGGCTCGCATCAAAAGATGACGAACCCAAAAACGGGAAGGACAACGGTTGTCCCCATGCATGCGGGGACCCTGGGAAAAGGGTTGGAGCATAAGATTCTCAAACAGGCAGGGTTGGCCTGACCGGGATGGTACGATTTACGGAAAGGGGATGTGTCGTTTTGAAGCATTATTATCCGGCGATTTTTGAGACTGCGAAAGAAGGCGGCTACACGGTGACGATTCCCGATATCGAAGGGTGTTTCACGGAAGGGCGGACATTGGAGAACGCGATGTGGATGGCTCAGGACGTGATTGGCTGTTGCCTTGACGACCTGGAAGAAAAAGATTATCCCCGGGCAAGCGGTGTCAATGATGTTGATACCACCGGGTACAAGGATTTTTTTGTCACGCTCGTCGAATTTGACAAAAGCGTTTATGAACAGCATTGTCAGGCCCTCGCGATTGCGCGGGAACAGATGGCAGCAATGGCATAAAATGAGACTGTTCCCTGGGGGGGCTTGACTCCCACGGAATTCAGCCGGATTAATCCAACGCTCGTTAGCATCGGATAAAGATACGGGCAATGTGTTTTTCCCAAGCCAAGCGCACCTCGCAGACGCGTTTCTGCGCGAGGTGCGCTTTTCAATTGGAATTTTCAATAGGGCTGGCGGTTGTTCAAGGGTTCCCTTGAGCCCGGGCGGCGGCTGTGATATAATGGGTAAAATTTTATCGTTTTATCATCTGACAGAAAGAAGGGGATTATGTGGCATTTTACTATGAGGAACCGTCGCATACGTTTGGCGAGTATCTGCTCGTCCCGGGGTATTCCTCCGACCAGTGCATCCCGGCGAATGTCGAGCTCTCGACGCCGCTGGTGAAGTTCCGGAAGGGCGAGGAGCCGGCGCTACGGCTCAACATCCCGATGGTCTCGGCCATCATGCAGGCGGTGTCCAACGACACCATGGCCATCGCGCTGGCGAAAGAAGGCGGCATTTCCTTCATCTACGGCTCCCAGACGGCCGAGCAGGAAGCGCAGATGGTCCGGCGCGTCAAGAGCTACAAGTCCGGCTTCGTCAGCAGCGACTCCAACATCCTGCCCACCACGACGCTGGGCGAGATCCTGGCGCTGAAGGAAGTCACCGGCCACTCGACGATGGCGGTCACTGAGGACGGCACCGCCACCGGCAAGCTCCTGGGCATCGTCACCAGCCGCGACTACCGCGTCACCCGCATGTCGATGGACACGCCGGTCCGGGAGTTCATGACGCCGTTCGAGAAGCTCGTCTATGCCGGCGAGAACACATCGCTCACCGAGGCCAACGACATCATCTGGGAGAGCAAGCTCAACATGCTGCCGCTGATTGACGACAAGCAGCGCCTGCGCTACATGGTGTTCCGCAAGGACTACACCGACGACAAGGAAAACGAGCACCAGTTCATCGACGACAACAAGCGCTACCGCGTCGGCGCCGGCATCAACACCCGCGACTACGCCGAGCGCGTACCGGCCCTGCTCGACGCCGGAGCTGACGCCCTCTGCATCGACTCCTCCGAGGGCTTTTCGGAATGGCAGAAAATCACCCTCGAATACATCCACAAGAAATACGGTCCCGAGGTCAAAGTGGGGGCCGGCAACGTCGTGGACCGCGACGGCTTCCTGTTCCTGGCCAAGGCCGGCGCTGACTTCGTAAAGGTCGGCATCGGCGGCGGCTCCATCTGCATCACCCGCGAGACGAAGGGCATCGGCCGCGGACAGGCCACGGCCCTCATCGACGTCTGCCAGGCCCGCGACGAATACTTCCGCGAGACCGGCATCTATGTCCCCGTCTGCTCCGACGGCGGCATCGTCCACGATTACCACATCACGCTGG
>JAFSWT010000147.1 GCA_017444395.1 Schwartzia sp. (in: firmicutes) | reverse complement strand
TGTGGAGCCGCAGGCCTGGCACCTCTTCGCTGTTTTCGCCGCCACGATTCTCGGCTTCATCCTGTCGCCGCTGCCCATCGGCGCCGTCGCCTTCCTCGGCATCACCGTGGCCGCGCTGACCAAGGTCGTCACCGTAAAGGTCGCCATCTCCGGCTTCGGCAACGGCACCATCTGGCTCATCATCTGCGCCTTCCTGCTGGCCCGCGGCTTCATCAAGAGTGGGCTGGGGCGCCGCATCGCCTTTCTCATCATCAAGGCCATCGGCAAATCCTCGCTGACGCTGGGCTATGCCATCACCCTCTCCGACCTGGTGATTGCCCCGGCGACGCCCTCCAGCACCGCTCGGGCCGGCGGTATCCTCTATCCCATCATCCGCAGCCTTTCCACCGCCCTCGGCTCGGAGCCCGGGGAAACCCGGCGGAAATTCGGCGCCTACATCATGCAGCTCGAGTATCAGGCGAACGCCATCACCTGCGCCATGTTCATGACGGCCATGGCCGGCAATCCCCTCTGCGTCGAGCTCGCCAAGAAGGCCATCAACGTTGACATCACCTGGGGTTCCTGGGCGCTGGCCGCCCTTGTGCCCGGCGTCATCTCGCTGATCCTCGTGCCCTTCCTGCTCTACAGGATTTATCCGCCGGAAATCAAAGAAATGCCGGCGGCCCGGCAGATGGCCGTGGAGGAGCTCGAAAAGATGGGCCCCATGACGCCGATGGAAAAAGCCGTCGCCGTTGTCTTCGCCGGCGCGCTGGCCCTCTGGGCGACCTCGGAAATCACCCACCTCGGCGCCACCGTCGTCGGCATGCTGGCCGTCTCGGTGCTCCTCCTCACGAATGTCCTGACCTGGGACGATGTCCTGTCGGAAAAAGGCGCCTGGAACACCTTGTTCTGGATGGGCGCGCTGATGTCGCTGGCCGGGGCGCTGTCCTCCTCCGGCTTCATCAAGACCGTGGCCGGCATGGCCGGCACCGCCATCCAGGCCGCGGGCATGTCCTGGCTCACCGCCTTCATGGTGCTCATCGTCATCTACGTCTATTCCCACTACGCTTTCGCCAGCCTCTCGGCCCACATCGGCGCCATGTACGCCGCTTTCCTGGCAGTGGCCGTCTCCGTCGGCACGCCGCCGCTCCTGGCGGCCCTGGCCTTCGGCGTCGTCTCGAACTTCATGATGTCGCTGACGCACTACGGTGGCGGCCCGGCCCCAATCCTCTACGGCGAGGGGTTCGTTACCCAGGGCGAATGGTGGCGCATCGGCTTCATCATGACCACGGTGAACCTCGTCATCTGGCTCGGCATCGGCAGCATGTGGTGGAAGATGATCGGCCTCTGGTGACAGCGTCCCATCGGCAGTTCACACAATAAAAAAACGCGGCTTTCCGCGCAACAGCCAACAGCCGCCGGCACATAACGCGCCGGCGGCTGTTACCTTTATGGTTCCGGGTCTTGCCTTTGCTTTGCGGCACGGATTACCCGGACGTTTCCTCTTCGCGTTCCCGGCGGTTCTCGTCAGTATCGGGGTGCCGGTCCACCTCCGTATGCTTCAGCACATAACGGGGGCGGCGCTTCGTTTCCATGTAAATGCGGCCGATGTATTCGCCGAGGACGCCGATGCCGATGAGCTGGACGCCGCCCAGGAACAGGATGGACACCAGGAGCGACGGGTAGCCGGGGACGGGGTTGCCGAAGAGCAGCTTGGAGACGATCATCCAGACGCCGTAGAGCAGCGCCCCCGCCGCCAGGCCCATGCCGATATAGGTCCACATCCGAAGCGGCGCCGTGGAGAAGCTGGTGATGCCTTCGAGGGCCAGGTTCCAGAGTTTCCAACCGTTGAACTTGCTACTGCCGGCGGCCCGGCCGGCCCGCTTGTACTCGACGATGGCGACGTTGCCGCCCACCCAGGACAGGACGCCTTTCATGAACAGGTTGCGCTCGGGGAGTTTCTTGATTTCCTCCACGATGGCCCGGTCCAGCAGGCGGAAATCGCCGACGTTTTCCTCCAACGGCAGGTTGCTGATGCGATTGTGGAACTTGTAGAAAAGGGCGGCCGTCTGTCGCTTCAGATAGCTGTCGGAGCTGCGGTCGGTGCGCTTCGCCAGCACCACGTCGGCGCCGGCTCGCCATTTCCCGATGAGCTGGGGGATGACTTCCACCGGGTCCTGCAGATCGACGTCGATGGGAATCACGGCGTCACCGGTGGCGTGGCTGAGCCCGGCCATCAGCGCCGGCTCCTTGCCGAAGTTCCGCGTGAAGGACAGCACCCGGACCAGCGGGTCCCGCCCCGCCAGAGCGCAGAGAATCGGCTCGGTGCGGTCCTGACTGCCGTCGTTGACGAAGACCAGCTCCACCTCATAGCCGGCCAACGGCGCGTAACCCCGGACCGTCTCGTAGAAAAGGGGGATGGCGTCTTCTTCGTTGTATACCGGGACTACCAGTGTTATCCGCGGCATGACGCTCCCTCCTTCCCGCGAATCGCATGTGCCGCCCACAGAATATGACGGCGGGCGCCGCCGATTTACGGCTGAAAAGCAGCGCCCGCCGGCGAATCAGCCGGCGATGAATTTCTCCCAGACGATGATGGCGATGACACCGGGAATCCCGAAGATGCCGGCGAACAGGGCCTTCCAGATGGTGATATTGAGATTGAGGCCGAAGAGGTTCACGATGAACAACATCACCGCGCCGATGATGCTGTTGGAAACGAATTTCAGCAGCGTCTCAATCGACAGCTTGACGATTTTGCCGATAATGCAAACCGCCAAAAGCCCCACCGCGAAGGCCATAACGATTGTTGATTCCATAAGGGTTTCCTCCTGTAGAGGGCCGTGATATTAGAGTTCGACCCGATTTTCCATGGCCTTGGCCAGCGTGACTTCATCAGCGTATTCGAGGTCGCCGCCCACCGGCAGGCCGTGCGCGATGCGGGTAACCTTGATTCCCAGCGGCTTCAGCAGCCGGGCCAGATACATCGCCGTGGCTTCTCCTTCCACGTTGGGATTCGTGGCCAGGATGATCTCCCGGACATCGCTGTCCCGGAGGCGGGTCAGAAGCTCCTTGACGCGGAGGTTTTCCGGCCCGATGCCCTCCAGCGGCGACAACGCACCGTGGAGAACATGATACACGCCGGTGTAATCGTGGATGCGCTCCATCGCGGCCACATCCTGAGGCTGTTCCACCACGCAGACCGTGGCGTGATCCCGCTTTTCCGAGGCACAGATAGCGCAGGGGTTGCGGTCACTCAGGCCGAAGCAGGTATTGCAGAAACCGATTTTCTCTTTTGCCTCGATGATGGCCTCGGCCAGTGCCTTTGCCCGGCCGGCGTCCATGTCCAGTACATGATAGGCCAGCCGCACGGCGGTCTTGGCCCCGATGCCCGGCAGCGCCCGGAACTGCTCGATGAGCTTCGCCAGCGGCGCGATGTGCTGCATATCAGAACATCCCCGGCGGCAGGCCGAGGCCGCTGGTGAGCTTGCCCATCTCCGACGCCGTCATGTCGTCCACTTTCTTGATGGACTCGTTGACCGCCGCCATGATGAGGTCCTGGAGCATCTCCACGTCCTCCGGGTCCACGGCCGCTTTGTCAATCGTCAGCGACTGCACCACTTTCTCGCCGTTGATGACGACCTTCACCGCACCACCGCCGGCCGTGGCTTCCACTGTGCGCGTCTTCAGCTCGTCCTGCATCTGTTTCATCTGCGCCTGGATTTTTTGAACCTTTTTCATCATGCCGGCCATGTTGCCCATGCCGCCGCCCATTCCACCGTACATTGTCCAATCTCCTCTCCCGCGCCGCCTGCGGCGCTGTCCTATTAATTAAATTGAAATCTAATCTTTAGCATAACAAAGTCTCGCCCCGTCGTCAATCCTTCGGCGGGAGATTATCAGCGATTATCAGCGATTATCAGAACCGGCCCGAATATGAAGGGAATTCAGCCCTTAGACAAAACCGTCAAAATGTGATATGCTCTTAATAAGGAGATGATGACCATGGCAGCCTCGGCCAGTGTGAAACAGCGCATCGAGCAGATTTTCGATATGATCCGGAACTACGAGTACTACGACGAACGGAAAGACAATACCGAGAACTACCTCCTGAATATGGAAACCCTCATGCCCTACGAGAATCGGGATGAGGTCATCCAGGGCGTGGCGGAAAAGCTCCGGGGCGACTCGCTGGCGTCCAAGAGTTTTCTTGAGAATATCATCGGTGACGAGCATGAGGGGACACTGGTGCTGGCCCATGACGAATGGGTGGAGGCGGCCATCGCCAAGGCCGACCAGGTGGCGAAGGCAATGGGCGTGGGCTGGAAACCGATGCGCTTTGAGTATGAGCCCGCTGAAATCAATGCCGCCGCGACATTCGCTTACCTCGACGAGAAGTACTATCTTGACCGTTTCTTCCCCATGGGCTGGGAGGATTACTTTGAAAACTATGGTGTCATCTGCAAGATGAAGCTCTCGCCCAGCGTCAGCGCCGCCCGCTATCTGCCGTCCCACGCGCTGAAATGCGAGTCGAAGAACCGCAATATACACCGTTTTCTCATGCGCCTGGGCTTCCAGTCCTGGCAACTTCCCTGAGGAACTGATTTTGTTCCATTTCCCAGGCTATCAGTTCCAAGCGCCGGACGCGCCGCCGTCCGGCGTTTCGTTTTATCCGATGCCAACGAGCGGGAAGACGCCCCCTTTTCTAAGGCGGGAGATACACACTCGTAAAGCCCGGACGCCCCGGAAAGGAGGTACCCATGATTCTCAACACCGGCAGCCGGACGGACATCCCGGCCTTTTACGCCGACTGGTTCTACCGCCGCGTCCGGGCCGGGGAGGTGCTGTCCCGGAGCCCTTACGACGCCGCCCGGATTTTCCGCTACCGCCTGCGCCCCGATGTGGTGGACGCCATCGTCTTTTGCACAAAGAATCCCCGCCCCATGCTGGACAGGCTCGACGCGCTGGCCGTTTTCCGTCAGGTCTGGCACATCACCATCACCCCCTATGGGCCGGACATCGAGCCCGGCGTACCGGAAAAGGAAGACGTCATGGACAGCCTGCGGGCGCTTTCCCGGCGGCTGGGGGCGCGGGCCGTGACCTGGCGCTACGATCCCGTCTTTCTCACGGAGAAATATCCGGTGGCGTTTCATATCGCGGCTTTTGAGCGCATGGCCGCGGCCCTCGCCGGCTATACGGAAGCCTGCGTCATCAGTTTCCTCGACCTCTACGTCAAGACGCGGCGGAACTTTCCCGAGGGGCGGGAGGTCGCGCCGGAGGACCGGCTGCGGCTGGGACAGGCTTTCGCCGAAAGCGCCCGGCGGCACGGCATGCGCCTCTACGCCTGCCTGGAGGGCGACGACCTGCGCCCCTTTGGCGTCGATACCTCGGGCTGCCTGGCCGCCCCCGCCATCGAACGGGCCATCGGGCAGCCCCTTGCCGTGCCCCGGCTTTCCCCGGCACGCCGGGGCTGCGCCTGCCTGCTGGGGGCCGACATCGGCGCCTACAACACCTGCGCCCACGGCTGCCGCTACTGCTACGCCAACTACGACACCCGCACCGTCGCCGAAAACCGCCGCCGCCACGACCCCGCCTCGCCGCTCCTCATCGGCCACCTCTACCCCGGCGACCAGATCCGCGACGCCCGTCAGGAATCCTGGCTCAGCCCCCAGATGAGTCTGGATCTGGATTGATGGGGCAAAGCTATTTTTCTCGTTGCGACAATCCCTCAAAAAAGCGCTGTGCCAACGCACGGCGCTTTTTCTATACCCGGAAACGCCCCGCTCCGTTGAACGGGAAACCGTCCCGGCGCCCCTTTGCCAAAAATGGCACTATTATTGAAAGAAACCACCCTATTCTTGAAAACATGGGTTCCGTATTCCGCGATATGACGATAAGAAAGGCAAAAGAAAAAATAACCCCGGGGAAACCACGCCATCATAAGGAAAGACAGACGGCTGTTACCCCCGGGGACAATGACAAGGCGGACGGAAACGGCTATACTCATAAAAAAGCGCGTGCCGTCAGGAAGCGGCGGTACGCACTACAATAGTATGAAGATGAATCAGCGTGGATGCGTCTCCGCGTTTCGCTCCCGTGCATAGACGGCGTCCAGCATCACGTCCACCATCTCGCGCCCCGTGTCGGAGAGAAGCAGATACTTCTTCCATTGCTCGCTGATGTAGGGATCGCTGGCCCGGTCTTCGGGAACCGTCCCGGCCCGGCCCAGGATATAATCAGCGCTGACGCCGAAAAGCGCGGCCAGCCGGTCCAGCTTCCGCGTCGGGCGAATGGCGCCGCTTTCGTATTTATTGTAGGCTGTACGGGTAATGCCGAGATAGTCTGCGACCTTCTGCTGCGAAAACCCGTGCTTTTCGCGAAGCGACCGCAGGCGGCAAGCGGTGAGATTCATCGGAAACACCCCTTGCCACTATTATACGTGAAATGAAATCACGGGAAAGATGTGACTTTTAGTTTATAGGAACCGTTGACCGAAAAGATTGAAAATACTATAATATATAATATATGGTGACTTAAAATTCACTATATATTTCCTGGGAGGGGCGTCATGAACAGCATCCGGGAGAAACGAATCGAGCGGGACTGGACGCAGGAGACACTGGCAAAACGCCTCGGCGTAGAGCGCTCCACTATCGCGAAATGGGAAAGCGGCAAAATCCGCCCCCAGGCCGCCCACCTCATCGCGCTGGCTGAAGTCTTCGGCTGCACGGTGGACGAACTGTTGGGGCGGGGAAAGAAATGAATCGTCTCCCTTTGCTTCGGTTCGCGGGCGGAGGGTGAAGGATGTGACGCCAGGCTTCAACCCCGGAATGAAAGGAGTCAGGAACGCTATGTCGAGCTATGTGGAATATATGTGCCGGTATTGTGGCAAGAAAACAAAGAAAGCGCAAAACCAAGGGCGGCCGGAGCCAGGGAAATGCCCAAGACGTGGCGGCGACAGCCCCCACAGTTGGCTTGTCAGCCGAAAGATAGAGGGGGTTTCCGGCAGCAGCAGTCCGTCCGGCGCGAGATATATCGAATACATGTGCCGGTACTGCGGCAAAAAGGAAAAGAAAGAAAAGACACAAGGGCGGCCAGGCCCCGGCACCTGTCCAAGACGGCCGGGCGGCGGGCCGCATAGCTGGGTTGTGAACCGGAGAATGTGATAATGCGCAGGAGCCATTCCCCGATGATAGATTGAAAGAGGGTTACACGGTACTAGAATGGATAACTTTAGTGGTGAATGGATGCATGCTTCTAAAACCAAGCGGCATAACAGCATTGGAACCGTGAAAATTTGGAAAAATCAGCTTTCACGGTGGAAGAGGTGAGATTGGCTATGATGAAAACCTTCAACGTCAAGCATCCCAGCCGCCTGTGCGCTTTCTGCCGGTACTGGTATGATCCGGCGAACGCGGCCATCCGGCCGAAGAGCGTGGTGGGCGGATTTTGGGAATACGACGATACGGTCTGGAATATCTGCCAGCGTACCGGCCAGAAAATGCGTTCCGGTATGAGCTGCAAGGGCTATCAATGCAAGGTATGACCACACAAAACCGGGGCTGTCGCGCGTTCAATCAGAACGTGCGACAGCCCCGGTTTTCAAAAACGGACAATTTTGGCGAAGGCCTCTTTTTCCCGACTGGGCGAAAACGCTGATACAGCATGGCTTTGTCGCCATCTTCGGCGTGGCGATGAAAAAATCGGATTACAAAATTTGTACTCTGATTTTTCGCCGGGCGTTTTTCTGATGGCCGTCAGACTATGAAAAATCAGGAGGGAAGGGGATTCTGCTTTTTGGTCTCTCAACCGGAATTCGTCGTTTTGGGGTGCGATGCCGGTTTCCGGTTACTTCGGCGGCGCGGATTGGGAAGCGCCCCTCTGTTCTTGGTATTGCATTTGTTTCACTTTTGCATTACAATACTCGTAAAGGGGGGATTTCCATGGCCAAGACAGCCAACATCAATCTTCGTATTGAACCAGACATCAAGGCGCAAGCCGATGAAGTTTTTTCCAGTCTCGGCATTTCGATTACTGACGCCATCAATATCTTTCTTCATGCCTCCATCATGGAAGGCGGGTTTCCGTTTCAGCCGAAGCAGCCGCGGTACAACCGCGAAACACGGATGGCCATGCAGGAAGCCAGAGATATCATGGCCGGGAAAGTTGAAACCAAACGATATCGTTCTCTTTCCGGCCTGTTAGCGGATTTGGACGCGGAGGACGCGAATGCTTGATTTAGTGACAACCACGCAATTCCGTAAGGATTTGAAGCGTATCCGAAAACGCGGTTATGATTTATCCAAACTGGACGATGTCCTGCAAACGCTTCTACGGGAAGAACCGCTCCCGTCAAAGTATCGCGACCACGCATTGACAGGAGATTTTACCGGGTTTCGTGAATGCCATGTTGAGCCCGACTGGTTGCTCGTTTACGCAATTGGCAAAGAGCAACTGGTTCTGACAGCTTCACGCACAGGCACACATTCCGATTTGTTTTGACGGCTGTTGTCAGTCGTCTTTTTTCTGCCAGGATGAAATGACTGTAATGATTTGAAACGAACAATTTTGGCGAAGCCCTTTTTTCCCAACTGGACGCAAAGGTTGATACGGTAGGCTTTGCCTTCACCTTCGGCATGACGATGAAAAAATCGGAGTACAAAATTTGTACTCCGATTTTTTACCGGGCGGTTTTTCAGATGGCCTTCAGGCCATGAAAAATAAGGCGGGAAGGGGATCTCTTTTCTGGCCTCTCAACCAAAATTCGTCGTTTTTGTGCCCAATGCCGGTCTCCTGTTACTCCGGCAGCGCGCCGCCGGGCCTGTAACGGAGGGCTGATACGCGGGTTTCGATGGCCGGGAAGAGGCGGGGTAGCCGCTTTGACGGGTTCAATCCGCGTTGTGATGCCGTGAGAACGAACCGGTTTCACGCAATCAAAGATAGCCGTGCCGCTTGCCGATGGCTTCTGCCTCCGGGAGGGTGAGGTTGCTGTATTTGGCGATTTTTTCCAGCGGCAGATGGTCGGCAAACATGGTGAGGGCGTTTTCCTCTTTCGTGGTCTCGATGCCTTCGGTGCGGCCTTTGGTTAAATAGAAGTCTTCCCAGTAATCCAATGCGATGGATGCCATGTCTTTTCCCGCTCCTTTTGCCATTCGGATTGTGACGCAGCGAGATCATCACGCCGTTCGTATCATCAGAGATAGCCATGCCGCTTGCCGATGGCTTCCGCCTCCGGGAGGGTGAGGTTGCTGTATTTGGCGATTTTTTCCAGCGGAAGATGGTCGGCAAACATGGTGAGGGCGTTTTCCTCTTTCATGCTTTCACGGCCCTCGGCACGGCCCTCGGTGCGGCCTTTGGTTAAATAGAAGTCTTCCCAGTAATCCAATGCGATGGATGCCATGTCTTTTTCCTCTCCTTTCTGCTGCTCATACATTGCCATGAACCGGTTGTCCTTTGTCAGGGCCCGGAACAGTTC
>JAFSWT010000146.1 GCA_017444395.1 Schwartzia sp. (in: firmicutes) | reverse complement strand
GCCGTGGAGGATCTTTTCCAGCTCCACCATGCCGAGCAAATGCCAGTTGTTGTCGATATTGTAATCGGGATAGAGCCGCAGACGCAGGCGGGAACGGCTGCCGATGGACTGGGGGCCGTTGTGTTGGCCGGCGTCAAAGCGGGCGGCGCCGTCGAGCTTGAATCGGGGCTTCTGGATGGCCCGGGGTGGCAGCGTCTTTTCCGCTTGCTTCTTCGCCGCCTCATCATCGAAAAATCCTTCGGCTTCGAGCTCTTTGGCGAACTCCGCCCGCAGGCGCGCCGCCTGTTTTTCCAGCCGCGGATCCACCGGCGGCGGCGCGGTTTTGACCGGCGCCTCCACCAGCGGGCCCACCTCGGGCACGTCGGCGGCGTAAAGCGTCAGCGGCGCTGTCTCCGCCGACGCGGCGGCGGTGGCGGCCTCATTAACCGCCACTTCCTCCGCCCGCTCCCCGGCCTCCTCCCGCCGGACCAGCTCCATACGGGCCAAATCCAGATGACGGCGCTCGTCACTCAGCGCCTGTTCCGACCGGGAAAGGGCGCCGGCCAGTTCCTCCACCAGCGCCGTCTGGCGGTCTCTTTCCTGTCGCAGGGCGCTTTGGCGCTCCGCCCCGTCCGTGGCCGGACCCGCCGTCTGCCGGAGGTTCGCCGACAAGCGGCGCAGCTCCTGCAGAGCCTGCTGATAGCGCTTTTGAATCTCCGCCATTTGCGCCATGAGGTCATTTTCCCGCGCCTCGCACCGAGCGATCTCCTGTCGCAACGCCGCAACACTATCCTCCGCTGGCGTTGTCGCCGCCGGTGCCGGCGGCGGTGCCGTCGGTGTGGGAGGCGGCGCGGGCATGGGCGCCGGTTTGACCGCCCCGGGGGGCGGCGTCACTTCGGGTTTCGCCGCCGGATCCACTGTAACGGCCACCGGTTTCTTTTCCTCCGGCGCAACCGCCCCTGTCACCACCGGCTTCGTTTCCTTCGTTTCCGCGGGCTTTGCTGCCCCCGTTTCCGAAGACGCGGCCGGCTTCACCGCCACGGTTGGAGTGGCAGCGGGCGAGAGGCCCGGCGTCCCGGCGGTTGATGCCGTTTCCTTTTTCGCCGTCGTCGTCCCGCCGGTGACGGACGACGGGGAAAGCGGTTGCTCCGGCAGCAGCGGCGACGACGACGAAGCCGGCAGTTGCCGCCCGTCGCCGAGATTCGTCAGCGCCACGGCCACCAGATGGGCGAACTGGGCCCGGTCGAGCTGACGCAGTCCGGCGGGCAGCTTCACATAGCCGGCCGCCGCCAGATCTCCCAGCGCGTCATAGGCCCACTCCGGAACCGCGGCGGCGTTGGGGCAGACGATGGCCGGCGCGATAAAGGCCAGCGCGGCCAAAACCCCGCCCCCCGCCGATGCGATTTTCATGTCTGTCCCTCCTCTGGCCTCCTGCCGGAAAAAAGTCCTTGTCTGTCCCGGCCAGCCGCCTCGTTAAAATACGCCCCAAATCCATGTTACCATTATAGCGGCTTCCCGAACTGTTTTCAAGTGAAATATGGCTTTGTGCCCAACCGGCAATCATCCGGCAAACGCTTCTGACATGTCCGATTCGCACATGTCCAACAAAAAACGAGCCGATTTTTAGGTAATTATACCCAAACCGGCTCGTTGCCTTTCCTGTCTTCATTCACCTTTCGTCCGGGCATCGCGGATGGTTTCCGTCAGCCGGGCGAATTCCCCGAGAGAGAGCGTCTCACCCCGGCGGAGGGGATCGATTTCCGCCCGGGACAGCGCCCCGTTCACCGCGTCCCGGGAAAGCCCCATCACCCGTAGCGCGTTGCTGAGGGTTTTCCGCCGCTGGGCGAAGGAAGCCCGCACCACCTGGAAAAAGAGTTTCTCGTCGCTGACGTCCACCGCCGGTGTTTCCCGCACGACGCAGTCCATGACGGCCGACTCCACCGCCGGACTCGGCAGGAAGCAGCGCGGCGATACGGAAAAAGCGACCTGCGGCTCGGTGTGGTACTGCACCGCCACCGACAGCGCCCCGTAGTCACGCCCGCCGGGGGGCGCCGTCATGCGTTCCGCCACCTCCCACTGCACCATCGTCACGATGCGGCGGATCGGCAACCGCTGTTCCAGGAGCGCCAGCAGAATTGGCGTGGTGATGTAGTAAGGCAGATTCGCCACCACCTTGAATGGCTCCGGCCCCATCAGCGCCGGGATGTCCGTCTTCAATATGTCGCCGGGGACGACGCGGACGTTTTCATAGCCCGCCAGCGTCTGCGCCAGCACAGCCGGCAGTTTCTTGTCGATTTCCACCGCGGTGACATCGGCCCCCGCCTCCGCCAATCCCTGCGTCAGCGTACCGATGCCGGGGCCGATTTCCAGCACCCGGTCGCCGGGAACGACTTCCGCGGCAGCGACGATCCCCCGCACCACGGCGGCATCAGTCAGGAAGTTCTGCCCCAGGCGACGGCTGGCATGCAGCCCGAAGGATTTCAGGATACGCCGGGTAACCTTGGGGTCGGCAATCACCGGCTTTAGCATGGCGCCACCTCCTCCAGCGTCCGCAAGGCGCCGTCAAATTCCTCCCGCGTCACGCCGTAGTGGTTCAGGCGGCGCAGGAACGTCTTGGCGTTGGCGTAGCCGACACCGAGGGCCGCCCCCATCCGGGCCCGGCGGCCGGCCGCGTCGGCAGCGCCGCTGAGACGGTGCGAAGCCAAATCCGCCGCCGTGAACTCCTCCCGGGGCTGGAACTGTGCTGTCCGTACCTTGGCCAGTGCCCGGCGGATGGCCTCCGGCGAGGCCTGCTCGACGCCGACGTCGCCCTCCGCCTCCGCCTCCTCCCGGGGAATGAAAGCGTGCTTCGCCGCGGGAAAGAGCCGGGTGAGATAGTTGCGGATGTTCTCCCCGGCGGAATCCGGGTCGGTCAGGACGATGATGCCCCGCCGCTCATACGCCTTCCTGATATCGTCCAACGTCCGGCGGTTCAGCGTGAAGCCGCCGGTGATGATACAATCCGCCTCCACCGCCTTCCTTACGGCGACGACGTCCATCTTTCCCTCCACTACAAGTACCTCTTTAATCATGCCCGCTCCTTATCTGCTGTCGTTTCCTGTTCCTAAGCCAGCGCCGCCTTTACCGCCGCGTAAACATCCGCCGCGATATCCTCCGGTGCCCGCGGATCGGCGCCATTGCTACAGAGGACACGCTGCCAGCCGTAGCGTGCCGCCACCTCCTGATAGGCGGCATGGCAGCGGTGCAGATAGGCCCGGTCGTGCTCATGGATATCGGAGGTCCCCGTTTCCCGGGCCCGGGCCGCCAGCAGCCGGTCGCTGGCTTCCGGCGCCATGTCGAGAAAGACCACGCAATCCGGCCGGGGCAGCCCCAGCTTCTCGTACTCAAAATCCTCCAGCCAGGCGGCATAAGCCGCCCGCGCATCGGGATCGGCAATCTTCACCGCCTGATGGACCAGATTTGAAGTCACATAACGATCGGCGAGGACGATGCCGCCGCCCCGGTAAAAATCCTTCCATTTGAGTTGGTACGAGGCGTAGCGGTCCACGGCGAAAAAAGCCGACGCCGCGTAGGGCCCCACATCGCCCGCCTGTCCGCCAAAGGCGCCGGACAGGTACATCCGCACCAGTGCCGAGGATTCCGAAGCATAGTCGGGAAACTCCACCCGGCGAACCTCCCGCCCCTCCGCCGCCAGGCGGTCATAGAGCAGCTTCGTCTGCGTCGCCTTGCCTGAGGCGTCGCCCGCCTCCAGGATTATCATCCGTCCTCTGGCCATGTACCATCACCTCACGACTCGTATCGTCCCCAGTGCCGGGTCCTCGGGACCGCTCACCCGGAGGCCGGCTTCCTTCATTGCCTGCAGATGTTCCAGCAGCGCCGTCGTTATCCCCTCGCCGGGGCACAGCAACGGCACGCCCGGCGGATAGAAGCCGATTTCCTCCGCTGCCGTGCGCCCCGCCGCCAGCGCGAAAGGCACCGCCTCCGAGGGAGCGAAGAACGCCTCCCGCGGCGTCAGCTTCCTGACCGGAAGCTCCGGCAGAACGAGGCGCGTCCGGGCCAGCGGCTCCCGCCGGTGGCGCAGGGCAAAATCCTTCAGCGCCTTGATGAGCGCGTACGCCTCCCGCTCCGTGTCCGCCATCGTCAGCAGGAACAGCACATTGTAAGCGTCGGTGAGCTCCAACTGCAAGTTGTAGTCCCGGCGCAACACGGTTTCCGCCGCCGCGCCGGTGAGCCCCAGCCAGGCCGTCTGCACCGTGAGCTTCGTCGCGTCCAGTGCCTCTGCCCCGGGCCGCCCCAGATACTCCGGGCCGAAGCACCAGAGCCCCGGCGTATCATTCACCGCCGCCCGGACGCCTTCGGCCAGGCGAACCGCCCGCCCCACCAGAGCGTCGCCATACTCCGCCATTTGCAGGCGGGCGATGTCCAGCGACGCCAACAGCAGATAGTTGGGGCTGGTAGAAGTAAGCAACGACCCCGCCCGGCGCACCCGCTCCCGGTTCACCCGGGGCCCTTTCGCCAGTAGCATCGAGGTCTGCGTCAGCGAGCCCAGCAGCTTATGGGTGCTGAGGGCCGCCATATCCGCCCCCAGAGCCAGCGCCTCCGCCGGCAGTTCCCCGGAGAAAGGCAGATGGGGGCCGTGGGCCTCGTCCACCAGCAGCATCGCCCCGTGCGCGTGGGCCAGTGCAGCCACCGACGCCAGATCGAAGGTCACGCCGTAATAGGTGGGATAGACCGCCAGCACCGCCTTTGCCCCCGGATGGGCAGCCAGGCCCTCTGCCACCGTCTCCGCCGTCAGCCCCATCGCGATGCCGAGCTGCTCGTCGAGTACCGGCGGCAAATACACCGGGACCGCCCCCGTCAGGATCAGTCCGCCGAGAATCGAGCGATGGGCATTCCGGGGAATCAGGACCTCGTCCCCCGGTTCCAGCGCCGCCATCATCATCGTCTGAATCGCGCCGGTGGTTCCGTTCACCATGAACCAGGCGTCATCCGCCCCATAGAGCTCCGCCGCCAGCGCCTGTGCCTCCCGGATGCAGCCGTTGGGACAGTTCAGGTCGTCCAGCTCCGCCATCAGCGAGACCTCCTGCCGCAGCCCCGCCCCGGTGATCAGCTCCTTCAGCAGCGGATGCGCCCCGAGCCCCTGCTTGTGTCCCGGCGTATGAAAAGCGAGAGCGCCGCCAGCGGCATACGCTTTCATCGCTGCCGCCAGCGGCGCCTGCCGCTGATTCCCGCTCATTGTCCGGCCTCGGCGGCATGCGCCCGCCGCTCCGCCATCTCCTGCTTTTTATCTGCCAACGTCGGTGCTGCCGACGGTTGCAACGGCAAGCGAAGATGCACTTTCGTTCCCTGCCCGGGCACAGAGGTCACATTGAGCTGAGCGCCGATGATAACCGCCCGCTCCTTCATGCCCAAAAGCCCGAAATGACCATCATCCTGTGCATCCGGGTCCGACTTGGGCTCGGACGTCAAGTCAAAGCCTCGCCCGTTGTCCTCAATCAGAATAGAAATTGCCGCTTCCGTAAAGAGCAAACGAAGCCCCGCCTTCTTCGTCCCGGCGTGACGAATGATGTTGTTGAGACCTTCCTGGATAATGCGGAACAGGCCAATCTTCACATGGGGCGCTACCGGAATCTCGTTGCCGTCAATGGAAAGCTTTACCTCCAACATCATCCGGTCGTGCATTTGTCGGACCAACTGTTCCACCGCCGCCACCAAACCCAGATCATCCAAAGACATCGGCCGCATATCAAAAATGATTTGACGGATACTGTGCAGACAGTCCTTCAGATGTCGCCGGTGATCCTGCAGATTCATTCTGGCATCGTCCGGGTCCATGTCAACCAACCTTTCGATAATGGAAGTCTCCATCATCAGGTTGGCAACATCTTGGGCCGGGCCGTCATGAAGCTCCCGAGATACCCGCAGTCGCTCCTCCTCCTGGGCACGAATAATCGCGGCGCTCAAGAACTTGTTCTTTGAGGCCGCTTCCAACTGCGACACAACATCGCTGAGTTGAGAACCGAGAAAATTCAACATGGAACCGATCCGCATAGCCAGCCGCTGCGCCGCAATCACGGTCTTTTGCAGATGACGCAAGCGCACTTCAAGCTGATTTCGCTGCTGACGAAGCTGACGCTCTCGTTCCCGGGCGATTCCCAAATCCACCTGTACATTTTTCACCGACTCGTAGGCCTGCTGGATGCGTTCCTCCGAGTAATCAGCAAAGCTGCTGCTGACGCGGACAAGGCGCTGCTTTTCCTGCTGCTCCTGCTTCTCCAAAGCGTCAACCTCATCAATGACTTCCTTCGTCTGGCGAATCAGTTCCTCGAGATTACGCTGGCTGGCATCCACTTCCCGGTGCGCCGCGTCATAGACATCGAAAATTTGAGACTTGCTCGTCTCGATCGTATTGAGCAACGTATGCAGGATCGTTTGCAGGGACTTTTCCCCAAGATCCTCAAGAGCAGGATCCATTATAGAATTATCGTCTCCGGGCATGGGCTCACGCTCCTTTGTGAGGGGTAGCCCGCGGCACGTTCCTTCCCCGGACATCGCGGTCCATCGCTGTCCCTCACTGACTATCAGGCGACTAAGTTATTATCATCATTTTACAGCATTTTAACGCTGAACGCAAAGCATTTTACGAAAAAACGCGGCCCCCTCAATTGAAAAGCTAAATTCTACTTTACGGTAGTGAAAGTAGAACTTACTCCTTCGGGAAAATTCCACTTGACATTGTGGAATCTTGTGTTACAGAATACCTAGCTTTTCCAGTGATGTCGAGAAAGGCGGGTATT
>JAFSWT010000145.1 GCA_017444395.1 Schwartzia sp. (in: firmicutes) | reverse complement strand
GTCAGGAAAAAGATGGTCACCGACAACACGGGCGCGGTTACGGGGACGACGATCACCGCCGCCTCGCTGGCCGGCGACACTTTGACCGGCACCGGCGTCGCCGACTCGGTCAGCATCGCCGGCAACGTTTCGTATTCCACCGTCCGGGGTGAATCCGGCTCTACCATCACCGTCGGCTCCGCCATCTCCCTTGGCGGCGGCAAAGATACGCTGACGATTGGCAGCGATGACCCGTCTGTCAGCGGCAAAGTCTCTGGCTCCACCATCATCGCCGGAGCGGAGGACGAAGACGACGCCGACGAAGTGATCATCAAGGGCACGGTTTACAACGCCTCCAAAGTCTCCCTCGGCGGCGGCGACGACAAGCTGACGATTGATGGCGGCGTTGGCAGCTCCACCATCGATGCCGGGGCGGGAGGCGACACCCTCAGTATCCGGGGAAACATTAACAACAATTCCAAAATTCTCCTCGGCGAGGGCGACAATTCCCTGTCTGCCTTGGGGGATGGCGGCCAACAGGTTGCTTGCACCACTATTGTAGCGGGCGCGGGCGCTGATACGCTCGAATTCAAAGGGTATGGTAATGCTGCCGCAGCCATCTCTTTCAATACGGGGGCCGGGAAAGACCGGCTGACAATCAACACCAAGGTCGAAAACAATTCCTCCATCAACACCGGAGCGGATAACGACTCGATTTCCATCGGCGGCTATGTCAGCAGCTCCACCATCGACGCCGGGACCGGCGCCGACTCGGTGAGCATCAACGGCGCGGTCACCAAGGCCAAAATTTCCCTCGACGGCGAAAACGCCGGCTCCCTCGCCGGGGCCGACAAGCTGACGATCACCGGCGCGGTCGAATCCTCCACCATCGACGCCGGGGCGGACGCCGACGAGGTGAGCATCGCGGGCGCGGTCAAAAAATCCGATAACGCTTCCCTCGGCTCCGCCATCTCCCTCGGCGCCGGCGGCGACAAGCTGACGATTGGCAGCTATGTCGAAAGCTCCACCATCGACGCCGGGGCCGGGGCCGATACGGTGATCATCAACGGCTCGGTTTCCGGCGCTAAAATCTCCCTCGGCGATGGCGACGACAGCGGCAACGGCAACACGCTGACAATCAACACAGGATTCTATGATAATGTCGAAAGCTCCACCATCGACGCCGGGGCGGGGAAAGATGTGGTGAGCATCACCGGCCCGGTTCTCTATTCCTCCAAAATCTCCCTTGGCGGTGGCGACGACACGCTGACGATTGGCGGCGCTGTTGTTGGTGGTAATAGCATTGTCACCATCGACGCCGGGGCGGGGAACGATGAGGTGCACATTAGGCGAGGTGTTGCCGCCGCTAAAATCTCCCTCGGCGGCGGCGACGACACCCTGACGATTGATGGACTTGTCGGTGCCCCCACCACCACCATCGACGCCGGGGCCGGCAATGACGAGGTGAATCTGGCGGGAGGCTTTGCTGATACCCAAGACGGCCCGGTGGTCCTGAACCTCGGCGCCGGCGAAGATACGCTGAAGGTCAAGGCGTTCGACGACCTGACGAAGATCACCGGCGCTTTCGACGGCGGCGACCTCGTCGTGCTTTCCACGGAGAAAACGGACGACGCCGGCAACCCGGCGGACCTCACCACGCTGCTGACCATCGACGACAGCGGCAATCTGCTGATTGACGGCGCGGCTTCGGGCCTCACTGTGGCGGCCTCCGGCGCTCGCTACAGTCTCAAGGTGCAGAACGGCGCTACCGGGGAGACGGCGACCATCACCCATGATGTCCCGCAGCCGGCGCCGGAGCCCACGCCCACCGTGCCCGCCGAGACGGTGAACGTCAACGGGAAGACCGTGGACGTCATCACCGGCACCGATGGCGACGACAACATCGACATCAGCGGCGTGGACAGCGTCGTCATCGTGTCCCTCTCCGGCGGCGACAACACCGTGACGGCGGGCGGCAACGGCGGCGACAGCATTTTCGCCGGCGACGGCAACAACCAGATCACCGTCACCGGCGGCACCGGCAACTATATCGCCGTCGGCAACGGCGACAACACCCTGCAGATCGCCGGCGACAGCGCCACCATCCAGTCCGGCAGCGGCGACGACCAGGCCACCGTCGCGGGCGACAACGCGAAAGTTGACCTCGGCAGCGGCGACAATACCCTGGCCCTCACCGGCGACGACGCCTCCGTCTCCGCCGGCGGCGGCAGCGACAACGCCACCGTGGGCGGCGACAACGCCCGGATCGACCTCGGCGCCGGCGATGATAACCTCACCATCAACGGCCACGGCGGCAACGTCTCCCTCGGCAGCAGCGCCGACAGCGCCACCGTCACCGGCGGCAGCCACCTCGCCATCGACCTCGGCAGCGGCAACGACGCCCTCACCGTGGAAGGTGGCGGCGCCAGCATCAGCGCCGGCACCGGCGACGACACCATCAAACTCTCCGGCGACGGGGAAAACCACGTCAACCTCGAAGCCGGCAACAACCTCGTCGAGATGACCACCGCCGACGGCCACGCCACCATCCTCGGCGGCAGCGGCGACGACACCATCCGCTTTACCGGCGACGCCGGTAACGAAGGCGACATCCTCGACCTCACCGCCGGCGGCAACAACGTCGTCGAAGCCGACGAGACGGTCACGTTGAACCATACCACCATCCGCGGCGGCAGCGCCTCCCAAACCGGCGG
The DNA here is from genome assembly GCA_017444395.1 of Schwartzia sp. (in: firmicutes). Lineage (GTDB taxonomy): Bacteria > Bacillota > Negativicutes > Selenomonadales > Selenomonadaceae > RGIG3544. The sequence continues at coordinate 10,685 of JAFSWT010000145.1, read as the reverse complement.
CAACCTCATCAGCCTCGCCGGCGCCGTCAACGAAGCCCAAATCGGCATGGGCGGCGGCAACGACACCATCGCCATCGGCGACGCCGAATCCGTCACCATCAACGCCGGCAGCGGCGACGACAGCATCGCCCTCGCGGGCGGCGGCCATAACGTCATCAACCTCGCCGGGGACAACACCAACGGCGGCGGCAGAAGCACCCTTTCCGTAGCCGGCGGCAAAGACAACACCATCGTCGTCGGCAGAGGCGACAACTACCTCGACCTCGCCGCCTCCACCGGCGACCTCGTCACCGTCGGCGCCAGTGAAGCCGGCGCTGACACCATCCTGGCCGGAAACGACGCCTCCATCGCCGCCGGCCGTGGAAGTGACCTCATCGACGGCACCGCCGTCACCGGCACGGTAACCCTGCTGGACTACAACGCCGCCGAAAAAGACGTCCTGGCCGGCACCGCCACTTTCACCGGGACAAACGGCGCCATCGACGCCAGCGCCTTCCTCGGGGAGAAGTCCGTCTTCAGCGCCGACGGTACCATCCGCACCGCCGGCGGCGGCCAGTTCGACGCCGGCCTCGCTCCGGCGGAGGGCGACAGCGGCGCCACGGTCTGCGTACAGGACGCCAGCGGCAAGACGCAGACGGTCTGGTACGCGCTGGCCTATGGCTCCAACGCCGATACCGCCGGTCAGAAAGACCCGATGATCATGACCGGCGCCAACAACGAAGCCGCCGACACCATGATGGGCGGCCAGGGCAACGACACCCTCTACGTCGGCACCGGCGACCTCGCCGCCGGCGGCAAAGGCGACGACACCATCATCAACACCGGCAGCCTTGACACCCGGGAGCAGTTCGGCCTCGCCAAAGGCAACGGCAAGGACAGCGTGCAGAACTTAGGCGGCGGTTTCGACAATACCAGCGACGCCGTCACCTTCTACGAAAGCAGCCTGCTCACCGGCACCACCGCCAGCTACGACGGCAAAGGCAATCTCGTCCTCACCAACGGCGACGCCAGCCTGACGCTCCAGATGGCGGCCGGCACCGACAGCGTCTCGGCCCATGTGGTGCTGAAGAACGGCCTCACCGGCGCCGACGAACGCCTGTCGGTCCTAAACAAGAACGCCACCGAAAAAGTCACCGACGATACGGCGGCGAAATACTACTACGGCTCGAAAGACGGCGGCAGCGCCCTCGACGCCTCGGAAATCTCCACCGGCGTCAAGGTCGATCTCGGCAACAGCGGCCGCTACTTTGAGGCCGGCGAAAACTACAGCTACATCACGGCGGTAAAGGGCAGCGACCACGGCGACAACTTCCTGGCCGGCAGCGGCGCCACCGCCGAAACATTGACCGGCGGCAACGGCGTAGCCAACACCCTCTACGGCGGCGGCAGCAGCAACGACCTGCTGACCGGCGGCGGCAAGGACGCCTTCGGCGTCGAAGCGCAGGACACCTTCTACTTCGGCAGCAGCGACGGCAAGGACGTGATCCAAAACATCGGCAACGGCGACAAGGTCATGCTCTACGACCTCAAGGACGACGGCAGCCTCACCGTCACCACCACCACCCTGAACGGCGGCAGCTATCTCAACATCACCACCAACACCGGCGCCCAACTCTTCATAGAATCCGCCGCGGCGGGAGAGAGCTACGAGGTCTGCTTTACGGATGGGGTAGGGGGAGATGTGACGGCAAGGTATGAGGTGACAGGGACGAGTTTCAGGAAGGTGTAAGCCAAGCCCGCCTCGCAGAGGGGGGACGACGAGCGCAGCGAGTCCGGGGGGAGGGCGTCAGGGGCCCTGCGGTCATTTGAAGGTTCGCGTGAAAATCGAAAGTTCGTGTAACTCGAAGGTGCGTGGTCTCCTTCCGGCTCGCAAGCTCGCCACCTCCCTCTCTGGGAGGCAGTAGAGCCAGCTTTCTCAATAGAGCTAAAGCCTAAAGGTTTCCGCAAAATTGAAAAGGGAGGCTCTGCAAGCCCCCTCTGTGAGGGGGGCAGGGAGAAGGCTTCAGCCGGATTTCGTTTCCGGAGAAGTATGGATAAAAAAGAGAGAGGCATCGGCGCCTCTCTTTTTTTTCGGAAGGAATCATATCGTTTGCCGTTTTGCCAGGGAGGCGAAGAGGCCGTCCCGGGCCACCAGTTCGTCGAAGGTGCCGCTTTCGGCGATGCGCCCCTCGTCGAGGACGAGGATGCGATCGGCGTGGCGGATTGTCGAAAGCCGGTGGGCGACAACAATGCGCGTGGCTTTCAACCGGTCAAGGCTCGCGGTTACGATGGCCTGCGCCTGGTTGTCGAGGGCGCTGGTGGCTTCGTCGCAGAGGATGATGGCGGGTTTCATGGCCAGGGCCCGGGCTATCAGGAGGCGCTGGCGCTGGCCGCCGGAGATGTTCGTGCTGCCCTCGCTGATTATGGTGTTCATCTGCATGGGCATTTCGCGGATGTCGTCGGCGACGCCCGCCGCTTCCGCCGCTTCCCAGGCGTCATCGAGGGTGAGGTCGTTGGTGCCGACGATGTTATGGAAGATGTCACCGGTCATGAGCTGGCCGTTTTGCAGCACGACGCCCATCTGCGAGCGCACCGAGGCCAGGGAGAGCTCGGCGAGGTCCTGGCCGTCGTAGTAAACCGCGCCGCTGTTTGGCGATTCGAAGCCGAGCAGCAACCGGACCAGGGTGGATTTGCCGCAGCCCGATTTCCCCACGATGGCGACGTTTTCCCCCGCCGCGACCCGGAAGCTGATGTCCCGCAATACCTCCGGCCCTTCGGCGCGGCAGGAGAAGGTAAGGTTCCGCACCTCGATGGCGCCGGTCAGCATGTCGGCCTCAATTTTGTTGTCGGCGCTTTCCGGTTCCGCTTCCAGGATATCCACGAGGTTTTCCAGCAGCGGCCGGACGGTGGCCAGCTGCTCCAGAACGGGCAGGCAGGCGACCAGAGAGGCGTTGAAGGCGGTATAGGCCGCCTGGAAGGCGATGAATGTCGCCGTCGTCATCGGCTGCGAAACGCCGAAAAGCGTTCCCGCCTCGCTGCCGATGACGGCGATACTGACGGTGCTTTCCGCCAGTTCCCGCAGTCCGACATAGTAAAGAACCAGGGAGAGCAGGATTGGCTGGACGTTGGCGAGAATCGTATTGATATTTTTCTTCCAGCGGGTGTCGTAATTCCACTTCCATTCCTCGGCGAATTTTTCGCCCCACAAATGGTACGCTTGCGCTTCCGCGCCCTTGACGCGGAATTTCACCAGGCCCGTGAAAATCTGTTGCAGGATGCCGGCGGTCTTGTTCCTTGCCTGGGTCATGTACCGCTGGGAACGGGCCAGACGCTGGATGACAACCCAGCTGATGAGGCTGTAAACGAGCCAGATGAGGATGGCCATCCCCGTCAGTTTCCAACTGTACCAACACATCAAAGCGAGGCTCCAGAAGGAGAACAGGAAGGAGAATATCGTCCCCAGTAATTCTTCCGACAGAAGTGTTTCCACGGTCTCCAATCCCACGATGCGGCTCGCGAGTTCGCCTGACTGGTATTCCCGGAAGAAGCGGACGGGCAGGGAGAGGACGCGCAGGATCACGGCGGCCTGAATTGCCATGCCGCCCCGGAGAGAGAAGCGGAGCATGGCGATGGAGCGTACTGTGGTCAGCGCCGCGGTGGTGAAGCCCGAGACCATCGCTACCTGCGTGACGGTGCTGAGGCCCTGACGGTCGAGGATGGGGATGATGTCGTGGAAGATCGTTTCGGTGATGATGGGGGTGATGAGGGGGATGATGCCCGCCACCAGGCTGACGAGCAGAAAGGTTTTCCCGTCCGTTTTCCAGGTTTGGTCGAGCAGGAAGTGCAGGATATCAAGCCATTTGAGCTTTTTTGACGGCAGCCCCGCGTAGCAGCGGAAAGCGTCCGGGGCTATCCCGGCCGCGATTTCGTCAGTGACGGGGATACCGTCAGGGTTTTTCCGCGTTATGAGGCGGTAGCTTTGCGGTGTGTCGGGAAGGAGGGCGGCGGGGGTCTTGTCCTCGCCGAAATAGCCGAGCATGACGCCGCAGTCGTCCCGATGCCAGCCTGATTCGAGGCGGACCAGGCGCAGGCCTATGCCGGCCTTCGAGGTGATTCGCCGGATCAGGCTCAGATAGTCGAGCTTTTTCACGATATCGTGGGAGAGCTGGATGTCCTTTGACGGCATCCTGAGTGCCGCCGCCGCGCATCGGACGAGAAATACGGCTTCATCCAGCCTGGCGTTGTCCGCGCTCCCATCGTCGCCGGGATTCGTTCCTCGCCGAGCAGTGCCGAAATCGTCTCGTCCACCAGCCGCTGCTTTTGCCGCGCCCGGTTTTCCGTCCGGGCGGAGAGCCGCCGGTCCAGGGAGTGGAAGCGTACGCCGGCCAGCATGGAGAAAATGCCCTCGTCGGCCGCGAAGGCCGCCGACAGCGCCGCACTGTCCGTTTCCTTGCTCCTCAGCGCGGTGCCGTCCGGCCAGGTCCGCAGGACCTCGTCGCCCCGGTCGGCCAGCAGGCGCAGCCAGGGCAGGGCAGCGAGGGCGGCGAACCACTTCCGCATCAGCGGCGCCATCTCTTCCGGCGGCAGGGCGCTGAACGAGAAGGATTCCGCCTCGGTGTCCTCAACGGCGTAAATCTCCGTGTCAATTCGGCCGAAATCATCCAATGCCGGAAAGGCCGCCTCTCCCGGAGAAAGCTCCATCAGGAAGATCTGGTGGAAGGAGGTCCCTTCCCGCGTGACGGCGTAAACCTCCAGCCGCCCCGCTGTCACCCGTATCCACTTGTCATCGTCCGTCAGCCGGAGTCGCTCTCCCGCAGCAAGGCGCATACCGATTCCTTCTTTCAGGTTCCGTTCCGTTCCCGTTCCTCAACCAGCCGGCGGTAGGGTCCGTCATGCTGTACCAGGTCACGGTGGGTGCCGCGTTCCGCGACTTTCCCGTGGTCGAGGACGATGATCTCGTCCGCGTCCCGGATCGTCGAGAGCCGGTGGGCAATAATCAGGCAGGTGCAACCACGGCGGCGGATGTTTTCCAGCACTTTTATCTCCGTGACCGGGTCAATCGCGCTGGTGGCCTCGTCGAGAATCAAAATCGACGGGTTCGATGCCAGGGCGCGGGCGATTTCCAGCCGCTGCCGCTGTCCGCCGGAGAAGTTCATGCCGCCTTCGGAAACGACGGCGTCATAGCCGCCGGGGAGTCGCAGGATGTCGTCGTGGATGCAGGCGTCCTGCGCCGCCTGGATGATGTCCGCTTTCGGAACGGAGCTGTCAAAGAGGGAGATGTTTTCGCGCACCGTCCCGGTGATCTGGAAAATGTCCTGGTCCACCGAGGAAACGGAATTCACGATGGTCCCGCGCGGAATGTCGCGGCGCTTCACGCCGTCCAGCAGCACATCCCCCGACCATTCCTCATAGAGTCCGGCGACGAGCCTGGCCAGCGTCGATTTCCCGCTGCCGGAGGCGCCGACGATTGCCGCCCAGCGTCCCGGCGCCAGTTGCAGGTCAAAGTGCTCGAGGAGCGGTGGGGCCAGCGGACTGTAACCGAAGCTCACGTCCCGCAACGTGAGACTGCCTGAGAGCCGGTCGCCCCCGAAGGTAATCTTTTGGTCGTCGCCGGGGTAGTTCAGGCTGTCGATGGGGTTGCGCCGCACATCGTCGAGGCGTTGCATCTGCATTTCCGTATCCTGCAGTACATTGGCCAGCGACAGCAGCTTGTTCATGGGTTCCTGGAATTTCGTGATCAGATTGCTGGCCGCTGTATAGACACCGGCGGTCATCACGCCCTCCATGATGGAGAAGCCGCCCACCGTCATGACGAGGGCGCTGTTCAGCCCCGCCAGCAGCGTCGGCAGCAGCCGCACCTTCAGCGACCAGAGCTTCATTTCCTGCGTCGCCATCAGGGCTCTGGCCCGGTAGCCCGCCCACATGGAAAAGAGGTTGCTCTCGCCGCCGTTGGACTTGATGCTTTCAATCATCAGCAAGCCGTTCGTCAGAACGCCGTATTCCTTGCTTCGGTCCTGCTGGATGCGTATCGTGAGGTCAGTCAGGCGGCGGCGCATGTAGAGGAGCACCAAAAGGTTGACGAGGCTGATGGAAACGCCGATGACCGCCAGCGATACGCTGTACTGCAAGAGCAGCCCCAGGAAGAACAGCGCCACCAGGCAGTCAAGGACCGCCGTTGCCGCCTGGCTGGAAATGACCTCGGCGTTGACCTCATTGAACTGGATGCGCGACGCCACATCCGCCGCGTACCGCTGCTGGAAGAATGTCATGGGAAGTCGCAGGACATGCCAGAAGAAACCCGACGAATCCGAGAGGGTGAGTTTTTTCTGCCAGAACGTCAGCACGGCAACCCGCATGGCAGTCATCGTTCCCGAGAGCAACATGGCAAACACCATTGCCCCCATGAGATACGTCACCCAATCGGGGTGATCGAGGGAAAAGATACTGTCAATGAAAATCTGCCCCATCACCGGGATGGCCAGTCCCGGAATGACCATGCAAAGCCCGAGGATGAGCACGAAGAGGACGGCCCATTTGTCAGCCGCCAGCTTGTCCGCGATCGCCTTGAAGACGTTGTACCGATGACCCTCCGGGCGAAAGCCTTTGCCGGGGTGGATGGAGAGATAGATGCCCGTATAGGAGGTCAGGAACTCATCCCACAGCAGCTGGCGACGGCCCATGGCCGGGTCGTTGAGGAAGACGCTGTCGCCCTCAATGCCTTCGAGCACGACGAAATGGTTGAATTCCCAATACAGGATCAGCGGGAATTCCTTTTCCCGTAACACATCGGGACGGCCCGCGAAGCCGCGCGCCTCGCAGTTATACTTGCGCGCGGCAACGAGGATGTTTTTGGCGTTCACGCCGTCGCGGGTCACGCCGCACTCCTCCCGCAGCTTTTCCAGCGGCAGCCATTTGCCGTAATAGGCGAGGATCATGGCCAGCGTCGCGGCGCCGCATTCCGTCGCCTCCATCTGGAGTATGACCGGCGTCTGGACGCGGTGACGCTTTGAGAAAAGCTGCCTGATCCGCTCTTTTATGTTCATGATTTCACCGGCTTTCCCGGCGAAAACGGTAACATTTCATATCGCAACGACTCCCCGGACGTTCTCCGAAAACCGGCCGGAATGGACGCCTCCTGACGAGACGGCGGTTGTCTCCGGCCAAACTACTATAATGATTCTACCATTCTGTAAAGCGGGTTGCAATAATTCTCTTGCCGCGACGCTGAAAACGGACGGGGTTTTTCCAAAAAGAAAACCGCCGCCCAACGAGAGGGCAGCGGTTTTCCTGTAATCTTACTGGATGATCCTGAGCTCCAGCAGGCGGGCGAAGTCGATATGCGTTTTGGTGTCGGGGTGCGCCCGCAGGTAGTGCTGGTGCTCCTCGTCGGCCGGGTGGAAGTTCTGGAGCCGCATATACTCGGCGTAGCAGCGCCGCGCCCCGACGGGGTCCCGGGTGGTGTCGTTGACGGTGAGCGCCGCCTCGGTGGCCGCCGGCGCTTTCTTGCGGTTCTGGATGAAGTTCATGTGATAGGCCACGATGGGCTCATCCTCGGCCGAGACGTAGTAAACGCCGCTGCGGTACATCGGGCCCTCGCAGGGCCCCTGCTTGTCCTTCACATAGGGGTTGATGACGGCGAACAGGATGTCCATGAGGCTCGACAGGTCGATTTTCTTGGGATTGAAAGCGACCTCGACGCCCATGGCCGCGCCGGTGACGCCCGCCAGCACCGCCTCATGGGTCGGCTGCGGCGTCAGGGCGTTGATGTAGCCGGTACGCGTGTCTACAACGCCGGGAATGCGGGAGAATACCTCCTGCAGCTCATAGAAGCTGCCACCGGCAAAATAGATTTTTTTCGTGTACAAAGAAGCCCCTCCTATACGGGAGCCGGAATGCTCCCTTCTCCGCTCATACAAAAGCCAGCGCTGTCAGCGCCCGTCACGGCGCGCCGCCAGCGCTGGTTTTTTGTCATTTCTTCATTTCTTCATTATCTCGTTTTCGGGATGGAACAGGTCAACGTGACGCTGCGTAGCCCGCTGCACGTCGAAGATGTGGATGAGCTCGGCCACCGCCTGGGTGGGGGAGATCGTCCCGCCGAGCACCGCGTCCTTGATTTCCGGCATCCGGCCCAAAACCACCGGATCGTCGAAGAACAGGTTGTGCAGATGTTCGTCGATCATGCTGTGGACCCAGTCGAGCAGCTGGCTGTCACGCCGCCTCTGGAATACACCGGAATCGTGGGTGACCTTGCTGAAGGCCCGGATGACGTCCCAGAGCTCCTTGAGGCCCGCTTTCGTCACGGCGGAGGCGAGGTAGGCGTGGGTACGCCAGCCCTCGGTGGCCGGACGGATGTACTCGATCATGCGCTCGTATTCGCCCCGGGCCACCTTGGCCTTGAGGTAGTTGTCCCCGTCGGCCTTGTTGACCACGATGGCGTCCGCCAGCTCCATGATGCCCTTCTTGATGCCCTGCAGCTCGTCGCCGGCGCCGGTCAGCACGATCAGCATGAAGAAGTCGACCATGGAGCGCACCGTCGTTTCCGACTGCCCCACGCCGACGGTCTCCACCAGGATCACGTCGTAACCGGCCGCTTCGCAAAGCAGCATCGTTTCCCGGCTCTTCCGGGCGACGCCGCCCAGCGTCCCGCCGGCCGGCGAGGGCCGGATGAAGGCTTCGGGCCGCCGCGAGAGCGTTCCCATGCGCGTCTTGTCGCCGAGGATGGAGCCCTTGGTGACGGAGCTGGTGGGATCTACCGCCAGAACCGCGACCCGGTGGCCCATATCGCAGAGCATGTTACCGAAAGCCTCGATCGTGGTACTCTTGCCCGCGCCCGGGACGCCGGTGATGCCGACGCGGAGCGCCTTGCCGGTTTTCGGCAGGAGCCCCTGGAGTACCCGCTGGGCTTTGGAGAAGTGCCTGGGGTTGTTGCTCTCGATGAGGGTGATGGCCCGGGACAGGATGCCCCGGTCGCCGCTGGCAACGCCTTTGATGAAGTCGTCGGCGCTCAGGATCATCTTGCTCTTCGGCTTCATGGTGCCGTCCTTCAGCGCCGGGTTCAGGTTGCCCACGGTGGTGTCGGTGATGCCGTCAATGCCGCTCATGACGCCGCAGGCGAACTTGCCGTCGTCTTCTTCGGGCGCCCATTCCGGTTTGGAAGTCGTATAATCTGGCATAGCATACCTCCCTCGAAGGAACGCGGGCCCCCAAAGGGGCCCGGTGGTTCCTGGATACTGCTCTCAGTTGAACTTGAGAGACGCGTGCTACATGATGAATCAGCCGATGTCAGAGGCTTCGGCCTTGGCGCGGTCAATCAAGAGACCCAGCAGCTTGATGCCGGCCTCGGGGATGTTGGTGCCCGGCGCGAAGATGGCCACGGCGCCGCCCTTGTAGAGGTGGTCGTAGTCCTGAACCGGGATAACGCCGCCGATGGCGACCATGATGTCGTCGCGGCCGCGCTTCTTGAGCTCCTGTACCAGCTCCGGCAGCAGGGTGTTGTGACCGGCCGCCAGCGAGCTGAAGCCGACCATGTGAACGTCGTTGTCCACCGCGTCCTGCGCGGTCTCTTCCGGCGTCTGGAACAGCGGTCCCACGTCGACGTCCCAGCCCATGTCGGCGAAGGACGAGGCGATGACCTTCTGGCCACGGTCGTGACCGTCCTGGCCCATCTTGGCGACGAAGATACGCGGACGACGGCCGCTGAGCTTCTCGAACTCGTCAGCCATGGCCCGGGCTTTCTCCAGCGCGCTCTTGTCGGTGAACTCGGAGGAATAGACACCGGAAATGGTGTGGATGACAGCCTGATAACGGCCGGAGACTTTCTCCACCGCGTCGGAAATCTCACCCAGCGAGCAGCGGACGCGGGCGGCCTCGACGGCGCACTCCAGCAGGTTGCCGTTCTTGCGGTCCTCGGCGGCCTTCGTGATCGCTTCGAGAGCGGCGCGGACGTCGTCCTCGTTGCGCTCGCGGCGCAGCTTCTCGAGACGCTCCACCTGCGCGTTGCGCACGGCGGTGTTGTCGATGGCGAGGATTTCCAGCGGATCCTCTTTCTCCAGACGGTACTTGTTCAGGCCGATGATCGCCTCGTTGTTGGAGTCGATACGGGCCTGGCGGCGGGCCGCCGCTTCCTCGATACGCATCTTCGGCAGGCCGGTCGGTATGGCTTTCGCCATGCCGCCCAGGGACTCGACTTCCTGGATATGCGCCCAGGCCCGGCGGATGATCTCGTTGGTGAGGGCCTCGACATAGTAGGAGCCGCCCCACGGATCGATGATCTTGCAGACCTGCGTCTCATCCTGGATGTAGAGCTGGGTGTTGCGGGCGATACGGGCCGAGAAGTCGGTCGGCAGCGCGATGGCCTCGTCGAGGGCGTTGGTATGCAGCGACTGGGTGTGGCCGAGAGCCGCGCCCATGGCCTCCATCGCCGTGCGGGCCACGTTGTTGAACGGATCCTGCGCCGTGAGGGACCAGCCGGACGTCTGGCTGTGGGTACGGAGCGCCATCGACTTGTCGTTGGTGCCGCCCATCTGCTTGACGATCTTCGCCCAGAGGACGCGGGCCGCGCGCATCTTCGCGATTTCCATGAAGTAGTTCTTGCCGATGGCCCAGAAGAAGGAGAGGCGGGGGGCGAACTGGTCAATGGTAAGGCCGCTGTTGATACCGGTACGGATGTACTCAAGGCCGTCGGCCAGGGTGTAGCCCATCTCGAT
>JAFSWT010000016.1 GCA_017444395.1 Schwartzia sp. (in: firmicutes) | reverse complement strand
CAGTAAGGATTTAAAAATCCAAACTGAGAGTAGTATGATGGCGATTCGGGACTACGCAAATCATCAGAGATTCTTTCAGTAAAAAAACGAAGCGGGGGACAGCGCCCCCGCTTCCGTTTCATCGAGAAAGGAGGTTCCTCCCATGTGCCAGGAATGCGGCTGCGGCCAGACCGGCGGCAATACCCGCCTGCAGTTCATCACCAGCGGCTATACCGATGACAACGCCAAAACCGTGGAAAAATCGCTGCTGGGAATGCCCGGCGTAATGTACGTCCACATTCACACTCACGATGGCGAAACCACCATCGACTACAACCCGAAAAAGACGAAACTCACCGAGATCATGGACGTCTTCACCCAAAACGGCCTCGATGCCGCCCTGTAATAAAAAGGAATGCCCGGAAAGCATCCTGTCCGGGACCTGCCACCCCTGTTATTCCGGCGGAAGAGATACCGCGTATCGGCCCTCCCTTCCCGGATGGGTCGATAACGCGCCACCGGAATAACAGGGAACTGACACCGGATATGAAATTGATGACATTGGAGGGTGCCAAAAGTACTTACCGTTTGGCAGCACCTTTCGCTGAAATTGTACCATACGTATTTTCTTTTAGCCCGCATGTAAAAAACCTTCCGGAGTGGTTTCCGCCTCTCCGGAAGGTTTTTTCTTTGCACAGTCAATAAAGGACAGCGTTCCAATCCGCAATCCCTGTCAGTCGATCTCGATGCGGTCCAGGTCGTCGGGCACGAAGACCTCACCGTTGTAATACGTCCTGGCCTCGGCAGTGTAAAGCGCCTTGCGCTGGGCCAGATTCTTGTCTTCTGTATGATAGAGCACCAGATGCTTCGCCTGCAGCGTCTGTGCCAGCTCGCTGGCTTCGCGGACGGTGCTGTGGTTTTTCTCGTAGGGCTTGAAGATTTCCCGGTCCTCGTAGCGGCAGAATGCCTCCGAAAGCAGCCAGTCCGTTTTTTCCACATAGCTCTTGCATCGGTCATTGAAGGGCTCATCTCCGAGACACGTCAGCGTATGCCGGTTGGCGAAGCGCAGCCGGTAACCGAACTGCTTCGCCTTCGTGGAGGCGATGTCAAAGGCCGTGAGCTTCATTCCCAGGAAATTCACTGTCTCGCCATCCCGAATCTCATGCAGTTGGATACGCTTGCCGAGATGAGCCAGATCCTTCTTCTTGAGCATGAGCTCCGCCATCATCTCGATGATCTGGCAGGCCACGTTATGTCCGTACACATGGAACTCTCCGTCGTAAATGTCCTCGTTCATCAGCGTGGCGATTTTCCGCAGTACCCAGATCACGCCGATGATGTGGTCCGTATGGCCATGGGTCACGAACATGTAATGGAGGTGCTCAAAATCCGCCTCCACCCGCTTCATCTGCCGCAGGATGCCGTTGCCGCCGCCGGCGTCGGTCAGGAAGTATTCCCCGTCGGGCTGGCGCAGCAGGAAACAGGTATTGTAGCACTCTGTCACCATCGCCGACCCGGTTCCCAGAAAAATCAACTCACGCATGGTTTCCCCCTCCTCATAACGTCCTTGAAAAAAGGCCATCGCAATCAACCGCGACGGCCCTGATATCTGTATGTTCTATGCCTGAGCAAGTTCCCTTCGCGCTTTCGCGCCTAATCCTTCGCCCTCCCGGAAATCGAACTTTGACAGCGCCTGCTGCGCCGCGCTCTGCTCCGCAGCTTTCTTGCTCCGGCCGGTGCCTACGCCGTAAGCCAGCCCGTTGACCCGCACCGCCACCTTGAAAACCTTGGCGTGGTCCGGTCCCGTGGCCGCCAGCAGCTCGTAGACGATGCGCTGGCCCGGATGGCGTTGGATCACTTCCTGCAACATCGTCTTGTAGTCCTTGATGCTGTGCCCGTGCTCCACCTCCACCAGCTCCTCCTTGAGCTGGTCCAGCACGTAGTCCGTCGCCGCCTGCCATCCCTGGTCCAGGTACAGGGCTCCGATAACCGCCTCGAAGGCGTCCGCCAAAATCGAGGGGCGTTTGTCCCCGCCAGTGACCCGTTCACCCCGTCCCAGGAGCAGGTAATCCCCCAAACTCACCTCAGCCGCCCGCCGGTAAAGGGCCGCTTCGCAGACTACCGAGGCCCGTGCCTTTGTCAGGTCGCCCTCGGGAAGCTCAGGAAAGTGGAGGAAAAGATAGGTGCTGGTGGCCAGTTCCAGCACAGCGTCACCCAAAAATTCCAACCGTTCGTTGTGGATGACCTTACGACGAACCGCTTCATTGGCATAGGAAGTATGCGTCAGCGCCTGGTCCAAAAGCGCCATATTGCGAAAACGCACCCCCAGCCGCCCCGACAGCTCCTTCAGCGCCCTGACCCTGGCCGCTGTGAGCCCTGACGCAATCATGGGGCGAACTTCTTCAGCACCAGGCAGGCGTTATGGCCGCCAAAGCCGAAGTTATTGGAGATGGCCGCCCGCACCTTGTGCGCCCGGGCCTGGTTCGGCACATAGTCGAGATCCAGCCCTTCCTCGAGGTCCGGCTCATCGTAGTTGATGGTCGGCGGCAACATGTCGCTTTGCACCGACAGCGCCATGGCGATGGCCTCGACGCCACCGGCCGCGCCCAGCAAATGGCCGGTCATGGACTTGATGGAGCTCACCGGCACCTCTTTGGCCCTCTGACCGAAGACCGCCTTGCAGGCCTCGCTCTCCCCCAGGTCGTTCATGTGGGTCGAGGTGCCATGCGCGTTCACGTAGTCGATATCATCCGGCGTGAGTCCCGCGTCGGCAATGGCCAGTTCCATGCACTTCGCCTGATAGACGCCGTGCGGCGCCGGGCTGGTGATATGATAGGCGTCGGAATTCGAGCCGTAGCCGGCTACCTCGGCGTAAATCCTCGCGCCGCGCTTTTCCGCGTGCTCCAATGTCTCGAGAACGATGATACCGGATCCCTCACCCATGACGAAGCCGCTACGCCCCTTGGCGAAGGGCCGGGAAGCATGAGCCGGATCATCATTGTGATCGGTGCAGAGCGCCTTCATCGAGATAAAGCCCGCAATCGGTGCCTCCGATATGCTGGCTTCCGTGCCGCCCGCCAACATGACATCCGCCGTACCATACTGGAGCACCCGCATGGCGTCACCGATGCAGTTCGTACCGGTGGCGCAGGCGGTGGCGTTGCAGCTTGATGGACCATGCAACCCGTAAGCTATGGTCACATGAGCCGCGGCCATATTGGGAATCATCATCGGAATAAAGAAAGGGCTAATGAAATGCGGCCCCTTGGCAAAGAGCTTCTCATACTGGCTGTGCATGGTCATGATGCCACCGATGCCGGAGCCGACAAAAGCGCCGATACGGTCAGGATTCTCCTTCTCCATATCGAGCTTCGCGTCCTCCACCGCCATCCTGGCCGCCGCCAGCGCGAACTGGGCGTAGCGGTCCATGCGCCGCGCCTCTTTCTTATCAATGAACTGTGCCGAATCGAAATCCTTGACTTCGCCGGCAATCTGGGCGCTATAGTCCGAAGGGTCAAACTGTGTGATGCGCTCGATGCCATTCTTGCCCGCCAGGAGCGCCTGCCAGAAAGTATCCAATCCGGTCCCGATGGGCGAAACGACGCCCATACCGGTAATAACGATTCGCTTAGCCAATAGAAACACCTCGTATCCAAGCAATCGCTTGCTTAATGATTTTCCCTCCCCGCCAGGGAACGGTCATTCTTCCGCCAGGATTTCGCCGGTCACCACATTGTAGAGGAAACGGCTCAATCGCTTTTCCTTTCCGTTCAGGGTACGCTTCACGTCGCCGGTGAATTCAGCGATTTTGGTGTCCCAGCTGAAGGTCGCCGAATCCGAAGTCACCCGCAGCCCTTCTCGCCGGAAATCGGCATGGCCGTGAATCGTGGCCCGATGGGCCGGCCCCTCAACATAGAGGTCGTCGCCGGTGAAATGAATGCCGCTGGAATCCTCCAGCGCGATATTGTCCTGCGCCCAAACCTCGAGAGTCGCCACGCTGACCTGGGCGTGATCGGCGGTGATCACGCGATCCGCGTAGCGGACGGTGACATTGCCATCAAGCCGGTAGCGCATGGTGAAGATATCAAAGGTTTGCCGGTCGGACGAAATCGCCGGCCGTTCCGCGAAGGCCACCGAAGAAAGCGCTAACAGAAAGAGAATCAACAGAAAAAACGTACGGCAAGGCTTCCTTGTCATCGCTGGGACCTCCTTTCCCACTGGGAAACTGAGCTGTGCCGGGAGAATCAGGTTGCTACCGCCACTTCGGCCAAGAGCTGCTGGAATACCTCTTTCACCGACAAGATCTTCTTGATCCGGGAGATGTATTCGCCGGTAAAGACCAGGCCCGTATCCACATCGCCCTGCTGCGCCCGGATCAGGGAGCGGATGATGCAGAAATTATGCTTGCAGGCCTTCAGACAGTTATCGCACTGCGTCGGCGGCACATTGCCATTCATGATCCGCTCCGCGAAGGGATTGCGGACCGCCCGGCCCGGAAGGCCAACCGGACTGTGGATGACGACGATGTCCTCCGGCTTCGATTTCAGATAATACTCCTTGAGCATGGGAGCGGAGTTCGCTTCCTTGCTCGACGCGAACCGCGAGCCCATCTGGACACCGTTCGCCCCCATCTTTATCATGTCAACAACGTCCTGGCCCGTGAGCACGCCGCCGGCTGCTATCACCGGGATATCGACCGCTGCGCGGATATCCGGGATGAGCTCCCGGACGGAGGTATCGGTCCCGAGATGACCGCCTGCCTCCTTGCCTTCGACGACAATGGCCGCCGCACCGAGACGCTGTGATATTTTCGCGAGTTTAACGGACGACACGATCGGCACGATCGGCGTCCCCGATTCCTTGCCCAGCCCAAATACATCGCGGGAAAAGCCGGCGCCAGCCACCACGAGGTCAATGCCCTCGTCAATCGCCGTTTTGACGACTTCGCTGAACCGTCTCGCCGCCACCATGATATTGATCCCGATGATACCCCGGGAAAGCGAACGGGCCAAGCGTATTTCATAGCGGAGTTCGTCGTCTGACATGCCAGAGGCAGCAATGAGACCAATGCCCCCCTGATTTGCCACCGCCGAAGCCAACCGGGCCGTAGAGAGACGGATCGCCATGCCGCCTTGTATAACAGGCACCTTTGCAACCTTATCGCCGATCCTCAGCTCTGGAAGCTTCAAATGCAACTCCTCCTATCCCCGCCCTACCTTTAGAAAGTCCCGTGACAGCTATCACGGGACTTTTCTGCCGGAAAGGTTTTTCCCAGAAATCACTTGCTCTGATTCTGGTCAATATAGTTCACAACATCCTGTACCGTCTTGATTTTCTCCGCGGCCTCGTCCGGAATCTCGATCCCGAACTCCTCCTCGAAAGCCATGATGAGCTCAACGATATCCAGGGAATCCGCACCCAAATCATCGATAAAAGTGGAATCGATCGTAACCTCGTCCGCCTCGACGCCCAGTTGCTCAACAACGATATCTCTGACTTTTTCCAAAGTCGAAGTCGACACGTCTTTCACCTCCCTCCAAAAGATACTCTTTTGCATACTATATATATCACATAACCATGCCGCCGTCCACCTTCAGCACCTGTCCGGTGATGTAGGCAGCCTGGCCGGAGACCAGGAAGAGGACGGCATTGGCTACATCCTCGGGAGTACCCATGCGGCCGAGCGGAATGCCCGCCAGCATATTTTCCTTCACGTTGTCCGGCAGGCCCGCTGTCATGTCGGTGTCGATGAAGCCCGGCGCCACAACATTAACCGTCACGCCCCGGCCCGCCAACTCCTTGGCCGCCGCTTTCGAGAAACCAATGACGCCGGCCTTGGCCGCCGCGTAGTTCGTCTGGCCGGCGTTACCGATAATTCCGACCACCGAAGCCATATTGACGATGCAACCGGCGCGCTTCTTCATCATCAGCTTGGCCGCTGCCTTCGTGCAGTGGAAGATGCCCTTGAGATTCGTGGACAGCACCGCGTCGAAGTCCTCTTCTTTCAACCGCAGAAGCAGATTGTCTCGGGTGATTCCCGCGTTGTTGACGAGGATATCCAAGCCACCCAGCGCTTCCACCGCCGCCTTGACCATCGCCTCGGCCGCCGCCTGATCCGCCACATCCGCCTGACAGAGGACAGCCTTGCCGCCTGCGGCTTCAATCTCGGCCTTGACCTTCTCCGCCGCCGCCTGATTGCCGGCGTAGTTGAGCGCCACAGCGGCGCCTTCCGACGCCAGCCGCAGGGCAATGGCCCGACCGATGCCCCGGGATGCTCCCGTCACGAGGGCGCACTTTCCATCTAAAAGCATATTAGCGAACCTCCCTCAATGTGTCAAGAGTTTTTTCCAGCGAAACGATATTTTCCACGTTGGCGTTCTTGATGGCGCGGTCAATCCGCTTGTTGAAACCGCACAATGTCTTGCCGGGGCCAGCCTCCACGAAATGCGTCGCGCCGAAGTCCCGCATGGCGGCCACGCAGTCCTCCCACTTCACCGGATGATCCGCCTGGAGGACCAGGTTCTCTTTGATTTCCTTCGCCGTATGCTCCAACGCCCCGGTGTAATTGGAGACGACCGGGAATTCGGCGTCCCGGATTGGCGTCTCGTCAAGCTCCGCTGCCAGTTTCTTCGCCGCCGGCGCCATCAGGGCGCTGTGGAAGGGGGCGCTCACCGGCAAAGGCACACATTTCACAGCGCCCGCCTCTTTCAGTGCGGGCAGGGCCGCTTCGACGCCGGCCGCCGTTCCGGCAATGACCGTCTGTCCCGGGCAGTTGAAGTTCACCGCCTGAACCAGCGAATTTTCCGAGACTGTCGAGCAAACGGCGACAATCTTTTCCCGGTCCAGGCCGAGAACCGCCGCCATGGCGCCCTCGCCCACTGGTACCGCTTCCTGCATGTAGGCGCCCCGGTGATGGACCAGACGCACCGCGTCGGCAAACGCCATCGCGCCCGCCGTCACCAGCGCCGAATATTCACCCAGGCTATGACCACCGGCTACATCCGGCGAAATTCCGTTCTCCTTCAGAAGCGTCGCCGCCACGACGCTGACCGTCAGGATGGCCGGCTGCGTGTTGGCGGTCAGCCGGAGTTCTTCCTCCGGTCCCTCAAAGCAGAGTTTTGAAATCGAAAAGCCCAACGCCTCATCCGCTTCATGGAAGAGTTTCCGTGCCGTTTCACAGGTATCGTACAGTTCCTTTCCCATGCCGACCATCTGCGCGCCCTGACCGGGAAAGACAAAGGCGAGTTTCCCCATACGTCCTCCTTTAACGGCAGTTCTGCCCGATGGCTTCCGACGCTGGCTGGATGCCCTTCACCAGTGCCTGGATAATCTCGTCCACCGACTTGATATCCGAGAGCAGGCCCGAAATCTGACCGATCATCACCGAACCCATCTCCACGTCACCCTCCCGGGCCGCCAGCCTGAGCGTGCCGACTCCGAGCTTCTCCAGCTCCTCCACCGGCGCCCCGTGGCTCTCCCGATCGAGATAGAGCCGCGAAAGTTTGTT
Organism: Schwartzia sp. (in: firmicutes); assembly: GCA_017444395.1. Lineage (GTDB taxonomy): Bacteria > Bacillota > Negativicutes > Selenomonadales > Selenomonadaceae > RGIG3544. Next base: position 6,172 of record JAFSWT010000016.1, on the reverse strand, counting down.
TTGGAGAACACGGGCCGGATGGCCGGTCGCCCGCCCGGTAACGACCGTGGAACGGTCACGGGCCTTCAAGACCATGTTCTTGTAATTCTCATGGGCAATGCACTCTTTCGAGAGCACGAAGCGCGTGCCCATCTGCACCGCTTTTGCGCCCAGAGCAAAGGCCGCCGCGATACCGCGGGAGTCACCGATGCCGCCCGCTGCGATGACCGGCACATCCACCGCATCCACCACCTGCGGCACCAACGCCATCGTGGTGAGATCGCCGATATGGCCGCCGCTCTCCGTGCCCTCGGCGATGACGGCGTCAACGCCGGTACGGGTCAAACGCTTCGCCAGCGCCACCGAGGCCACCACCGGGATGACCTTGGTACCGATTTCCTTTAAGGCAGGAATATACTCGGCAGGATTGCCGGCGCCCGTCGTCACCACCGGCACCCGCTCATCGACGACGACCTGCATGACCTCCTTGACGAAGGGCGACATCAGCATGATATTGACGCCAAAAGGCTTCTGCGTCCCTGCCTTGGTCTTCTGGATTTCGGCCCGGAGGACATCCGGCGGCATGTGCCCGGCACCAATGATGCCCAGGCCCCCGGCGTTGGAAACTGCGGAGGCGAGCTCCGCCGTACCCAGCCAGGCCATGCCCCCCTGGAATATCGGATATTTGATTTGCAAAAGTTTACAAACCACATTTTCTTCAAACATCGCTAATCCTCCTTAGCCCACTTCATAATGCAGGACGCCCAGGTAAGCCCGGCGCCAAATCCGGCCAGCGCGACGATATCACCTTTATGGAAGCGTCCCTCGCCCGCTGCCTCGGCCAGGGCCATCGGGATCGAGGCCGCCGACACGTTGCCGTATTTCCCAATATTTATTATAAACTTTTCTGGCGGTATGGCAAGACGTTTTGCCGCCGCCTGGATGATCCTGATATTCGCCTGATGGGGAATGAACCAGTCGATGTCCGCCGGGCTGAGCCCTGCCCGTTCCAGCGAGCGTAGCAGCGTCGCCGGCATCGCCCGGACCGCAAACCGGAAAACCTCCTGCCCGGCCATATGGATGCGGTTAAGGCGCTGACGGATGATTTCCTCGGTAATCATGTGGCGGCTGCCACTGGCGGGTATGCCCAGGAGATCCGCCCCCGAGCCGTCACTGCCGAGGTCAAAGGCCCGGATACCGTAGCCTTCCTCCACCGGCCCGTACACCGCGGCACCGGCGCCATCACCAAAGAGGACGCAGGTGTTGCGGTCCTCCCAGTCCACGTATTTCGACAGCGTTTCTGCCCCAATGACCAGGATTCTCCGGTAAACCCCGGTGGCGATGAACTGCGCCGCCACGCTGGAGGCATAGACAAAGCCCGAGCAGGCCGCCGAGAGATCGAAGGCGGCCGCGTGCTTTGCTCCCAGACGATCCTGAAGAATGCTGGCCGCAGAGGGGCACACACAATCCGCGGTGAGCGTTGCCACGATGATGAGATCAAGCTCTTCCGGACTCGTCCCCGCGTCCGCCAGCGCCCGCTTTGCCGCCTGGAAAGCCAGCTCTGAGACCGGCGTCTCATCCGGGGCAAGGCGCCGTTCATGGATGCCGGTCCGCTCCACGATCCAAGCGTCGCTGGTATCGACCATCTTTTCCAGGTCAGAATTTGTCAGGACGCGATCCGGCACATAAAACCCGGTGCCCAGAACACCGGCGTCAATTTTCTTCGGCAGCATTCTGAAGCATCTCCTCCTTCGCGACAGCGCTCTCAATGCGTTCCAGCACCCGGCTCCGGGCGAAATCATTGGCGACCCGGATAGCGCTGGCAATGGTCTTGGCGTTGGACGATCCGTGGCTGATGATGCAGCAACCGTTGACGCCCAGAAGCGGCGCCCCGCCATACTCGGTCACGTCCAGCCGCTTGCCGAGCTTCCGCAGCGCCGGCATGAGGAAAAACGCGCCCATCTTGGTGAACAGATTACCCGTCTTGACCTCGTCCTTGATCAGCCGGATGATCATCTTCGCCAGGCCCTCACCGAATTTCAATACGACATTGCCGACGAAGCCGTCGCAGACCACCACGTCAAAATTTCCCTTGGGCACGTCCCGTCCCTCGGCGTTGCCGACAAAGCGGATGGTTTTCATGTCTTGCAGCAGGGGATATGTCTCCTTCACCAGCTCGTCCCCCTTCGTCTCCTCCTCACCGATATTGAGGAGGCCCACCCGGGGCTCCTGCTGTCCGAAGACCAGCTCGGAATAGATCGAGCCCATCAGGGCACTCTGCAGGAGGTGCAGGGGCTTGGAGTCCACATTGGCCCCGGAATCCAGCAGCAACGTAACCCCCCGGGGCGTCGGAATCGGCGTCGCGATGGCCGGGCGCTTGATGCCCCGAATGCGCTTCAGTACCAACTGAGCCGCGGTGACCGCCGCCCCCGTGTTGCCGGCGGAAAGCACTGCGTCACAAACACCGTCCCTGACGAGCTGCGTCGCCACCACCACCGACGAGTCCTTCTTCTGCCGCACCGCATCCGCCGGATGCTCGTCCATGCCGATGATCTCGCTGGCGTGATGAACCGAGATAGCGAGCTTCTTCCAGTCCTTTTCCCGGTCCAGAAGCTGCCGGATCCTCGTCTCATCGCCCACCAGGACAATCTCGCAATCGAGTGTCCGGGCAGCGCGCACCGCGCCGAAAACGATCTGCTCGGGCGCGTAATCACCGCCCATGGCGTCAACCGCTATCTTCATCAGGCGTCCCCTTCCTGCGGCTCATCATTTGCAAACCATAGTGAGATATTATACCGGCTTTTTCCGGAAAATGCAAGCAAAAAGAGAGCAGGGCGATTCGCCCTGCTCTCCGGCGGGATAAAATCATTCGCTCTGGGAAATGACTTCCTTGCCATCATAATACCCACATTCCATGCAAACATGATGCGGGAGCTTCGGCTCATGGCACTGCGGGCAAAGGATATAGCCCGGCTTCGTCAGTTTCCAGTTCGCCCGGCGGGAATCGCGACGGGCCTTTGACATCTTGCGCTTTGGTGCTGCCATCCGAAATACACCTCCTTATATTCTGCATATACTTACTGTCAGGCTCTCACGGAACGGGTTCAGTCTTCTTCTTCCGAATCCCGCAGGAGCTTTTCCAAGCCGGCCAGCCTCGGATCGATCGGGCGGCGGTCGCAACCGCAGTCCTTTTCGTTGAGATCGGCTCCGCACCGGGGACAGAGACCCCGGCAATCCGGCCGGCAGAGATTTTGCATCGGTTGGGCCGAGAGGACCACGTCGTGGATGAGAGGCGCAATATCCAACACTTCTCCCTCAAAAACGCTCTCCCCGTCCCCGGACGGCTCCCCATCCGAAGGGCGGAAATCCTCTGTAAAAGCATAGGCCGAGTTCTCCGAGCACGCTTTCAAGCAACGGTCACAGACGAAAGACCGTCTGGCCTTTGCCGTGCCGGTCACCCGGAAACCGGTGCCGGTACTTTGGAGCGTACCCTCGACGATGATATCGCCCTCCAGGACCGCGTTCTCCGGAACCGCATCCAAAGCCGCCGCCGTCGTCACGAAGCGGAAGTCCGTCACGCTTCCCGCCGCCGCGGCTGCCCCGCTGACCTTCAGCCTCATTTCCATTCAGCTTCAACCTCAATCCTCTCTATTATAGCGGCCACCCTCCGCCTTGTCAAGAAGCGCATTTTTCTCCTTCGTCTCAACTTCGGAAACAGCGCCCCGGCCCCTCAATGGGACGCCCGCTGCTGCATCCGGCCGCCGACGATGTCGTGAATCTGGTGGATGGTCACGAAGGCACCCGGATCCACGCCCAAAACGACCTCCTTGAGCTTCCCGACCTCCAACCGGGTCACGACGGAGTACAGGATTTCCTGGGGCATGCCGGAATAGCCGCCGGCGCCGTGCAGGATGGTAACGCCGCGCCCGAGGTCGTGCAGGATGGCGTCGGAAACCTCCTTGTTCAGCTTTGTCACAATCATGACGGCATACGTCTCATCGAGGCCCTTCAGTACGACATCGATCATCTTGGAGATGATGAAATAGGCCACCAGCGAATACATCGCCTTGTCCCAGCCAAAGAGGAATCCGGCCGCCGACAGGATGAACAGGTTCATGAACATGACAATCTCCCCGACGGAAAAGGCGATCTTCCGGTCCAGGATGATGGCCACGATCTCGGTGCCGTCCAGCGAGCCGCCGCCCCGCATGATGAGTCCCACGCCGATACCGTCAATGATGCCGCCGAAAATGGCCGCCAGGAAAAAATCCTCGGTGAGCACCGGAATCGGCTGGAAAACCTCTGACCATACCGAAAGGAACACGATGGCCACAGCAGTGGTGATGGCAAAATCCTTGCCGATCTGCTTATACCCCATGATGACGAAGGGAGAATTCAGCACTACCAGGAAAAGACCGTAGGGAAGATCCGTAAGCGCTTCCATCATGATCGATATGCCCACGACGCCACCGTCGATGATGTGGTTCGGAACCAGGAATATCTCCAGGCCCGCCGCCGCGATGATAGCGCCGATGAGAATCTGGAGATACTTCCAGAAATAGTGTTCGAATTTCGAGGGCGGCTTCTTCACGTTCGCTACTGATTCTTCAGCCACAGATGCGGTCTCTGTAGATTGCTCCATAAACGAATCTCCTTCCTGTTATCCCAAAGCCGCCGGGGAAAGCGCCCTGCCTTCACCCCACCGGCTCTTTCCCGCTTTTTTCTCCTCAGTTCTCTCCCAGCCGGCGGGATAGTTCTGCCAACGCCGCCTGGCGCACCTTCTTGAGAGGCACGCCCTGCTCTTTGGCCAGTCGCCGGCAGTCCTCATACTCCGCTGACAGAGAGACGATATGTCCCTTATACGCACTGATCTTGCAGGATACCTCGCCGTAAGGCGTCCCGACCATCGCGGTGCGCCGCATGGCCTCGCGCCGCTGCTCCACCGGCACGACGCGGAGGCCAATACTGGTGGTCTCCCGGAAGATGATGTCCCCGCAGATTTCCTTGTGCTCCTCGTCCACCAGTACGGACAACGCCGTCGCCGGCCGGTTCTTTTTCATGAAAATCGGCGACGTCCAGACGTCAAGCGCCCCCGCCTCCAGCAGGCACTCATAAACATACCCGTAATCCTGGGGATTCATATCGTCGATGTTCGTCTCCAGCACGTAGCGTTTCTGCTCCCGGCGGCCCTGGTACTCGCCGAAGTAAATCCGCAGGACATTGGGCGCCTTGAGGTCCCAAAATCCGGCACCATAGGCGATCTTTTCCGGTTGGAAATCCATCGGCAGATTTTCCGCGAACTCAGCCAGGGCATGAATCACCGCCGCCCCGGTGGGTGTCGTGAGTTCCTTTTCCTCGCCGCGGTGATAGAAGGGAAAGCCCCTGAGCAGCTCCGCCGTGGCCGGCGCCGGCACCATCATCGTGCCATGGGCGCACTCCACCAGGCCGCTTCCCGTATTCACCCGGGACACGAAGACCTTGTCGATTTCCAGATATTCCAAGGCCAGTGCCGTGCCAATGATATCGACGATGGAATCGGTCGCCCCCACTTCATGGAAATGCACCTCATCCACGAGCCGGCCGTGAATCTTCCCCTCCGCCTCCGCCAGGCAGGTAAAAATGGCGATGGAACGCTTCTTCACCCGGTCGCTGAGCGCCGAGTCCACAATCATCCGTCGGATATCCGCCAGCGTCCGATGTTCATGGGAATGCGCCGTCCCATGCGCATGCTCTTGTTCGTGTTCATGCTCGTGTTCGCGGCCATGCCCATGCCCATGTACATGTTCGTGGTTATGCTCGTGTTCGTGGAAATGCGGCATCAGCGGATGAAACAACGTCTCCCCGCTGACCTTGACCTCCACATATTCCGCCTGGATACCGTTCTTCGACACCGTCGCCACTTGAAGCTGAAATTCTTCCGGTGGAATGACCTTATGAAGTTCCGCTTCCAGATATTCCCGCGGAACACCTGCCTGCAGGAAAGCGCCCAGCAACATATTGCCGCTGATGCCGGAAAAGCAGTCAAGATAAATCGCATTCATGGTCCCGAACCTCCCTTTCTATCGCATCCCGTTGATCTTGCTGGCCAGGACCCCGGCGCCAAAGCCGTTGTCGATATTCATCACCACCACCCCGGCGGCGCAGGAATTGAGCATCGCCAAAAGCGCTGACAGTCCCCGAAAGCTCGCCCCAT
>JAFSWT010000144.1 GCA_017444395.1 Schwartzia sp. (in: firmicutes) | reverse complement strand
TATTGCAGGACGAGGGCGTCGGCGGCACGCATGGCCGGCCGCAGAGAGCCCCGAATCGCAAAGTAGTCCCCCGTGAAAACGGTCTCCATATCATCGGCAGGGAAATAGTCCAGCCCGCTTTCCCTAGCCGCCTCTGAGTCCGGATAGTCGAGGACCTCCGCCACCAGCGCCGCCTCGGGAGCCAGCGACTCACCAATCGCCCGGGTACCGCCGGCCGCGTCAATCTCCTCCATGACCCGGGCCACGAATTCGTCATCAACGCCGTTGAACCCCGGCAGAAACACAGGGTCCGGCTCATTCAGCGCGAGATGCCGCTCGACCCGCACATTGGCAATCGGCAACATGCCACTGGAAAAATACTGCGTCGTGGCAATGGTACGCTGGTACGAATTGGCGTAGAAACGCACTTCATTCTCTGCCGGCACATAATTTCGGGGAATCAGTCCCTCCTGCTCCAACCACTGGCGGTAATACTGCCCCATCAGGGTTTCCAATGTCCCGCCGCGGAGGGAAAGCTCCCCCGATGCCGCCGTCCACCGGAACCATTCGTGGGGTGTCAGGCGGCTGATCACCGCCATGCCACTGTCCAGGGGGGCGCGAAGATTGTGGCGGCTCAGCACCAGCACCCGCTCGAGGCGCAGCGGCACCCCCTGCGCGTCATACCGTTCAGCACCGGCAATGCCTGAAACCGACAGCGTGATGACAAGCCAAAGCAAGAGAATCATGTTTCTCTTCATCTTTCTCATAACGTTCCCTCCCCGCGATACCCGCGCCATAGCTTTCTCTCTCCTTCCATCCATCCCAAACGAAGCTGTTCATGTGTCATCCACATCCGTACATGCTTGTTCTTTGTTTTCCTTCCAATTTGCCCAGGGGACGTTTGTTTTCCGGCATCCTCTTTACCGCAACCGTTCCTCCAGCACGCCCCGGAGACGGTTCGCCTCGGGACGATGCGCCAGGTCAAAGAGATAGCGGAGCAGGACAAAGGAGGCCGCGGCGTCGTCCAGGGCGCGATGGCGCTCTTCCAGTGGAAAACCCAGATGGGTCAACATGGCTGTCAGGCCAAATTTCTGGATGGGACACTCCGGCCCGTCGAAGAGACGGTGGGAGGCGTGTTCGGTGTCGATGAAGACCGGTGCAAAGGAGCCGGCTGGGGCCAGATGGTAACGGGCCAGCGCCAGGTTGATCTGGATGAGGTCATTGTCACCGATGGCGTGACCAACGGCTACGGCATCTCCTACAAAGCGCACAAATCGGGGCAACACGTCCCGTTGCCGCTCCTGTCCCTTGAGGTCCTCGGGGGTGAATCCGGTCATCGCTGCCACATGGCGGTTGAGTCGGGTGCGAGGCTCCATCAGGGCGTGGAATTCCTCGACGGTTCCCGCCGCGAGGTCCACACGCACGGCACCAATCTCGATGAAATCATCCTCCACGAAGCCGGCCCGCTCGGTGTCAAAGGCCACGATGCGGGTCACGTCCACCGGCGGGCAATCCGGCGCCCCCACCGGTATCTCCCGTTGCCGGAGCTTTTCCCGTAGCGCTGCCCGGGCCTCCTGCCGCCGCAGCTTAGCTGCCATCGCTTTGGCCCGGCGCTTCTGCCGCAGAGCCTCCCGCTTGGCGTCGCTGGTCTTGTCGTTCATGAAGCGTTCGTCCCTTCTATCGCGTTCATGTCCCTGGCGGACCGAAGCCCCCGGGGCGTTTATATACAGAAAAGGCCGTCGACGGTTTCCTATGGAAACTATCAACAGCCTTTAGTATAGTGGAATTTGCGTGGAATGGCAAGTGAAAGCGCCCGTTTACGGTAACGGACTGAGGTCGAGATGGTCGGCACCCGCCAGAAACTCTTTGATCTTTTGGGCTATGGCGTGGACCGCGCCCTTCTTGCGCCCCTCAACGTTCAGGGGCATGTTGGGGTCATGCAGGGACATGCGGAGCAGCGCCCAACCATCAGGGAAAACGAGACGGACACCTTCGTAGGAGGGTGAGGCGATGGCAATGCCGGCAGCCTCCGCCCGGTCGGCGAATTGCTTCAGTACTTCTTCGCCGTAGGCTTTGGCGTCTTCGGCGCCGCGGATGGCCAGACGGTATTCCTGGCTTTCCGCCGGGTGGCCGAGTTTCTCAATCAGGTTGCCCAGGGAACGCCCTTCCCGCTGCAGGCGGGCGGCGGCAATAATGAGCTTGACGGCAAGGTAGGCCCCGTCGTCGAGGAAGTAGTTTTCCGACAAAGCGCCGTGGCCGGAAGTCTCAATAGCCAGAGGGGAAAGGGTGCCGGCGCTGTTCAGGCGGCGGCATTCATCGATGACATTCTTGTAACCGCGCCGGAAGCGGTGATGATGAAGGCCCAGCTCCTGCTCCAGGAAGACGGTGAGCTCGTCGGAGGTAACGGAGTCGGTGACGATGGTGCTGCCGGGATAGTCCGGGGCCAGGATGGCGGCCATCATGGCGATGAGGGCGTTGCGGCCCACCTCGGAGCCATCAGCCAGGACGGCGCTCATGCGGTCGACGTCGGTGTCGAAGATGAGGCCGAGGTCGGCCTGACTTTCAGTAACCGCCGCGCGGATGGCGGCCATGGCGGTCTTATCCTCGGGATTCGGTACATGGTTGGGGAAATGGCCGTCCGGCTCCAGGAAGCGGCTGCCACTGATGTCCGCCCCCAGCGGGGCCAGTACCTCGGTGGCAAAGAATCCGCCGCCACCGTTGCCGGCGTCCACGACGATGTGCATATCCCGCAGGGGTTTGGGGCCGTCGTCGATGCCGGCGACGATCTTTTCCCGCAGGAAACGGGCGTAGCGGGTAATCAGGGCGCAGGCGCGGGGGGCCTTGTCGGTTGCGGTGGGACGTTCTTCCATCGCCGCCGTCAGGATGGCCCGGATGTCTTCCTTGCCGAGTCCGCCCTCGGGAGTGAAGAACTTCATGCCATTGCGGTTGGTGGGCAGATGGCTGGCAGTGAGCATGATTGAGCCGTCAGCCTGCGTCTCGTCGAAGAGTAGGGCCATGAACATGGCCGGCGTCGAGGCCAGACCACAATCGAGGGCTTTTGCCCCCCCGGACAATACCGCCGCGAGTGCTTCGTGGCGCAGCGCGTCCGCGGTCAGGCGAGAGTCGTTGCCAACAGCAACGGTGATGTCCCGCAGGGGCCGGCCGGTCTTTTTCGCCAGCCAACGGGTGAATGCGGCGGCGATGCGGGAGACCACCGCCGCCGTCAGGGTCACGGGCTCGCCGGACGCGTCTTCCATGGCGACGCCGCGGATGTCGCTGCCGTTCTGCAGTCTCAGTAAATCTTTTGCCTCTAGCATGAGATTTGCTCCTTTGTCGTTGGGATTTCTTTCGCGTTTCGGTTCCTGCGGGGATAGCGCCGTCAGGCGGGCTGGACAGCTTCGGGATAGCGAAGCGTCAGATCATCGGTGCCGAGACGGGGGATGGGTTTGTCGCCGGCCAGCAGCCGGGCGCGGTAATAGATCTCGGAAACTTCCTCAAGATAGGCGGCTTTGAGCAAGGCCCCCTCCGGCGAGACAGCATCCACGGCCAAAGCGCCGTGACTGGCCAGCAGGATGGCATCGCTTTCCTGAAGCGGCGCTTTCACCGATTCTGCCAAAGCCGGCGTCCCCTGCTGCCCGAAGGGGGCTACGGGAATCTGCCCGTTTTTCAGATTCAGATGGGCCATCTCGGCGACGACAGCGGGCACCGGCTGCCGCAGGACCGCGAAAACCAGCGCGAACCGCGAATGGGTGTGGACTACCGCCCGGATATCGGGGCGGCTTTCGTAGGCGGCCAGGTGCATCAGCGCCTCGCTGGAGGGACGTATGCCGGGCTTCGCCTCGACGACGCGGGCCTCCGGGTCGATGACCACGATATCCGCTGCCGTCATGCGCTGCCGGTCAAGGCCGCTTGGGGTCAGGCATACCAACCCCGTCGCCTCGTCACGGGCACTGAAATTGCCCGACTTATGGCGGCAGAGCCCCATTGCCTCGGCAGCCCGGGCGGTCTCCAGAACCGTGGCTTTCAGTTCTTCCAGCATAACGGCGCCTCCTTTTCCGTCAATGCTACCAGGTTTTAGGGATGCGGTCGTCATCGCCCTTGACGTACATCGAAGCGATTGTCTTGCAAAGCAGACGACGTTCGTCGTTGAAAATCTCGCAGGCCAGCACGATGGTCCGGCGCCCCCGGTGACGGACTTTCGCCTCGGCCCAGGCGGTGTCGCCCGCCCGGAGGTTCGAGATGAAGTCAGTGGTAATATTCAGCGTCACTGTCTTGGCACCCACGGTGCAACAGGCCACGCCCACGGCTGTGTTGGCCAGGGTTGAAAGAGCCCCGCCGTGGACGAAGCCGGTGAGGTTCGTATGGACCTCGCCGGAAACCGGCATATGGACTTTCGCCCAGCCGCAGCCCACCTCGTCGATGATGATGCCGCAATGCCTGACGAACATGTTGCTGCTGAAGATCTCCTGGATGATAGCCAGGCACTTCTCACTGTCCACGGACGTCATCCTCCTCCCAGAGATCGGTGAAGCGTTCATCGACACTGGCGACGAACATGGTCGCCACGCCCTCGCAGAGGAGCTTCCCCTCGTCACTGTAAGCCGCCACCGACATCACCATGGTGTGGCGGCCGTGGTGGAGCACCCGGCACTCGGCATGAGCCGCCGCCCCCGCCGGAATGTTGCGGATATAGCTGGTGGAAATGTTTTGGGTCAGTACCACCCGGCCCAGAGTGCGCCCGGCGACGCCACAGAGGTTGTCGATCAGCGTTCCCAGAGCGCCGCCGTGGAGGAAACCGTCCATGTTGAGCAGCGGCGGCGTTACCGTGAGATGGCTTTTCGCCCAGCCAGGGCCGGCGTCGTCGATGACGATGCCCAAAAGATGCACGAAGGGGTTCGTGTTGTAAAGGTCCCGCAGGCGGGACAGTATCTGCGCCTTGTCCAAAGAAATCCCTTCCTTACTTATTCTAAAAGAAAGCGGGACGCGACTCTCGCCGTTGGCCCGCGCCGAAGCGCTTTCTTCGCTTCACGCGAAACCACTAATATTTATATTATATCACAGATTTTAAAAGGCTGCCGCAGTTTTTTCGCCTCCGGGGAGGCAGGGGCCGGCTCCCCAAGCTGTTGTGGCGGGCTATGGCCGGTGGCAACAAGATATAGGTATGGTATTTTTTCCCGTTTTGTGGTACAATTCTCCTGTACGTGGTTTATCTTGGAAGGAAGGAATACAATGCCAAGTGATCTGCATACCCATACGGCGTTCTCCGACGGCCGTCTGACCCCGGAGGAGCTGGTGGCGGCGGCAAAGGCGGCGGGTCTCTCTTATCTGGCCATCACCGATCACGATACCGTGGATGGCATCAAGCATCTGTATGAGCAGGGGCTTTATCCGTCGAAAACGCTCCATATTATTCCCGGCATAGAGTTCAGCTCGGAGGTGGACGGGCATGATGTCCATATTCTGGGCTATGATTTCGATATGTATGACCAGGAGCTCATTGACAAAGTGGGAGAAATCGCGGAATCACGCTGGGCGCGATTTTCCCTGATGATCGAGAAGCTCCATGAATTAGGCTATAATCTGACAGAAACGGATGTCATGCAACTGGCAGGGGCCAGCCGCTCCATCGGGCGGGCTCATATAGCCCGGGCGCTGGTGAAGAAGGGCCTGGTCCCGACGGTGCGGGAGGCTTTTGACCGTCTGCTGGAACACGGCCAGCCGGTCTATGTCCCGCACTACCGGTTGCCGCCGGCGGAAGCGGTGGCGCTCATTCGCAAGGCCGGCGGCGTGCCGGTGCTGGCACATCCGAAGAAGGTCAGGGACGACGTGTTGGTCGAAAAGCTGCTGGAACTTGACTTTGGTGGGGTGGAAGTTTACTATCCGACACATGAAGCAGCCGACACGGAGCGGTACATCGCCATGGCCAAAAAACACAATCTGCGCCTTACCGGCGGCTCTGATTTCCACGCCTCACCGAACCGTATCCCGGCGCAGCTGGGCGAGTTCACGATTGACGATGAATTGGCCGCGCCCTTCTTCCATCCGCCGGCATCGCTGACGTAAGCGCCCGGCGGGACGTTCGCGTTTTTCTCCGATCCTTTCGAATCTTTGCGCAAGCAGGTGATCTGAAAGATGGATGTCATAGCGTTAGTCGGCCCCAGCGGGACCGGCAAGAGCCACCGGGCACTTCTGGTGGCGCATCAGCACAATGCGGATGCCATCATCGACGACGGCATCCTCATCAAGGATGGCAAAATCATCGCCGGACAGTCGGCCAAGCATGAGAAAAGCCGTATCATGGCGGTTCGCCGGGCAATCTTTGTCCTGCCAGGCCACGCGGAGGAAGTCCGCACGGCCATCCAGGAGGTCGCGCCTCAACGGATGCTGATTCTCGGCACCAGTGAGAACATGGTCCACCGGATTGCCCGGATTCTTGACCTGCCGCCGGTCCGCCACATCATCCGCATTGAGGATATCGCCTCCAAGGCGGAGATGGCCAAGGCCGCGTTCTTCCGTTTGAAGCAGGGCAAGCACATCATCCCGGTGCCGACCATCGAACTCAAACCGCATTTCTCCGGCTATCTCATCGATCCGCTCCAGACGTTTTTTCGCAAGTCCACCAAGCGGCGCCGGCGCCTCGGCGAAAAGTCCATTGTCCGGCCGGTGTTCAGCTACTACGGCAAGCTGGTCATCGACGATTCGGCAGTGCGGGCCATTGTCCAGCGGCTCATCGGCGAGAAGGACTTCGTCAGCAAGGTGGGCCATATCCGCGTCCATCACCTGACCGATGAGGGGGAAGACCGGGGCATCGAGGTCACCTGCGAAGTGGTGCTCCACTACGGCAAGCACATCCCCACACTGATCCATCAGACGCAGCGGATGATCAAGGAAGCCATCGAGTACATGACCGGCATGGTTGTCCACGAGGTCAACATCATGGTCAAGACCCTCTATGTGAACGCATAGCCCGTTTGGCATCGTCCTGGGTTTTAGGAAATAAAAAAAGGAGTCAGGCATTCGCTTGACTCCATTTTTGTGGAAAGAGCGTTATTTCTGCGCCATGAACGACGTCAGAGCGGTGTTCAGTTTCTGCCGCGCCGGGTTCTCGTTCTCCGGGTTCCAGGCGACAATGAGGGACATGCGGTTCTGTGCCCCGGTCAGGGGGATAAACGCCAGCTCCGCCTTAGGCGGCGCCGCTGGGCGGAAGCACTCCGGCAGGACCGAGATGCCCAGCCCCATCGACACCATCAGGAAAATCGTCTCGACATCACCCGTCAGGCAAGTGGGCCGCAGATTCTGGTTGAAAGCCGCCGGGCGGACCGGGCTGCCATTCATCGGGCTCCGGCCGTTAACGGCGTTGTCGTAGCAAATGAATGGCTCGTCCTTGATCTTCGCCAGTGTCAACGAGGAGGCCCCGGCCATCGGGTGACTGGCGGGCAGAACGACAAACATGGAGGAAGTCCCCATTTCCTGATAGGTATTGCGTGTCAGATACTGTTTGTCAATATCGAAGGCCAGCGTGAAGATGGCATCGTAGGCCCCGGACTGAAGCCCCTCATACAGGCCGGCGATAGAGCCGCTCTGCAGCGTCAGGTTGATGTTCGGGTATTGGGCATAAAAAGCGCGCAGGAACTCCGGAAACCGGGTATGACTGAAACCGGCGATATACCCTAATGTCAGGGCACCGTTGAAGCCGGTGGAAACCGCCCGGGTCCGGGCAACCGAGGTCTCAATCTTGGCGATGATGCCCCGGGCCTCATTGACAAAGATCTGACCGGCCGGCGTCAGCTGCACGCGACGCTTGGTCCGCTCAAAGAGCTGCACGCCGAGCTTGTCCTCCAGGGACTTGATTTGCTGGGTAATCGCCGTCTGAGAAACGAAGAAGTTCCGGGCGGTCTGAGTAAAGCTCAGCGTTTCCGCCAGGTCGAGGAAATAGGTCAATTGATGAATGTTCATGAGATATCCCTCCCACCAGACTTAAAATCATACAGAAAACGCCAATCAGACGTCCACACCCTGCCCGTAGCCGGAAGCTTCATAAAACGCGGAGCAGCCAGAAGAACACAGGCTCGTCAATCAATGTTTTCTTTTCTTCGTATTATATATTAATATCAGCTTTTTCGTATATAGTACTTTATGCTGAATGAACGGACGGTCCCGGCGTTATCTCCGAAAAATGAATAAATGATTTTTCGCGCAGGGAGTTGCAGGGACGAAAAAATCTGCTATAATAGAGTGCAATATGTTTTTTTGGAGATGTAGGTTTTTATGGAGTTTCAGCAGTCTCCGCTTGTGCTGACGGAAGCCAGAGTCATCGGCGAGGGCGGGCATAAAAGAGTATATGTGCACCCCGGCGACGACTCGCTTTGCGTGAAGATCCTGCTTCACGGCGAGGAGGATTCCGATTGGCGCAAGGAGATGCGCTATCGCCGCAGTCGCGAAAAAAGGGGACTTTCTTCCCAGCTATTGACGCGCTTTTATGGTAGCCATCCCCTGGCGGACGGCGGCACCGGTTATATCTTCGAACGGGTCCGGGATTATGACGGTCAGGACAGCCGTTCCCTGCGGGAGTATCTGGACAGCAAAGAGTCACGGCTGAAACCGGACATGGTCCTGACGGGGCTTTTGTCTTTTCGCGATCTCCTGTTCGAGGAGAAGATCATTACCAGCAACATGGAGTCGTCAAACTTCCTGATTCAGTGGCTTTCGCTCTCGTCATACCGCATCCGCATCGTGGACAACATCGGCAGCCCGGTGACGATCCCGCTGATCTTCTACGTCGATTTTTTGGCGTTGCGCCATGTAAAGCAATATTGGGAGCGGTTCGTGCGCGACCTGCAGCGTCGTTATCCCCAGATCATAACGGAGGCGGTGGCAGCGGAGCTTCGCTGAGCGCACCACTGGTCGCGGTCAAGGGCATCCCTCGCGTCAGGGTCATGCCCTTTTTTATGCGCTGTCATCACTTACGGCCAAAGGCGAAAATCTTCACGAACAGGAAGGTCACCGGCACGCCGAGGACAGCGGCCGCCAGATAGCTGACCACCGGCGGGAAGCCCAGCCAATTGTAGACCAGAAGAACGATGACGTTCTGGATGATGTAGTTGGGAATATAGGAAACGCTGAACTTCACCAGCCGGGCCCAGGAAAGGGGCTCGGGAAAGACGAAGGTGCTGTTCAGCCAATAGGCGATGACGTTGCTGGTGAGATAGCCACAGTTGAAGGCAACGTTGTGGTTTGGGATGACGAAGGCGTAAAGCCAGGACAGGAATGTCCCATTGAAGGTGTTGACGCAGCCGACAATCAGAAAGAGCAGGAACTCCTTCGTGAGGAAATGATGCCGGAGGTTGTCGGTGAAACGCAAGCGGACCGCGACCTTTCTGATGATATAATGGAACAAGAATGAAGTGGATGAGGCATGAAGCAGGTTTCTATCGTCGTACCGGTATTTAATGAAGAAGCGAATATCCGGCATTTTTATGAAGCGGTGTGCCAGGCGATGGCACCGTTGGCCTATACCTTTGAGCTCGTATTCGTGGACGACGGCTCCCGGGACGAAAGTCGCGCCATCCTCAGCGATCTGGCGCGGACAGACGCGCGGGTTCAGCCCATCTTCCTGGCGCGGAACTTCGGTCATCAGTTGGCGCTGACCTGCGGTCTCGACTACGCCGAAGGCGACGCCGTGATTACCATGGACGGGGATATGCAGCACCCGCCGGAGCTCATACCGGAGCTTTTAGCCCAGTGGGAACAAGGCTATGAGGTGGTGCAGACCATCCGGATGACGACGGAGGGTGTCTCCTTCGTCAAGAAAGCAACGTCAGCTCTCTACTACAAGCTGCTGAACATGATTTCCAGCGTGCCGGTTCAGCCCGGCGGCTCGGATTTCCGGCTCATGGACCGGGTGGTGGTGCGGGCCTTCCGCCGTTACCGGGAACATGCCCGGTTCATCCGCGGCATGGTGGGCGCGATGGGCTTCCACCAGAAGAAGATTGAGTTTGTCGCGCCGCCGCGCTTTGCCGGCGTATCCAAGTTCTCGCCCCGCAAGATGATGAATTTTGCCGTCGATGGTATCCTGGCGTTCTCAACCCTGCCGCTCCGGGCCGGGCTCTATGCCGGTGTCCTTAGTGCCGCCATCAGCTTCCTGTTGCTGCTCCACGTGCTCTACGTCAAATTCGTGGAAAACGACGCCGTCCCCGGCTGGGCGACAATCACCGCCTGCATCCTGTTCTTCGGCGGCATCCAGCTCTTCATCCTCGGCATCATGGGAGAATACATCGGCCGCATTTTCGAGGAAACGAAGGGCCGCCCCCTTTACCTGATCGCCCGGGGCAAGCCCAGGGATGAGGCAGCCGGCGGACCCTCCGCCGTGGGGGCGAAGAACGCTCCGGAAAATCAGCCCGAATAGACTTTGGCTCCCCGGGAGTATGCTCCCGGGGCGTTTTTTTGTTTTCCGGGCGCGGAATCAGGATGGCTCCGGCCCGGCCCCGTGGCGGACGATGTCTTCGCCGAAGCGTTTTTTCAGGCCGTCGATGGCCGTATAGAGCCGGTCCTTTTTCCGGGTGTCACGGAACAGGGAAAGGGCCCCCGGCCCGTCGAAGCCGCTGCCACTGATGCCCAGGAGACGGATGCCGGTACCGGGCGGCAGGGGAAAGGCGCGAAAGAGCTCCCGGGCCGTCTCGTAGATTTCCTCGTCATAGCAGGTGTCTTCCGGCAGCGTTTTCCGACGCGTATAGGTGGAAAAATCCTGGAGCCGTATCTTGAGCTGAATGGTCCGGGCCCGTGTCCCGGCCCGGCGCAGCCTCCAGCCAACCTGGCCGGCCAGATAGAGAAGCTGCGCCTCCGCCTCTTCCCGGCACCGGATGTCCCGCTCGAAGGTGATTTCCCGGCCGATGGATTTCGCCTCGTACACCGTCTCCACGGGCCGGTCATCAATGCCGTTGGCGAGTTCATGGAGATGGTTGGCCAGCCGCGGGCCGAGGCGGGCGGCCAGCGTCTTCAGATCAGCGGCCGCGACGTCGCCGATGGTGTGAAGTCGCAGAGCCAGCAGGCGTTCCGCGGTTTTTTGCCCCACGCCCCAGAGCCGGGAGACCGGCAACGGCCAGACGACGCGGGAGATATCTCCGGGCCGCAGGATCGTCAGGCCATCGGGCTTTTCCAGATCGGAGGCAAGCTTGGCCAGGAACTTGTTCGGCGCGATGCCGACCGAAACGACCAGACCGGTGGCGTCATGGACGGCGTCCTTGATGCGCTGCCCGTAATCGGCCAGACTGGTCATAAGGCCCTCCATGCCGGTCAGGTCAAGGAAACCCTCGTCGATGGACAGCGGCTCAATCCGGGGCGAGAACTGCTCCATGAGGGCAAAGATCTGCCGTGAGGCCGCGCTGTAACGGGCGAAATCCCGGGGCAGGAAGATGCCGCCCGGGCAGCGCCGCCGGGCCGTCGTCATCGGCATGGCCGAATGGACGCCGTAGCGCCGGGCCTCGTAGGAGGCAGTGGAGACGACGCCGCGGGCGGAGAGACCGCCGACGATGACCGGCCGGCCGCGATAGTCTTCATTGTCACGCTGCTCCACCGCGGCGAAGAAGCTGTCCATATCGAAATGAGCAATCCACCGCGCCGCCGTTTCGTTCCGATTTTCCGTCATGGGGCCGCCTCCCTTCGCTTCCATTTTACGAGCCAAACGGGGATTTGGCAAGCCGGAAAACGGAACGGCGAAACCCCCGAGCCGGCCTCCGCCGGGGAATGTTGACAAAAAGCCAGGCGGCCGATTATAACGGGCACGCCCGTTGAAATGCTGACGAACGTAATATTTTTCCTGGCGGAAAAATAATATGGATTTACGGCATTTTAATAGCAAAAGGACCTTTGGTAATAAGCGTAAGTGTGGTATACTCATATTGCGCGACCGTGGTCGCGGCCGGGGGATTTGGATTTCGCATGGCCGCATGCGAGAACGCGTATGAATTTTGACGGTATACGAAGCAACGGCACGCCGGGGAGGGGAAACGCATGAAACGGTTTTGGGCCGCCTTTCTTTGTCTGGGCCTTTGGCTGACCTTTCTCGTCCCGGTACAGGCGGAGGAGGCGCCGGAAAACGTCCGGGCCGTTCGGATCGGCTTGGTGGACGCTGCGGACCGGCGGAATGATTTCGCCTACGAACTGCTGCTCCGCTATCTGCAGGAGTATCTCGATGAGGTTTCGAAGCAGAATCATTGGCAGTATACGTATTTCCGAGGCACTTTCGACGAGTGCCGGGCGCGGCTGGAACGCGGCGATCTGGATTTTGTGGCCCCGGTTCCCTATGACCCGAAGGATTCGGACATGGCCTTCACGGTGGGCCATGCTTGTTACAGTCTGCTGAGCCTTTATCAGCGCAGCGACGATCCCATCCGGGCGTTCCGGCCCGAGGCCATGCATGGCGCGATGATTGGCGTTTTGGATCAGGAGGCGCAGCGACAGGCGCTGTCGTACCATTTGTCCCGAAACAACTGGCCCATGACGGTCCGCGTTTTCTCGTCCCCCGAGGCGATGCTGGCGGCCTTGCACAACCGCGAGATTGACGCCGTGGCCAACGATGGCTCTCATATCACTGCCAATGAGCGCCGGGCTCTGTCCTTCGCGCTCCTGCCGGCACAGTTGATGACCACCGCAGACAAAGCGGACCGGTGCCGGAAGCTGACGGACGCGATCCAGATGATTGAGAATTTCAGCCCGGATTTCGAGACCGAGCTCAAGGCAGACTATCTGGACCGGGCCCGACAGAACATCGCGCGTCATTCGGAGAAAGAGCGTCAGTTCATCGAGGGCTCCCAGGCGTTGCGGGTGGTCTTCCTGCCTGATGTCCAGCCGCTTTTCAGCGTGCAGGGCGGTTTGGAAAGCTCCGACGGCGTTTACATCGACCTTTTGAAGATGCTGGCCACGGCGAGCGGAATGCGCTTCGAGCTTCGGCAGGCGCCGTCAGAGGGCGCGCTTCAAACGATGCTGGATGAGGGCGAGGCGGACCTGGCTTTCGTCGTCTATACCAACGGGAAGTCGCCGATGGAGATGTACTACACCAGCGATTTCCGGCAGGAGGAATTCTCCCCGGTGCGGCGGCGGGACGGAAACAGCGCCGCCGGCAAGGGTGTCGCGATGCTGCCGGCTAGTTTTTTGGGGGCGGCCCATTACTGGGAAAAGGACGGCGATTGGAAAATCCATACCGCCGACACGGTGGAGGCGTGCCTGGACGAGGTGGCGAACGGCACCGCTGAGGTGGCCTTCGTGCCGACACTCTATCTGCGGCGGGAGAACAATCTGGTTTTGCGCTCGGAGCTGACGGTTATCCGGGAGGAGACAGTGCGGGTACCGGTCTCGATGGCAATCTCGCCCCTTCAGCCGCCCCTTTTGCAGAGCGTCATCAACACGGCGCTTTTACGATTGAACCGGGAACAGATGGCACGGCTGGCGCAGGAGAATTCGACGCCGCAGCTTTCCCTCAGCTACCTGTTGCACCAATATCCGTTGCAGGTAGCGGTACTTCTTTGTTTTGTCCTCGTGGGCGGCGCAATTACCGCCTTTGTCCTCTACCGGAGCAAAATGGAGCGCCGGCAGAACCAGATGCTCCAGCAGAAAAACCGGCAGCTGGAAGAGGCGCTGGCCAATGTGGAGGCCATGCGCATTTCCCGGGACGGCTACAAGCTGGACTCGGAGACGGACAAGCTCACCGGGACTTACAACAAGGCGGCCTTTGAGCGGGTGGTGCGGGAACAGCTCGCCTCGCTGCCCGAGGACAAGGTGGCGGCGCTCTTCATCGTGGATATGGACCATTTCAAGGAAGCGAACGACACTTACGGCCACCAGTGTGGCGATGACCTTTTGCGAAAATTCGCCACAGCCCTTCGGGGCGTTTTCCGCAAGAGCGACGATGTGGGCCGTTTCGGCGGCGACGAATTCCTGGTCTTCATCGTGGGGCTCCTGACGCCGGAAATCATCGCCCTGAAGGCCCGGCAGATACTGAACGCGGCCCGCACCGTTTCACCGGAGGGTGTTGACGTTCATGTCACGGCCAGCATCGGGATTGCCCTGGTGCCGGAGCACGGCACCGGGTACGACGATATTTTCCGCGTTGCCGATGCGTCACTTTACAAGGTGAAATCCGAGGGGCGGGACGGCTTCTCCATCGCCTCGACGGAGGTCATTCGCTGAAGTGCGTCCATCGTTTCCCCGCTTGAAATAATACTTGCTTTCAGGAGGCGCGGCCATGAAAAAAACCGGCCCGGCCATCTACTTCTTTGCCCTCGGCCATTTCTGCGTCGATTGGGCCCAGGGTGCGATTCCGGCGCTCCTGCCCTACTTTATCCAGCACTACGGCCTCTCCTATCAGGAGGCGGCGTCGCTGGTCTTTGCCAACGTCCTCCTGTCCTCGCTGCTGCAGCCGGTTTTCGGCTATTACTCCGACAAGGTCTCCCTCCCCTGGTTCATCCCCCTGGGACCGGTTTTCTGCGGCCTCAGCATCTCCCTGATTGGCTTTTCCTCTTCCTACGGGGCGATTTTCACCGCCGCCATGCTCTGCGGCGTGGGCAGCGCCCTGTTCCACCCGGAAGCGGCGCTTTTGGCGGGACGAATCGCCAGTGGACGGAAGGGACGGGCGCTCTCGACCTTTGCTGTGGGTGGCAATGCCGGCTTTGCCGTGGGCCCCATCGTCGCCGGTTTTTGCGCCTACACGCTGAGCATCCATTCGCTGCTGCTTTTTGGCATCGTGAACGCCCTGGCCGCCATCCTCATCGCCCATCATCTGCCCGATACCATCGCCCGGGCCAGCCGGGCGACACAGCCGGCAAAGGTGGGCGGCGCCAGTCTTCGCCAGCGAAACGACTGGCGCTCCTTCGGCAAGCTTTCCGTCACCATTCTGGCCCGGTCGCTGGGCTTCACCCTCAGCAACACCTTCATCCCGCTTTTCTGGATCAGCGTATTGGCGGCCACACCCCGGCAGGGAACCGTGGCTCTTTCGGCGCTCTTCGTGATGGGCGCGGTACTCACTTACATCGGCGGCCTGATTGCTGACCGGATTGGCTTCGTACCGGTACTGCGGGCCTCGTTCCTGGTGATGATTCCGGCCATGTTCTGCCTGTTCCACAGCACCAGCCTGACGACGGCGAGCCTGCTCCTCGTCCCGGCGGCGGTGGCGATTTTCCTGCCCTACAGCCCCATCGTGGTCCTGGGGCAGAAATACCTTGGCAAAAACGCCGGCTTCGCCTCCGGCATCACCCTCGGCCTCAGCACCACCATCGGCGGCCTCTTCGCCCCCATCGTCGGCTGGGCCGCTGACCATTGGGGGCTGTCAAACGCCCTGCAGATTCTCTGGATTGCCGGGGCCGCCGGCGCCATCGCTGCCTTTTTGCTGAAAGAGCCCCGGGAAAACTGAGCAACCGACCGGGGCTATACAACCGCGGAAAAATAGGATATGATTAAACAATACAGACAGAGCGGGCAGCACCCGCCGGAAAGGGGTTCAAACGAAGATGGACAAGAAAGAGGCGCTGGAGCGCGCACTAAAGGACATCGAGAAGGAGTTCGGCAAGGGGGCCATCATGCGCCTCGGCGAAGCTACGGCCAACATGAACGTCGAGGTCATCCCGACGGGCATCCTGCCGCTGGACATTGCCCTCGGCGTCGGCGGCCTGCCCCGGGGGCGCATCATTGAGGTCTACGGGCCGGAGTCCTCGGGCAAGACGACGGTAACGCTCCACATGATTGCCGAGGCACAGCGGCGCGGCGGACTCGCGGCCTTCATTGACGCCGAGCACGCCCTCGACCCGGTATACGCGAAAAAGCTCGGCGTCGATACCGATAACCTGCTGATTTCCCAGCCGGACACCGGCGAGCAGGCGCTGGAAATCGTCGAGGCTCTGGTGCGCAGTGGTGCCATCGACATCATCGTCGTGGACTCGGTAGCTGCTTTGGTGCCAAAGGATGAAATCGAAGGCGATATGGGCGCCTCCCACGTCGGTCTCCAGGCACGGCTTATGAGCCAGGCCATGCGCAAGCTCACCGGCTTTATCTCGAAATCCAAGACCATTGCCCTTTTCATCAATCAGATACGGGAAAAGGTCGGCGTCACTTATGGCAGTCCTGAGGTCACCACCGGCGGCCGGGCGCTGAAGTTCTACTCCACCATCCGGATCGAAGTCCGCAAGGGCGAGTCCTTGAAACAGGGGACCGATGTCATTGGCAACCACGCCAAGGTGAAAGTGGTCAAAAACAAGGTCGCGCCGCCGTTCAAGACCTGCGAATTTGACATCATGTTCGGCGAGGGCGTTTCCCGCGAGGGCTGTGTCATCGACATGGCGACGGATTTCGACATCATGAACAAGAGCGGCTCCTGGTACGCCTATAACGGCAATCGCCTGGGACAGGGCCGGGAGACGGTGAAGGACCTACTGAAGACCCAGCCGGCCCTCTACGAGGAGCTGGCGGAAAAAGTGCTGGCAAAAGTCAAAGAAAATGCCGCTGAAGAGGAAAAGAAAGCGGACGCCAAACTGGCGGCGGCCACGGCCAAGGCGGAAAAGGCGGCGGCAAAGGCCGCGGCGAAGAATGAAGCGGCCGGCGACTAAGCCCAAACCGACAGCGCTGCAAAAGGCCGTGGAACTTCTGGCTGCCCAGGACCACAGCACGGCGAAACTCAAAGAAAAGCTCGTCCGGCGCGGCTACGGCACGGACGAAATTGACGCGGCGGTGGCGCGGCTTACGGAAAAGCGGTATCTCGATGACGAAGTCGTCTGCCGGCGACAGTTCCAATACATGTACGAAGACGGCCGCCTGAGCCTGCGACAGATCATGGAAAAGCTGCGTCAACGGGGCTTTCCCCGTGAGGTCATCGAGGCCTGCCGCCCTGAGGACAGCCGGGAGCGGGAGGAAGCGGTCGCCTTGTCCTGCCTGCGGATGAAGTTCCGCGCCCCGGCGCCGGCGGAAAAGTGGAAGGTATTTCTCTATCGCCGCGGCTTCGACATGGCGGTCTGCGAAGCGGCGGCGGCGGCCTTCCGGGCGGAAGCGCCCGAAAACGCGGAGGAGGATGACGGTTTTGACGAATGAAATGGTGCTGGTGCTGGACTACGGCGGCCAGTACAACCAACTCATCGCCCGCCGGGTGCGGGAGGAACACGTTTACTGCGAGGTTCATCCCTATACCCTGAGCCTCGATGAAATCCGGGCGAAAAAGCCCCGGGGCATCATCCTGACCGGCGGCCCCAACAGCGTCTATGGGCCAGGCGCCCTGACCTCGGACCGGGCGCTCTTTGAGCTCGGCGTGCCGGTGCTGGGCATCTGCTACGGCAGCCAGCTCATGGCCCAGGTCCTGGGCGGCCGCGTCGAGGCGGCGCCGGTCTCCGAATACGGGCGTACGGAAATCACCGTTACCGCCAGCGACTCGCGCCTCTTTACCGACGTATCGCCCCAAACCACTGGCTGGATGAGCCATACCGACTACATCGCTGCCCTGCCGCCGGGTTTCCGGATTACGGCCACGACGGCGAACTGCCCCATCGCCGCCATGGAAGACGCCGGCCGCGGCCTCTACGCCGTACAGTTCCATCCCGAGGTCCTGCACACCGTCGAGGGAAAGAAAATGCTCCGGCAGTTCGTGCGGGGCATCTGCGGCTGCGCCGGCGACTGGCGCATGGACTCTTTCGTCGAGACCACGGTGGCGGCGCTGCGGCAGAAAATCGGCGACGGCCGCGTCCTCTGCGCCCTCTCCGGCGGCGTGGACTCCTCGGTGGCGGCGGTGCTTCTCTCCAAAGCCATCGGCAAGCAACTCACCTGCGTCTTCGTGGACCACGGCCTGTTGCGCAAGAACGAAGGCGACGAGGTGGCGGCCGTCTTCGGCGAGGATGGCCCCTACGACCTGAACTTCGTGCGAGTGGACGCCAGCCAGCGTTTCTACGAAAAGCTCCGGGGCGTCACCGACCCGGAAAAGAAACGCAAGATCATCGGCGAGGAATTCATCCGCGTCTTTGAAGCCGAGGCGAAGAAAATCGGCCGGGTGGACTTCCTGGCCCAGGGCACCATTTATCCCGACGTCATCGAAAGCGGCCTGGGGAAATCCGCCGTCATCAAGTCCCATCACAACGTCGGCGGCCTGCCGGACCATGTGGACTTCAAGGAAATCGTCGAGCCCCTGCGGCTGCTCTTCAAGGACGAAGTCCGCGAAGCCGGCCGCGCCCTCGGCATCCCCGAGCACCTCGTCCGACGTCAGCCCTTCCCGGGGCCGGGCCTCGGCATCCGCATCATCGGCGAAGTCACCGAGGAAAAGATCAAAATCGTCCAGGACGCCGACGCCATATACCGTGAGGAAATCGCCAAAGCCGGCGCCGACAAGGACCTCGGCCAGTACTTCGCCGCCCTCACCAACATGCGCTCGGTAGGCGTCATGGGCGACGGCCGCACCTACGACTACGCCATCGCCCTCCGGGCCGTGCTCACCAGCGACTTCATGACCGCCGACAGCGCCCGCCTCCCCTGGGACGTCCTGCAAACCGCGGCCAACCGCATCGTCAACGAAGTCAAGGGCGTCAACCGCGTCCTCTACGACTGCACCAGCAAACCCCCGGCGACCATCGAGTTCGAGTAATCGCAAGAATCCCCGTATCCGTTGATAATTCAAGGATACGGGGATTTGTTTCTTGATTGGCTCTATTTTGATTCAATTTTCTTTTTTATATGCCGGCCTGTCAATCAATATCCTCGAAGATTTCCCGGACATCAACCACGAGGTCGTCATACAGGGAGACTTTCAGAGTGAGGACAGCAGCAGCCTTGTCATCATCTATGGCATCCTCCGGCGCGACCGCATAGACGCCGGAAAGGATATACCTGCCATCTTTCAGCACATACACCTCGACCGCCCTGTCGGCGGGGCGAACAATCCAATACTCCCTGACGCCTGCCTTCTCGTAGGCGTCTTTCTTTATGCCCCGGTCCCGCTTCTCGGTCGAGATGGAGAGGACTTCCACCACCAGATCCGGCGCTCCGAATATCCCGTTGGGGCGAATCTTTGACCGGTCGCAGACAATGGAGACATCGGGGCGCAGAATGAAATCATCAGAAAGATGGACTTCTATACCGTCCGGGAAAGACCGGCAACGCTTCCCACGCAAATAAGCCCGGAAAATGGAATGGATATTGTCAACGATGATGATATGCCTTGTCGCCGGCTGTGCGGCCAGCATGAGGACTTTCCGGCCGCCTATGATTTCATAGACCGGCTCGCGCTCGTCCAACGCTTGCAAAGCGGCTACTGCCATCTTAATCGCCTCCAGTTTCATAAAACAGGCGCATAATACACAAAACACCGCACCGCCTTCAAAGGCGTTTTTGTCCGGTTACATAAACCAAAACGACAATAATATATCGCAATATGCAACCGGAAGGAGGTGTAAACGACAACAAAACGGCTGATATCTAATAATACCACGTATGCTAAATAAATCAAGAGAAGCGGGGGATAAAAGTAGCATAAAAACAGGAGGCAGTGGGGGCAAAAACGCCCACGGAATAGTCTCGTTATATACCCTCTTCCGGGGCGCGAATCACATTCGAAAACAATCCAACGGTATGCAGGAAATAGGATACCGGTGTAGAATTATACAATGATTGATACACGATGATTCGATACCGGGAACGGTTCGGAGGCGGACTATGAAAAACCTGCAGGCAGTATGGAAAGTGTGGATATTGGTTTTCCTGCTGATGGCGCTGGCGGTGGATATGGTGGCAGCGCGGGCGCCGGAGAAGGAATCGAAGGTCGTGCGCGTCGGCTGGTATGAATCGACTTTCTGCTACCGGGACCGGTTCGGGCGGCGGCGCGGCATTGACTATGAGTTTCAGCAAAAGATTTCCGCATACACGGGATGGACGTTTGAGTATGTGGAGGACAGCTGGGCGAACCTGCTGCAGAAGCTGATGGCGGGCGAGATCGATCTTCTGAGTGACGTCTCCTATACGGAGGCACGCACGGCGTCGATGTTGTTCCCCGACCTGCCCATGGGCGCTGAGTCGTACTATATCTATATCGACGCCGACAACAAGGAGATCACTTCGGAAAATCTGGCGTCTCTGAATGGGAAGCGGATCGGCGTCAACCAAAACAGCGTACAGGAAAAGATGCTAAGGGACTGGGCGCAAAGCCACCATATCGCGCTGGAGGTCGTCCCGCTGACGACGAAAGAGGCCGAATCCATGAGCCTCCTGACGAAGGGCGAAATTGACGGCTACGCGACCATCAACACGTTCGGCGCCAGAGAAAAGATCATCCCGGTCCGCAAGATCGGCTCGTCAAGTTATTTCTATGCCGTCAACCGGAACCGGCCGGATCTGTTGGATGACCTGAATGCGGCATTGTCTGCCATCCATGAGGATGACCCAAATTTCAGTCAGCGGTTATCGGACGAAACGCTCTCCCTCACCAAGACGAACGCTTTCCTGACGCCGAGCCAGGAGGACTGGCTCAGGAAACACGGCCCTGTCCGGGTGGGGTATCGGGACAATTATCTTCCGTTTTGCGCGAAAGGATCGAAGACCGGTGATCTGACCGGAGCCCTCCGGGAATATCTCGTCCATGCGGCGGCCTCCCTGAAGAATGCGGATCTCCGCTTTGAGACGGTACCGTATCCCACGACGGAAGCGGCGCTGGAAGCTTTGAGAAGCGGGGCAGTCGATTGCGTATTCCCGGTCAACCTCAACACCTATGACTCGGATGAGATGGGCTTCCGGCTGACGAATCCGGCGATGAAGACGGATATGCAGGTCATCATGCGCGTTTCGGACCGTCACCACCATCTCCTCCGAAAAGATGCCATCACGTTTGCCGTCAATCAGGGCAACTTGAATATCGAGGCCTTCATCAAGGAGTACTACCCCACGAGTCAGATGGTCTATTTTCCCAACGCCGATGAGAGCTTTCTCGAGGCGATTGCCTCCGGCAAAGCGGACTGCGCGCTCGTCAGCAATTACCGGCTCCGCGACCTGGATCCCGCCATGCACCGGCACGGGCTTTTCCCGGTGCCCGCGGGAGAAGCCATGTCGTTGTCCTTCGCGGTAAACAAAAAAGATCGCGAGATGTATTATCTGCTGAATAAGGTCATCGCTCTGACAAAGCACAAGGATATGGATTCGGTGCTGGCGTCCTATTCCTATTCCAGTCAGGCAACCTCTTTCATGCAGTATCTGCGGAACCACTGGGTTGGCGTGATCATCGTCATCACCGTGGTATTTCTCGTCATCCTCTTCCTCTTGCTGCAAAAACTGAAAGCGGAACGGAAAGCGAATGAGCAGCAGCGGCTGCTGGAGGAAGCCGCCAAAGTGGCCGAATTGAAGCAGTCCATTGAATCCCTGCTGGATAACATGCCGGGCCTCTCCTTTTCCAAGGACGCGAAGACCGGCGTCTATCTGGCCTGCAATCAGGCGTATGCCGACTTCGCGCAGAAGCCGTCACCGGAGAGCGTAATCGGCCTCACCGACGCCGACCTTTTCGACCCGGCGACGGCAAGCCATTTTGTCGAGAACGATCGCATCGCCCTGTCCGCGGTTGAGCCGCAGGTCTTCTTCGAGGATGTGCGGGATGCCGCGGGAAACGAAAGGCAGTTCCAGACGACAAAGCTGAAATTCATCGATGCCGCCGGCCGCCTTTGCCTCCTGGGCATTACCCAGGATATGACGGACAAGGTTCGTATTGAGAGGGAAAACGCCGCCACCAGGGACGCCTACGAAAAACTGCAGAGCACCAGCGTCATTTTCAGCTACATCGCCAAGACCCTGGCCCGCGGCTACAGCGATTTTTACTATGTCAATCTCGATACCGAGAGGTTCATCGAATACCGCACCGACGAAGAAAGCGGCGAGATCGTGGAGACGCGGCGCCGCGATAACTTCTTTGCCGAGCTCGAAGCGGACACCAGGCGGTATGTGTATCCCGATGACCGGGACGCCGTCCTGCATGCCCTGGAACGCGAAACCCTTTTGGCGACGCTGGACCGGGACCAGATCTTCATGATGTCGTACCGTCTGCTTTCGGATCGCGGGCCAATCTATGTCAATATGAGAGTCTCGCGCATGGATGATGACGACCGTTTCATCATCATCGGCGTGACGGATGTCGACGAGCAGGTGAAACAGCGCAAGGCGGAGGAACAAGCGCAGGAGGAGCGCCTGGCCTATTCCCGCATCAACGCGCTGGCCGGTGACTATATCTGCATCTATATCATCAACCCCGAGACTGGCCGCTATAAGGAATACAGCGCGACTTCCCAGTTTGAAAGTTTCGCGGTCCCGAAAGAGGGCGTGGATTTCTTTGGCTCGGCGCGGGAAAACTCAAAGACAGCCGTCTGGCCGGAGGATCTGGACCGTGTCCTGTCACTGCTGACCAAAGAGCATATCCTGGCGGAGATTGAGCGCAACGGCCTCTTTGCGATGACCTATCGCCTGCTGATGGGCGGAAAGCCGGTCTATGTGCGTTTCAAGGCGGCCATGGTGGAAGAGGCGGAAGGCCGCCGGCTGATTGTCGGCCTCAACGACGTCGACGCGCAGGTCCGGCATGAGGAGGAATACGCGAAACGCCTTGCCCATGCCCAGAAAGAGGCCAACCTCGACGCGCTGACGGGCGTGAAAAACCGGCACGCGTATCTGGCGGCGGAGGAAGAGCTGGACCGCCGGATCAAAGAGCAGGGCGCCTTGGATTTTGCCATCGTGATTTTCGACGTGAACGACCTGAAGAAAGTCAATGACACGCAGGGGCATCACGCGGGCGACCTGCACATCAAGGGGGCCTGCAAAGTCATCTGCGATATCTTCAAACATAGTCCTGTTTTCCGTGTCGGTGGCGACGAGTTCGCCGTAATCGCGCAAAAGGGCGACTATCTGATCATTGAAGAATTGGTCGGGAAAGTGGGCGACCATAACCGGGAAGCGATGCAAAGCGGCGGCATCGTCATCGCCTGCGGCATGGCGAAGCATGAAAACGACGACTGCGTGGCGCCGGTATTTGAAAGAGCCGACCATGCCATGTACGAGAACAAGAGCGATCTGAAAGCCGCCCAAAGCGACCGGACGGCATGACAATGCGGTGGCTAGCGCGGATGGCGCCGTACCTGCGGTTCGTGCCCCTGTTCCCGCGTCAGTGATCCGTCCCGTCGCCCCCCATAAGCGTAAAAAAGACGAGCCCGGAGGAAAATTTCCCCCGGCTCGTCTTTTTTACGTTCAGCCTTCGTTGTAGTCCCTGCCGTAGCAGTATCCGCGGTCGTCGGGTCCATACCCGCCGCAGCCGTATCCGTCGCGACGGCCGTGGCCCCTGCCGTAGTATCCGTCGCCGCAATGCGCGTATCTCGTCTCATAGCGGGAATCGGCGTCCCGGCAGAAGCCTTGCTCCGGCGTCGCCGCCAGTGCCGTCGTCCCCATCATCGCAGTCGCCATCATTGCCATCAGAATCGTCTTTTTCATGTTCTTCTCCTCCTGTAAAGTTGTTGGGATTTCTTTCATTGTCTGAAGTATAAACTGCGGCTGTGACGAAAGTGTGTCATCGGGGAAAAATCTTGCCGCCAGGTCAAAGACTTTATCCGAATCCAAATGTCTGCCGACAATGTCTTTCAAGATTTAAGCCATGCCGGAACCAATGCCCGGCATGGCTTTTTTGCAGCATAAAAACTATATGGAATGGATTGAATAATCAGCCGTACCGCCACAAACGCAACACGGTTACCCCCGCGGGGTGATGGCGAAGGCCCGGACCGGCAGGCCGGTGGCGTTGTCGATATGGGGCCAGGCGGCGAAGAGCAGGGCGCCGGCCGGGGCGACTTTGTCGAGGTTTGTCAGCACCTCAATCTGGAGCTTGCCCTTGTCGAGGACGTAGCGCTCGCAGGCCAGGTCACCGGCTTTGGCCGCTTCGGCGGAGGCGTCGGTGTCGAGGGCCTCATGGCCGTTGGCGGCGGCGTGGCGCGTCTCGAAGATGTACTGCAGTGCCGGCAGCGACCAGCCGGGGAAGTTCTCGCTGCCGTCGGCGGCGGTGCCGGAGAGTTTGTCCATGTCGGGCCAGTTTTTCGCCCAGTCGGTGCGAAGGGCCACGAAGGCGCCGTCGGGGATGGGGCCGTAGTCCGCCTCCCAGGCCTTGATGTCCTCCGGCGTCACGGCGTAGTGGACGTCCTGCGCCACCTTGGCGGTGATGTCGATGACCGCCAGCGGATAGACCATGTTTTCGACGCCGTATTTCTCCGACAGCGCCGCGCCCTTGATGAAGTGGCCGGGGAAGTCGATATGGGTGCCGAACTGGCCGGGGAATTTGAATGTCTGAATCAGGCATTCCAACATGGGGTTGCCCCAGTCGAACACCGTCTGGCAGAGCTCCACCGAGCCGGCCGGGATGCCGGACCAGACGGGGCTGTCGTTGGCCAGCGGGTGGGTGAGGTCCACCCAGGCGTAGTCCTTTTTCAGCGTTTTCAATGTGTCCCAAAGTTTCAGGTCAGCCATGAAGAAACCCTTCTTTCGCTTGAATTTTCTTTCATACCTAATGTATATGCTTTGCGTCCGGTTGTCAAGGATTTTTCCGCGGTCCGGCAAAAATCCCTTTGCGCCACGTCAATCCCGGCGCCGGAAGAGCCGAAAAGCGGGGAGCAGAAAAAATCATGGTCCGGACAGAGTTTTGCGCTCCTGTTCTCTGAAATATGATATAATAAGGGCGGGAGGGACAGCCCTTGAAAATCAGCAGCACGCCTTACGATGACGTATTTCGTACATTGCTCAACGACTGTAGCCGTCTCATCCTGCCGGTCATCAACGAACTTTTCGGGGAGCACTATACGGGAGACGAGAAAATCGTCTTTTCCCCGAACGAGCATTTTCTTAACCGGCAGGATGGCGAAGAAGAAAGCCGGATTACGGATTCCAGCTTCCGCGTCATTGGCAGGACGGAGAAAAAATTTCGGCCTTTCGCTGTTTACTGGGAACCCCCACTATATCTTGTGTTCCGAATGATGTAAAATGTATCTGCTAAAAATCAATGCCAGGAGCGGATACCATGGACACATCAAACCTTTTCACCACAGCCTTGAACCTTCAAGCCCC
>JAFSWT010000143.1 GCA_017444395.1 Schwartzia sp. (in: firmicutes) | reverse complement strand
GGGTACCGGCCGTAACCTCGACCTTGAACTTCTTGTCCTCCCGCAGGGCCTTCAGATCCGCGACGTTCATGATGTTCTCAGCCAGGTCGATCTGGCCGGCGCGCAGCGCGTTCGCCTTGGCGGACGCGTCACCCATGAACATGATCTTGACTTCGTCATAGGGCGGCTTGCCGTTCCAGTAATGGGGGTTGGCCACCATCTCGTAGCCGACGTGATCCTTGAAGCTCTTGACCATGTACGGGCCGGTGCCGATGGCGCCGGTCTTCATGTTCTGGGAGCCCTTGACATCGAGGATGCACATCGAGGGGTCAGCCAGATTGGCCGGCATATCGGCATAGGCCTTCTGGGACTTGATCGTAACGGTGCCGGCCGCGTCGTCCGCCGTGACAACCGCGTCAGCGTCCAGGAACTTCGTCGGGTTGGTGGAGCCCTTCTTGCCGGCTTCGCGGATCCAGTCCAGATACTCCTTGACCTTGGTAGCTGTCATTTCGGTGCCGTTGCTGAACTTGATGCCCTTCTTGAGCTTGAAGGTCCAGGTCTTGTTGCCATCGCTGGGAGTCGCGGACTCCGCCAGCTGCGGGACAGCCTTGACGTTGTCGTCAAAGCGGAACAGCGTCTGGCCAATACCGAAACGGCTGACGTTCCAAGCGCAGTTGACCTGCAGGGACGGATCGATTACGCCGTCGGAATACATCTGGCAGCCAAAGGTCAGCACCGCCGGCTTTCCGTCCTTGCCGCCGTCCGCCTTTTTCTCGCCGCCGCCACCGCCGCAGCCGGCAATCACTCCACAGGTCAGAAGACCTGCTACCAGAAAAGCGGCGGATTTCTTCGTCCATTTGTTCATAGAATTCGTTCCTCCTGTCTGGATTTTGATAGGTAACGTAATTATGAAAAGGGCGGAAAAGCGTGCCCTCCGCATACAATTAGGTTTCACCGGAAAAATAAAAACCACCGGAAACGCCGCGAACAGCAGATATCCGATGGATTGAAGCGAAAACCGCGCGCCCCGTTTTCCGGAACGGCGCAAAGAGCCGGTTTTCCCCGGGGAGCAAGTCGCATCCATCTTCCTATCATTCGTAAGTCAAGCGATGAATCTTATCATGAGCAGGCTTTCTGGCTCAGGCACCCGCCGGCTCCGCCTTCCCGGGAAAAACTTCCCAGTGGCATTGATGGAACCGGCCACGCCTTTACAGCTGCGGGACAGCACGGGGTTCTCACCCGTTTTCCTCTCATCGTCCGGCGGCTGGAACCGCCGGCACTCATGACGTACTATGAAATTTTCAGCCCAAAATTCAATAATTCCCCATCATCGTTATTATCGGCGAAACGTCCCACTTTGTCAAGACGCTTTTCATCTTTTTTTCAAACTTTCGCGAAGCGTTTCG
Source organism: Schwartzia sp. (in: firmicutes) (assembly GCA_017444395.1). Taxonomy (GTDB): domain Bacteria; phylum Bacillota; class Negativicutes; order Selenomonadales; family Selenomonadaceae; genus RGIG3544. Next base: position 26,302 of record JAFSWT010000143.1, on the reverse strand, counting down.
CTTTGTATCATTAAACCGGCGGCCGCATCCAGGTGCCTTTGCGATAATACCAATACAGCATGGCCCCCGCCGTACCCCAGGAGATGGGATAGACGGCCACCAACAGGCGGATGTCGTGGGCCAGCTGCATGAAGCAGTACAGGATGACCGTTCGCAACAGGCACTGGCTGAAAAGCACGATGTACATGGGAACCGCCGACTCTCCGCCGCCCCGGAGCGTGTCGGCGAAGGTCTCGAGGAATACATAGAAGAAATAGAACGGGAAGGCAATCCGGATGATGGTGACGCCCATGTCGATGACCTCCGGGTCGGAGTAGAAGATGCCAAAGGTCTCCCGGCCGAACCAAAGCAAAACGGCGGCCAGCGCGAAGGAGTACCCGACGCCGAAAATCAGTGTTGTCTTGAGGCCGTCCTTCACCCGGTGATAGAGCCTGGCCCCGACATTCTGTCCGGTGAAGGTCATCATGGACTGGCCCAGGGCGCACAGCGGCATGTAGAACAAGAGCTCAATGCGGTAGTAGGCGGTGAAGGCCGCTATGGCCACCACATCGAAACTGTTGATGAAATACTGCACGAACACGTTCGACAGCGACACCACGACGCCCTGCAGGCCCGCCGGCAGGCCGATGCGGACGATCTTCCAGGTCAGCGGACCGTCAACGGCCAGTTTCCTGATGTGCATGACGCCGTCTTTCAGCAGATAGTGACCGGCCATGATGGCCGACAGTACCTGCGACAGCACCGACGACCAGGCCACGGCGAGAATGCCGTTGTCCATCCAGAGGATGAACAGGTAATTCGTCGCGACGTGGATGATGCCGCAGACAAGCTGGATCATCATCGGCGTCTGGGAGTTGCCCAGCGCCCGCATGACGCCGGCCGCCATATTGAAGACCAGCATGAAGGTCAGCCCGAGGAAGAACACATCCACATAGTCGAGGGCATCCTGGAAAATGCTGGCCGGGGTATCAATGGCGCTCAAAAAGTTGGAGGCGGTGAGCACGCCGAGAACGGTCAGCAGCACGCCGCCGATGAGTCCCAGCGCCATCGAAGTGTGGATGGATTTCGAGAGCTGTTCCTTGTCCTTGCGGCCGAAGGCCTGGGCGATGACGACGCCGGCACCGATGCTGACGCCCGTGAAGAAATTGATGAGCGCCCCGGTAAGGAACACGCTGGCCCCGATTGCCGCCGAAGCCTCAGCGCCCAAAAAGTTGCTGACGAAGAGGATATCGACGGTGGTATAGAGCTGCTGAATCAGGCTGGCTCCCAACAGGGGCAGCGCGAACAAGAGCAGTTTCCGGGTCACGGAACCCTGGGTGAGATCAAGCGTCTTAGCCATGCCGTCTCCTGTCTACTGCGTCACTTTCTCCGGCAACACGTGGGTATGGACGTGGGTGTGCGGTGCCTGGGGCACGTAGTCCGCCGGCAGCTCCGCGTAGGCGCAAAGCACGCGGCCCGGGGTGATGGAAAGGGCCGGCGTCATGTAAAGCATCACGCCGCTGAATTTGGCCCGGAACTCCTCCTGCTTCTCGCCGAAGAAGTCGGTGGTGTAGCCCAAAAGCTCGCCCTTCTCCACCAGCTCGCCGCTGTGCTTCAGGTGGAACCAGCAGGCCGGCTTGTCCGCCTCCAGGTATTCGACATTCGTCAGTTCCTGGGGGGTGAAGGTGTGGAGATGGCCGTGGTCGTAGTCGGGCATCATGCCGACATACTGCAACACGTGCAGAACATCGTCCTTGTATTCGTCGATGTCCTCGCGGCAACAGAAACCGGTGCCGCCGCGCTCGACCAGGATGCTGGGGACGCCGTTGAGGGCGGCGCAGTTATAGGCGCCGGTGGTGGCGGTGGAGCGGACCATGTATTCCACGTTGATCTGGCGCGCCATCTCCCGGGACTTATTGTTGACTTCTTCGGTGGAATTGCCGGGGAAGTAAGCGTAGGGGTGCAGGTCCTCCTGCAGGTCGCCGCTGTGCAGGTCGAGGTAGTAATCGACCTTGAGGATGAATTCGTGCAACAGGAAATCAGCGAGCTTGTAGGTGCGGCTCAGTGTGGGATTGCCGGGGAAGACGCGGTTCAGGTTCAGCCCGTCCTCGGGGCCGAGCTCCGCCATGCGGGCCCAGAAGGCCGAAACATTCACCGGGTGCATGATGACGAGGCAGCCGTGGATGTCTTCGGGCTCCAGTGATTTTCCCAGCTCCATGGCCGCGGCCGTCCCCGGATATTCGCTGCCGTGGATGCCGGCGGTGACCAGTACGGTGGGACCATCCGTTTTCCCGTTGATGATCGTCGTCGGGATGGCGTTCAATGTCCGCGGCACATCCACAAGGGTGCGCATCTTGGTGCCGGGATCGACGTGATAATTGGCGAAGCAGACGGTGTGTAACATAGAATCCTCCTTTATGATTTTTATTTCATGATTTCGGCAAACCGGTCCTTGACCAGATCCTCTTCCACCATCAGCCGGTTCCAGTTCACCGGCAGCGCATGGACCTGCTGCTCGAACAGGGTGCGCGCGCCGGCGGGCTCCTTGACGCCGAACTTCACCGGATGCATGAAGGCCAGGCTCATGGCCGATTGCCCTTCTTCGCTGAGCCACCAGTCCACCAGCTTCTTGGCGCTTTCCGGGTTTTTGGCGTCTTTCAGGATGCCAATATAGCCCGGCACCAGCACGCTGCCTTCCTCCGGATAGACAATCTCGGCGTTCACGTTCAGCGCCATCTTCTGTTTCAGCACGTCTTCCTCCATGGTGATGGTGATGGGATATTCACCGCGGGAGAATTTATCGCGCATTTCCGTCGTGGGGCACACCACGACATCGTTTTCTCTCAACTGCCGCCAGTACTCCCAGCCGTATTTATCCGCCAGCGTCGACACGGTGGCCAGCGCCGTCGCCGCGACCTTCGGATCTGGCATGGCTATTTTCCCCTTGTACTGGGGATCGAGGAGATCCTCCCAGCTCCTGGGGACATCCTCAATCTTATCACGATTGACGGCAATCACCACCGCGCTGACGCGGATGGGGGTAAAGGCGCCGTCCGCGTCCACGAGCACCGCCAGCTCCGCCGCCTGCGGCGACTTGTAGTTCAGCAGCTTGCCGTCCTTCTTGAGTTGCAGATAAAAGCTGGGATCCGAGATCATCACCACATCGGCATCGGTCTTGCCCTGCTTCATCTCGCCGAGGATCTTCTTCTTCACGGTTTCGCTGCCGGTGGTCTGCCAATCGACGGTAATGCCCTTCAGTTGCTGCTCCACAACCGGCTTGGCCATTTCCTTTACCATCCCGTTGTAAACGGAAGTATAGACTGTCAGATTGCTCGCCGGCTTTTCCTCCGCCTTCTTTTCCGTCGTTCCGCCGCCGCATCCCGTAACCGCCAGCATACCCGCCAGCAACAGGGAAGCCGCCATGCCCGCCAGAGTTCTTTTCATAGGACTCGCTCCTTACTTTCACAGTACAAATTAACTCAAATATTCATTATTTATGGGGATTCTAACATAAAACGCTTTTCTTGTAAATATGGCAAAAGGCATTCGGTTTTGTCGTGCCCAAGGGTTTCGTTGTGAATCCGTCAAGGGAACAACGGCCGGGGAAATCTGTTTCTGCGTCCCCATATTATGGAAAAGGAGACATTGCCAGAGACCGGTTCAGGGAAATTTGAAAAAAAGGCTGAAAAAAAGATGGAAATTGTCTTGACAAAGCGGGACGTTTCGCCGATAATAACGATAATAGAAAATAGCCGCATTTTCTTCAAGTTTCAAAAATTGCATACTACGTCATGAGTGCCCGGCGGGAAACTGCCGGACGATGAGAGGAAAACGGGTGAAATCCCCGTACTGTCCCGCAGCTGTAAAGGCGTGGCCGGTTCCATGGATGTCACTGGGAATTGTTTCCCGGGAAGGCGGAGCCGGTGGGTGCCTGAGTCAGAAAGCCTGCTCATGATAAGATCTGTCGCTTGACTTACGAAAGATAGGAAGATGGATGCGCCTGGCTCCCCGGGGAAAGCTCTTTTCGCCGGCAAGGGGAGGCGCGCGCTTTTGGCGTTTATCCACCGGAATATCTGCCGTTCGCGGCGTTTCCGGTGGTTTTTGTTTTTCCTCCGGAAGCGCGGCAATCCAATCTGTCTGTTATCTTCATCGGCCATATCCGGCGCTTCCGTTGCGGGCCGGGGACGGGCGCAGGAGCCCAGACGCTGGACGGGGAGACTCGAGTCCGCTGGGCTTGCCGCAAGGCTGCTCTTTCCGGGATCGCTGCTCCGAGAGTATGGCTGCCGTTGGATGATGCCGGATGAAGACGATGGAAATACATTATAACAGGAGGAATCCTATCATGAAAAAACTCCTTGCAGCGGCGGCTGCGGCGGCGACGTTGACTGTCTCTTCCGCTACCGTCTTTGCGGCGGCCAATCCCTTCGAGGATGTGCCGGCTGATCACTGGGCCTATGACGCGGTAGCGCAGTTGGCTGCCGACGGCGTCATCGAGGGCTACGGCGACGGCACCTATCGCGGCAATCAGGAGATCACCCGCTACGAGATGGCGCAGATGGTCGCCCGGGCCATGGCGAAGAACAACGTCTCCGGCGCCGACAAGGCCATGATCGACAAGCTGGCCGCTGAGTTCGCCGACGAGCTGAACAGCCTCGGCGTTCGCGTTGCCGCCCTCGAGAAGAAGGTGGACAACGTCAAGTGGAAGGGCTGGGTCGGCTACGAGTACTGGAACGACAAGCACGAGGGCGATCATCACTACAATTTGCAGCGGTTCCAGTTCCAGCTCAATCCGGTCGTGACCATCAACAAGAATTGGCAGGGCCGGGCGCGCCTGAAGTATCTCTCCGACGCCAACACCGCCAGCAACGCCACCGGCAACAGCACCGACGATTCCGGCTTCCAGATGGATCGCGTCTGGGCGCAGGGCAACTACGACAACCTGACCATCCGCCTCGGCAAGGTCTCCTATGAAACGGCCCTCGACCGCGGCTTGGTGCTCGGCAACCGCGTCACCGGCGGTATCATCACCTTCGGCAACAAGCTCAAGACCACCATCGGTATCGGCCGCCAGGCTCGCGATCCGAACCGCAGCCGCCAGTCCACCACCGACAATCTGCAGTTCATCGAGTTCGGCTACAAGGCCAGCGACAGGCTGAACATCGGCGCGGCGTATTATCATCTGAGCAACAAGTCGGCCTACAACCACGCGGACGGCGTGAGCACCGGCCGCTTCTGGAAGGCCTGGGACAACACCACCGACGCTTTCGGCTCCAACAGCCGCAATATCTGGGAAGTCGGCCTGACCTACAAGTTCTCGCCGAAGTTTGACACCAACCTCGCCTACGCGCGGTCGAACGGCCACTGGGCCTCGAAGTACAAGCAGGCCTACACCATCGAGTTCAGCTACAACGGCGGCCGCTATCCCGAGATGAAGCGCGGCAATTTCGGTGCCTTCATCGCCTATCGCCATCTGGGCCGCGGCGCGGTCATCTTCCCGACCTACGATGAGACGTACACCTTCACGAACAACTACTCGGTGAAGGGCGTCAATCTCGGTGCTGCCTACGTCTTCGACAAGAACGTCATGGGCACGGTGCTGTACTTCTTCGGCAAGGAGCTCGGCGACACCAAGAACCGCGACACCTCCACGCTCTACACCACGCTCCAGTTCTTCTTCTGATTCCTCTCCATACTCCATACACTCTACATGAGCAGGAGGGAGGTTCCCGCTTTTGGGCGCTTCCCTCCTGCTTTTTCGTTTCACGCTCTTTCAGGCCGCGCCTTTTTCCCCTTGCGGAAAACGGCGCGGTGTGCTAGAGTAAAGGAACCAGCGGCATTCGCGTTCCGCCCCTGCCGGGTTTTGGAATGATATACAATAGAGGGCGTGCGGCATGAAAGAACTGAATTTTTACCAAACATTGAAATTCAAAGGTTTTGCCGGACTGTTCGTGCTCATGATAGCGATTTTCTTCGTCACTTACAGTTCCTGTAAGGATTCCCTGCAGTCCCTGCAGCACGATTTGATCAGCGAGCGACTGAACAGCGATATCCTGTTCCTGGAATCGACCATCGACAACGGACCCTGGTGGGTGAACGAGGCTGGACGGCTCTACAAGGGCGATACGTTCCTCGGCGATGGCCGGAAGGAAACGGCGAATATAAAACCTTTCACCGATTTCGAGGATAAGACCGGAACATTTTGCTACGTGTTCCGGGTTGATAATACGCGAAAGCTGCAACATATAGACGCCGGCTACAACACCCTGGCCTACGACGAGGGCCATTTCCTGCGCGTTGCCGGCAGCACGCTGGACCCCAACGGGAACTCCATCGTCGGGACTTATATGACAAAGAATGTCTCGGATGTTCTTGACAGCAAGGGCTACTATGAAGGCGAAGCCAACGTCGCCGGCGGCATGATATACTGCGTTTACAGTGTCATCCGGGACGACAGCGGCAATGTCATCGGCGCCACCGTTGTCGGCCGCAGTACCGAGGCGTTGAACCAGCACATCAACCGAAGGGCGTCCCTTCTCGTGGCGGTGCTGACGGCCATTTTTACCGTCTCCTTCATCATGCAGGGCGGTTTCATCAACGTGATGGCACAACGCCTGAAGCAGGCCAGCGACTATGTGGCGGGCATCTCGCTGGACACGTTGCCGGAGGAGGCTCTGAAATTCAGCGGGAAGGACGAATTCCTTTACCTTTCCAACGGCATCAACAACATGGTGGAAAACCTGAAGACCACCGAAAAGCTCCGGCAGGCGGCCGAGACGGACCAGCTCACGCAGATTCCGAACCGGCTGGGCTTCAATAAGATCAGCCAGTCGCTGATGAAATCGGCTGATCTCGAGACGCTGGCCGTTTCCATGATCGATATCGACTTTTTCAAGCAATATAACGATAACTACGGCCATGTGGCCGGCGATAAATGCATCAAGCTGGTGGCCGGCGTCATCAGCGCTGCCTGCAAGCGATACAAGAATTGCTATGTAGCCCGCTACGGCGGCGACGAATTCGTCATCATCTACAAGAACAAGACGAAGGAAGAACTCTGCAAGATCAATGCGCACCTGAAGGACACCATGCACAAAGCGGCTTTGCAGCATGAGTTTTCCAAGGTGAACGACATCGTTACCCTTTCCATCGGCACCTACCTGAACAAAGTCAGCGTTTTGTCCGACTTTGGCAAGTACATTCACAACGCGGATCAGGTCCTGTACAAGGTAAAGGAAACCCGGCGCGATGATTTCCTGGTGGCTGAGGAAGTCTGAGCGGCGGACGCGGAAACCGGAACGGTAAAGGCGGTTTGACAACAGACATTCTTCCGGCGGGTGGGCCGGGGACAGGAGCGGGCAATGGCGAAGAAGAAGCAGACAATGTACGTCTGTCAGGAATGCGGCTACGATACGCCGAAATGGCTGGGGCGCTGCCCCGGCTGCGGCGCCTGGAACACGATGGCGGAGGAGACGGTGGCCCCCACCCCGGGGGGAAAGGGCCTGCGGCTGGGTCTCTCCGACGCTGCGCCCCCCAAACCCATTGGCGAAGTGGCAACGGAAGACCTGCCCCGCTTCGCCACCGGCTCCGGCGAGCTGGACCGGGTGCTGGGGGGCGGCGTCATTCCCGGCTCCATGGTGCTGATTGTCGGCGACCCCGGCGTCGGCAAGTCCAGCCTCACTCTCAGCGTCTCCGCCAACGTCGCCCGGGCCGGCCGCACTGTCCTGTACGTCACTGGCGAGGAAAGCACCCGCCAGATACGGATGCGGGCCGACCGTCTGGACGCTCTGGCCGATACCCTCTACGTCGTCAGCGAGACGAATCTCGACACCATCGTGCGCCATATCGAGAATGTCCGGCCGGCGCTGGTGGTGGTGGACTCCATCCAGACCGTCTTCCGCCCTGACATCGAAAGCGCCCCCGGCAGCGTCAGTCAGGTCCGGGAATCCAGCGTCGAGCTGCTGCGCGTCGCCAAAACCTTTGGCATTGCCGCCCTCGTCATCGGCCACGTCACCAAGGACGGCAGCCTCGCCGGTCCCCGGGTGCTGGAGCATATCGTTGATACCGTTCTGTTTTTCGAGGGGGGCAAGAACGCCGAGTACCGTGTCCTGCGGGCCATCAAGAACCGCTTCGGCAGCACCAATGAAATCGGCCTTTTCGAGATGCGGGACACCGGCCTCACCGATGTGCCCGATGCCTCGAAGCTCTTCCTTTCCGACCGCGAAGCCGACTCCGGCGCCGTCATCGTGCCGGCCGTGGAGGGCACCCGCCCCTTGCTGGTGGAGCTGCAGGCCCTGGTGGCCAACACGCCCTACGTTCCGCCCCGGCGCACCTCCGACGCCGTGGACATCAAGCGCATCCAGCTCCTTTTGGCAGTGCTGGAAAAAAGGGTGCGTCTGCCGCTGGGAAACTGCGACGTCTATATCAAAGCCGCCGGCGGCATCAAGATTGACGAACCGGCCGCCGATCTCAGCCTCTGCGTGGCCATGGCCTCGAGTTTCGCCGGCCGCCTCGTGCGGCCTCAGACCGTCGTCTTCGGCGAGGTCGGTCTTTCCGGCGAAGTCCGGGCCGTGAGCCAGGCGGAAACCCGGCTCCGGGAAGCGGCCCGCCTCGGATTCAAGGCAGCGGTGCTGCCGGAGAAGAACGCCGCCGCTCTGGCCGGCGCCAAGCCAGGCCTGAAGCTCTTGCCCGCCGCCACCGTCAGTGAAGCCCTGACGCTGGCCATGCCCCGGGACATGAAATCCGGCCAGTGAAGCCTCCGGTGGTGTGGCGGGCGTGTCCGGACGGCAGGCAAAAGGCGAATCTTCTGATAGTAATGTTCGCTATTTCCACCCAAAAAAGACAATTCTGGTTTTCCGTCCGGAAGAGGGAGGGCGTTTCTCCCCTTGTGAAAACCGGGATAGAGGTCATCGAAGAAACGCCCGCTAAAAATTTCCGATTCAAAATTTTGTAGTTTGATTTTTTGCCCGACCGAAAACGAGAGGGTGCCTCCCTTACATAGGCACGGGGTTCCAGGTTCAGTGGTAAAAGATGGACAACCAAAATTGACGTATTTTGCTTCCGGGCGCTGTATTCGCATAATAAAAAAGGCCCTCGTCAGCAGGAAAAAATGGGAGGCGCGTCGAATATTTCCACAAGATATAGTGTTGTCTGTCATTTTCCGGGCGGTTGCCCGGAGAAAAAGAAAAGGAGCGATGAATCAGTATGACCGCACAGGAGTTTCGGGAAAAAGCCAAAAAAATCGGTATGAAGGACCGGGAAATCGACATGCAGATCGAGTTGCGGGAGAAGTTCCTGCGGGAAGGCATCACGCCGATTCCCTATGAGATGGCCCTGGCCGCCAAACAGCAGCACTCCTGCATAGACGTTTTCGACCTCATCAACGCGGATCGCCACCCGGAAAATGCGTTGGCGTGAGGATGCGCCGACGAAGCCCCCCTACGGGGGCTTTTTCTTTTGGAAATACAAAACCGCCCCACCGGGTTTGCGCCGGCAGGGCGGTTTCTTTTTTCGAAGACAGGGATGTGGTCAGCGGGTGCCGAAGATGCGGTCGCCGGCGTCGCCGAGACCGGGGACGATGTAGCCGTGGTCGTTCAGATGGTCATCCACGGCGGCAACGTAGATGGGGACGTCAGGGTGCTCACGGTTGACGACGCGGACGCCTTCGGGGGCGGCGACGAGGCACATGAGGATCATGTTCCGGGCGCCGTGCTCTTTCAGCATGGTGAGGGCCGCCGCCGAGGAGCCGCCGGTGGCCAGCATGGGGTCAACAACAATCAGGGTGCGCTCGCTGACGTCGGGGGGTAGTTTGCAGTAGTATTCGACGGGCTTCAGAGTCTTGGGGTCGCGGTAAAGGCCGATGTGACCGACGCGGGCCAGGGGAATGAGGTCCAGCAGGCCCTCCAGCATGCCGAGACCAGCCCGCAGGATGGGGACGATGCCGACCTTCTTGCCGGCGAGGACCTTGGCCCGGCATTTGGCCACCGGCGTTTCGATTTCGACTTCCTGCAGCGGGAAGTCCCGGGTGATCTCGTAGCCCATGAGCATGGCGATCTCTTCCAGGAGGTCGCGGAAGTCCCGGGGGTTCGTTTCCTTTTGGCGCATCATGGTCAGTTTGTGTTGGACAAGCGGGTGATCGACGATGTGGACGTTCAGTTCGTCAGCCATGTTCATGCCTCCTCATAGAGTGGATATTTACGGCAGAGGGCGGCGACGCGGTCCCTGGCTTCGTCCCGGGCTTTGTCGCTGTCCGGATTCGACAGGACGACGGCGATGATGCTTCCCACCTCGCGCATGTCGTCTTCGTTGAAGCCGCGGGTGGTGAGGGCGGGGGAACCGAGCCGCAGGCCGCTGGTGACAAACGGCGACAGGGGCTCGAAGGGGATGGTGTTGCGGTTGGCGGTGATGCCGACTTCGTCCAGGAGGTTCTGGGCTTCTTTGCCGGTGATGTTCTTGCCCCGGAGGTCAACGAGCATCAGGTGGTTGTCGGTGCCGCCGGTGACGATGCGGAAGCCCTGCCGCATGAGCTCGCCGGCCAGGGCGGCGGCGTTTTTCAGGACCTGGCGGGCGTATTCCTTGAAGGCGGGTTGCAGGGCTTCGTGGAGGGCAACGGCCTTGGCGGCGATGACGTGCATCAGCGGGCCGCCCTGGATGCCGGGGAAGACGGCTTTGTTGAACCGCTGGCCGAACTCGGCGTCGCGGCAGAGGATCAGGCCGCCCCGGGGACCGCGCAGTGTCTTGTGGGTGGTGGTGGTGACGACGTCGGCGTAGGGCATGGGGCTCGGATGGACACCGGCGGCGACGAGGCCGGCGATGTGAGCGATGTCGGTCATCAGGTACGCCCCGGCCTTTTTAGCGATGGCGGCCAACCGCTCGAAGTCGATGATGCGGGCGTAGGCCGAGGCGCCGGCGACGATCATTTTCGGCTTGCACTCCAGCGCCTGCTTTTCCAGGGCGTCGTAGTCGATGCGCTCGGTTTCCTTGTCCACGCCATAGGGGACGATCTTGAAATAGGTGCCCGACATGTTGACGGGGCTGCCGTGGGTGAGGTGGCCGCCGTCGGTGAGGTTCATGCCCATGACGGTGTCGCCGGGCGAGAGCAGGGCGAAGAATACGGCCATGTTGGCCTGGGCGCCGGAGTGGGGCTGCACGTTGGCATAGGCGGCGCCAAAGAGCTCCTTGGCCCGGTCGATGGCGAGCTGCTCCACGACATCGACGCATTCGCAGCCGCCGTAGTAGCGTTTGCCGGGGTAGCCCTCGGCGCATTTGTTGGTCAGTACGCTGCCCTGGGCCTCCATTACCGCCCGGCTGACGATGTTTTCCGAGGCGATGAGTTCGAGTTTGTTTTGCTGGCGGGAAAGTTCCTGGTCCAGCGCTTTGCGGATTTCGGGGTCCGTTTCCCGCAGGGTGTCCATCAGACGCATGAATTGTCCTCCTCTTATTATCGCTCGTTTTCGAGCTGCATGATCATATCGACGCGCCGGGCGTGGCGGCCGCCCTCGAAGTCCGACGTCAGGAAGGCGCGGACAATTTCGCCGGCGGGGCCGGGGCCGAGCACGCGGCCGCCGAGAGCCAGGATGTTGGCGTCGTTGTGCTGCCGCGCCATTTTCGCGGAGTAGACGTCGTGGCAGAGGGCCGCCCGAATGCCGCGGATTTTGTTGGCGGCGATGGAGATGCCGATACCGGTGCCGCAGAGCAGGATGCCCCGTTCGGCCCGGCCGGCCGCGACTTCGTCGCAGACCGCTTTGGCGATGGCGGGATAGTCCACGGAGTCGGTGGTGTGGGTGCCCATGTCCACCGTTTCGATGTTGGGGAAATCCGCCAGGACTTTCTTGATTTCGTTTTTCAGCGTCAGGGCACCGTGATCGCAACCGATAACGAGTTTCATCGAATGGCCGCCTTTCTGTTTGTCGGGGTTGGTTTTTGAGGTGCTCTCTATTGTATCACAAAGTGCCGCCGGAGGGAAATGGGGCAGGAAAATCCCCGTCACGCTTTTATCATGCGGCCGCCGCTGGCTTTGCCCAGGCGGTTCATGACGGCGAGGCCGAGACCGTCCGTCGCGGTGGCCTCGCCCAGCAGGGCCGTGGCCGGCTGGTGGTCGAAGTGGCGCAGGGCTTCGTAGAGATGGGCAGCAATGTCCGGGAGGTCGCCCTGTCGTCCGTAGACGGCAACGCGCGACGTCGGCACAAGATCCGCCAGTGCCGTCGCCAGTTCCCGGCTCACGACGAGGCCGACGGTTTCCCCGGCGGATTCAAGGCGACGGATTTCCCGGCGAAAAGCGACGGCGAGACGCGTCGGGGGACCGGCGATGAGGGTCAGCGGCGCTTTGGGGGCATAGTGGGTGTATTTCATGCCCGGGGCCCGGGGGACGGCGTCTTTATCCGCCAGTGCCGGGTCGAGGGCCACCGGGCCGCAGACCTCAGCCAGCATTTCCCGAGTGATGGCACCGGGGCGCAGGATGACAGCCTGGTCGCCGGTGGCATCGACGATGGTGGACTCCACGCCCACGGGGCAGGGGCCGCCGTCGAGAATCAGCGGGATTTTTCCCGCCATGTCGGCCAGGACCGCCGTCGCTGTGGTGGGGCTGGGGCGCCCGGAGAGATTGGCGCTGGGGGCGGCGATGGGGACGCCGGCGGCCCGGATCATCGCCCGGGCGATGTCGTTGTCGGGCAGCCGTACGCCGACGGTGTCCAGGCCGCCGGTAACGGCGTCGGGTACCACGGGCTTTTTCGGCAGGATCAGCGTGACCGGCCCGGGGCAAAAAGCAGCCATGATCTTTTCCGCCAGCGGCGGCACCGTTCGGGCAATGGTCCGCACCATTTCCCAATCGGCGGCGTGGAGAATCAGCGGGTTGTCCGGGGGACGCCCTTTGGCGGCGTAGATGGCGGCACAAGCGGCGGCGTCGAGGCCGTTGGCGCCGAGGCCGTAGACGGTTTCCGTGGGAAAAGCGACGAGGCCGCCGTCCCGGAGGATGGCCGCCGCCTCAGTCAGCGCGTCCGGTGCCGCGGCGATGTCCCGGATTTTCACAAGTTTCGTCTGCATGGGACTCCTTTTCGCGCGGCGTCAGTCCCGCCGCATGACGACGACCCGCTCGATACCGGAGAGGTCTTTCACGATTTCCGTGGACTGCCAGCCGGCGTCCCGGGCCAGCGCCTGCACCGCCGGGGCCTGGCCCATGCCAATCTCCACCGCCAGGAAACCGTTCGGCTTCAAAAGCGGCGGGACATCCACCACCAACCGGCGGTAGAAGTCCAGCCCGTCGGCGCCGCCGTCAATGGCCAGCCGCGGCTCCGCCATGACTTCCAGTGGCAGCGTCGGAAAGTCCGTCCGCGGGATATAGGGCGGATTGGAGACGACAGCGTCAAAGGTCCGGCCCTGCAACGGGGCGACGAGGTCGCCCTCGAAGAATTCAACCCGATCCGCGAAGCCGAGCCGGTCGGCGTTGTCCCGGGCGACGGTCAGGGCGTTGGTCGAGATGTCCGACGCCACGGCCCGGAGGGCCGGCAGATAGTAGAGTAGCGCCAGGGCGATGACGCCGCTGCCGGTGCCGATGTCGGCCACCGTTTCCCCGGTGGTGCCCTTTAGCCGGTCCATCACGGCACCGACCAGCGTCTCCGTGTCCGGCTGGGGGACCAGAACCGCCGGCGTTATCGTCAGGGTGAGGTCCATGAAGGCGCGCCGGCCCACGATGTAGGCCACCGGTTCATGGGCGGCCCGCCGCTTCACCGCCTCATGGTAGGCGGCCAGCTCCGCCGGGTCCAGGGGCTGGTCAAAGTGGGCGTAAAGGTAGATGCGCTTTACGTCCAGAACGTGCGAAAGCAGCACTTCGGCGTCCAGCCGCGGTGTGTCGATGCCGCGCTTTTCGAAGTACTGCTTGCTCCATTTGAGTATGCTTCCGATCGTCCAAATCCTGCCGCGTTCCATTTATTCCTCCACCCGCCGCAGACGCTCCGCCTGGCTGGCGGTGATGAGCGCCCCCAATAGCTCGTCGAGGTCGCCGTCCAGCACCGCGTCCAGCTTGTGCAGCGTCAGACTGATGCGGTGGTCGGTGACCCGGCCCTGAGGGAAGTTATAGGTGCGGATGCGCTGGCTGCGGTCACCGGAACCCACCTGGCTCCGCCGGTCTGCCGCCTGGGCCGCGTCCTGTTCTTCCTGGGCTTTTTCCAGAATGCGGGCCCGGAGCACCCGCAGGGCTTTTTCCTTGTTCTTCAGCTGCGATTTCTCGTCCTGGCACTGCACCACGATGCCCGTGGGCAAATGGGTGATGCGGACGGCGCTCTCGGTGCGGTTCACATACTGCCCGCCGGCCCCGGAGGCACGGTAGGTATCGATTTTCAGATCCTCCGGCCGCAGCGCCACTTCGACCTCGCCGGCCTCCGGCAACACCGCCACCGTCACCGCCGAGGTATGGATGCGCCCCTGGGACTCCGTCTCCGGCACCCGCTGGACCCGGTGCGTGCCGCGCTCGTATTTGAGCCGGCTGAAGGCGCCGTAACCCTCCACCGAGAAGGAGATTTCCTTGAAGCCGCCGAGCTCTGTCGGGCTGGTATCCAGCAGCTCCGTCCGCCAGCCCTGCTTCTCAGCGAAACGGGTGTACATGCGGAACAGGTCCGCCGCGAACAGCGCCGCCTCCTCGCCACCAACGCCGCCGCGGATTTCCACGATGACGTTCTTGTCGTCGTTGGGGTCTTTCGGCAACAGCAACACCGGCAGCTCCGCGTCGAGGGCAGATTTCTTCGCCTTCAGTTCCGCCAGCTCCGCCGTCACCAGGGCGCGCATGTCCTCTTCCAGTGGCTCGTCAAACAGCGCCGTGTCACTGGCGATTTCCTCCGTGACGCGACGGTACTCGCGGATTTTTTCCACCAGCGGCAAAAGCTGGGCGTGCTCCTGGCTCACCCGCCGCCACTTCTCCACGTCGGCCAGCACATCCGGGTCCCCCAGCATGGACTCCAGTTCCCGGTATTTATCCTCAATAGCCTGTAACTTTTCCAGCACCGCCTAGGCACTCCTCTGTTTCCTGTACTCGTTGATTCCCCAAATACCTTATCAAAAAGACAGCGGTTTGGCAAGGGGAAAGCGGAGAAAACGTGGAGGACGTCAGCCATTTGCTTTTTTCCGTTAACGGCGGTTTTTTAATGGCAGCGGAAACCGGCCGCAGAAAAAATCCGGTCATAAAAAAGGATTTTTCCATAATATAGCGAATTATTCTTTTTGTAAGAAAAAACGCGCGGGCGGAAATATCGCCCCCGTCCGCGGGGCAAAGGAGGTGAAACGGACAAGGATATGGCGTGGATTTACGCGGTACGAAAAGGACACGCGCCCGGGCTCTATTACGATGTGGAGACGTACCAGAAGCAGGTGGACGGCTTCCCGGGCGCGGAGGGACGCCGCTTCTCGGATGAGGAAGCGGCGAAGCGGTACCTCGCCGGCGAGGAGCCGGTGAAAAAGGGCATTTACGCGGTCCGCAAAGGACGCGTGCCGGGCATCTATTACAGCGCCGCCGAGTGCGAGGAGCAGGTGCGCGGGTTCAATGGCGCCGAGAGTCAGCGGTTCCCAACCATTGAGCAGGCAAAGGCGTATCTGGCGAAAGGCATGGTGCGCCAGGGGCCGTCGGGAGAGCGCGCGGTGAAGCACCGTCGCTTGGTGCGAGCCCCCCGCGCCCGCAAGGAGAAGCCCCATCCCGGGGCCCGCTCGACGCTGACGGAGGGCGGCTCGATACGATCGTCGCTACAGCCCATCAAGATATACACCGACGGCGGCTGCCTCGTCCACGAGGACGGTGCCGGGGGCTACGCGGCGGTCATCTGCCTGCCCAACGGCAACCGCAAGGAGATCTCCGGCGGCGTCGATATGACGCGCAGCGACCGAATGGAGCTCCTGGCGGCGGCGGCGGCACTGCGGACGCTGGACGCCTACGCGGGTTCCGGCGACCGGGTGCAGATCTATACGGACAGCCAGTACCTCTATCAGGGTGTCACCAAGAAAATCTGGACGACCTGGACACCGGAGGAGGCCAAGAAAGCGCTGAACAATGACCTCTGGATGGAGCTCAGGGATTTGGTGGCCGGGTATGACATCACCTGGTTCTGGGTGAAGGGCCACAACGGCAACCCGATGAATGAGCGCTGTGATTGGCTGGCCACGGCGGCGGCCAAGCGGACCGTCGCCGAAAAACAATGGGTGCCGGATTTCGCGGCCCAGTTGGAAGCGGCGAAGAACCGCATCAAGGAATTGGAACGCGACAACAAGAAGCTCTCCGGCGACACCGACCGCTTCCGCCTGCTGGCGGAGGACAGGCTCTCGGTGTCGGATAACGACCTGTTCCAGGCGATTTACCACGAAAGCCTCACCGGCTTTTTGCGCTGGAAATTCCGCCGCTGGTTCGCCAAGCGGCACACTTGACAGGCCTTTTGAAAGGCAAACAATCCCGCCCCCGGTCTGCGAGAGGGCGGGATTTTATTTCATCTGCCGGATAGCAGCGAAGCGCGGACGCTGACAAAGAATCTGACAGATTCCAAATGCCTGTTTTCGGAATGGCACCCTGCGGGCGTGATGTCTCTGGCGGAATGTAATATGGCGACGAAATGTTCTGATATCTAATCAAGCAAGTCCTATTTTATTATAATAAATCGTTGCTTTTCCTTTTCTTTTTTTGCGTGGTATAATAGGACCCGAGTTTGGGCATGACGACCTGCCGTGCCCAAAAGAAAGCCGAATCCAACTCGGGAGCGGGGGAACCAAATTCCCCGGCCATCACCGGTCGCCCTTGCCGACGACGGTAGGATGCCGGGGCGCGGCCTGACAGTCGCAAGGGGTGAATGCCTTTTCCGGCCTTTCCGGGAGGGCAGGGGTATCTCTTATCCTAACCCGTCAGCTAACCTCGCAGGCGAATAAAGAGAGGAGTGTCTAATTGAGGAAAGGTTTGCGTGTTTTTTTAGCGTCCATGATTTCGACGTGCTGGTTCTCGGTGGCGGGCGCTTCGTCGCTGGGACTCGGGGACCAGGGCAATGAGGTGGCGGAAGTCCAGGCGGCGCTGTCCGGTCTGGGCTATGATGTGGTCGCCGATGGCGACTTTGGGCCGGGCACCGTGGCGGCAGTCAGTGACTTCCAGACGGCTTGCGGTATGGAGGCGGACGGCTCGGTGGGGCCGGAGACGTATTCCGCTCTTCTGGGAAAAGAAATGCCGGCGGTGAGCCGGGGTTCAAGCATTTTCGCCCGTCGCATCGTGCAGGCGGCGATGGAGCACCTGGGGACACCTTACGTTTTCGGTGGCACTTCGCCCGGCGGCTTTGATTGTTCCGGCTATGTCCGTTACGTTTTCGCCCATGCCGGGATTTCTCTGCCGCGCATGGCGGACGAGCAGTACGAGCTGGGGCATCCGGTATCCGAGGGGAATCTGCGCGCGGGCGATCTGGTCTTTTTCTCGACTTACGATTACGGCGCCTCCCATGTCGGCATTTACCTGAGCGAGGGGAACTTCATCAACGCTTCAAGCAGCCGCGGTGTCGCCATAGATTCCCTTTACAGCGAGTATTGGGGGAGCTGCTACATCGGCGCCCGTCGAATTCTATGAACAAAAAAGAGGCCTTTTCGGCCTCTTCTTTTTTTGACGGCGTTCATTCGGTGAACAATTCATCCCAATACGCGTATATGACCATCAGGGCAACCAATATGATAAGGAAGACATCGGCCATGACAGAACCTCCCGGGCGGCTATATTTCTTTCCTTTATCATACAACGAAAGAAAACCGGAGGCAAGAGGGGGGCGCGGAGAAATGAAAGAAATGGATGTGCGTCTTCATCGTCTGACTGTTGACGATACGGCGGCGGCGGAGGCAGCGATGCTGGCCATCGGGGCGGACCCGCGGGGGGTGGCCATCATGCGGGAGAAAGCGGTGTTCCGGGTGGTAAAGGTGGAAGCGGTGCCGCTAAAGGCGGCGAATCTCCTGAAACAGACGTTTCTCGCCAAGGGGGGCGAGGCGGCGGTATCGCGGGAGACGGCGGCGTTGACGGCGGAGCGGACGGACGTGATCCTGATGGCGACGCTGGCAGTCTATCGCCGGGCCATCGGCGCGATGCGGGCGCAGCCCTTTGGTCTGGCGGCCATCGCGACGGCGCTGGAGAATTTTTTATGGGAAAATGAAACGGGCGGCAGGATTTTGGCAAAAGACAGCGAATAATGTATGATAATCAAATCGTTTACCAAAGGAAGGAGATTCTGACCATGGCAAAGATCCGCATCCGCAATATGTTATTTTATGGGTTCCACGGGATTTACGAGTACGAACGGGAGCAGGGCCAGAAGTTTTTCGTTGACGTCGAATGCGTGACCCGCGACAACAAAGCGGCCGAAACCGACAATCCGGCGGACGGCGTCGATGGCGCGGCGGTGTACAGCGCCGTCCGCGACGTCATCGAGAACACCCGCTCCATGCTGCTCCAGACGGTGGCAACCCACGTCAACGAGAAGCTGCTGAAAGTTTACCCCCATGTGGGCGAGGTGACGACCATCATCCGCAAGCCGTCGGTGCCGGTACAGGGCGCCATCGACTGCGTCGAGGTAGAGGTCACGACAAAGGGCTGACAAGAACAGAAAAACCGGGATACCACGCAGGGCTTTTCCTGCGTGGTATTTTGTCTTTAGGGGCATGGCATGGATTGAAAAAGGGGAAAGGAACATGAACCAGCGCCGGATTCCTTTGCAAATAGACTTAGTTTGTCCATGTGATGTTGTATAATATAAGCGAGGAGACGCCCCAAATGGAAATAGCAGTGAACTACAAGACGGATCGGGGCCTTCGGCTGTTGGATATATACGAGCGGCTAAGCAAAGGCGAGCAATTGAATAAGCGGCAGTTAGCCCGCGATTATGGTGTTGGCGAGAAAACAATCCAGCGCGATTTTGACGATATCCGCGATTACTTGGCGGATAAGCGCGGGCAGGGGGCAGATGCCACGATAAAGTACGACCGCGCGGCAAATGCCTATCATCTGACGCGATTTGCGCGGGAATGGCTGACCAACCAGGAAGTGCTGGCGCTGTGCAAGATTCTTCTGGACAGCCGCGCGCTGGAAAAAGGCGAGATGAAGGCGCTGATAGAAAAGATCCTGGCGCAGGCATCCCCCCATGACCGCGCCATTGCCGAGGCAATCATCCGCGGCGAATCCGCCGCCTATGTCCCTTTGCGGCACGGGAAGAAGCTGCTGAGCTATCTCTGGAAGATTTCCGTGGCCATAAGCGGCCATCGGGAAATCTCTTTCCGGTACACGAGGCAGGACGGCGCGTCCCACCGGCGCAAGGCGAAACCGCTGTCCATCCTCTTCTCGGAGTTCTATTTCTATATGATTGGGCTCTATACCTCCGAGGACGGCGACGCCTATCGGACCTACCGCATCGATCAGATGAAGGATTTGAAAGAGACTGGCGAGACTTTTCGCGTTCCTCACCGGGAAAAATTCTCGGACGGGGAATTTCGTAAGCGGGTTCAGTTCATGTACGATTATGAAATGCAGCATATCCGGTTCCGGTTCTTCGGCGATTCCGTCGAGCATATCTTAGACCGCTTGCCGACGGCGAAAGCGAAGAAGCTGTCCGAGGGCGTATATGATATAACGGCAGAGGTCTATGGCGGCGGGATATTGATGTGGCTTCTCAGCCAAGGAAGCCGCGTGGATGTATATGCGCCGGCGAGCCTGCGCGAGACGTGGCTCCAAGAGGCGCGAGGGATTCTTGCCCGCGATAGCGATAAGATGGTATGATAGCATTGGCATTCAATATTTATGAGGAGGTGCAGCAAATGGACGTGTGGTACACATATGTTTGCCCCGAATGCGGGATGTGGCTGAATGGCAGGAGAATGCTTCAACCAAGATACGATGGCACCATGGAATCCATCGAGAATGGATCGCTGGGGGAAAACTTCAAACGGTATATGAAGCGGCATCCCGATACGAATATTACCGATATTGTGCAGGAGAAGGTGATGGCTCGTTGTGATGCGTGCGGGGAAATGCGTTCAATGACTGCGTGGGCAGTCGGAAAAAGCCGCCGCGTATATGCAAAATTCCCCCCGCAAATGTGAAAAATGCGGCGGGAAAGTGAGAGTAATGCCATACAGCGCGAGGAAAGCCGCCTCAAAGAATTGGACAATATGCCCCAATTGCAAGATTCCTTTAATCAGCCGACGTTCAGAAATTCATAGAATACACCATTGATAGATAGAGGAGGATGAGTCAATGACTTCTTATGGCCCGCCCTTGTGCCTGAAAGGCTGTATCTTTTACCGGCGAGCCCCGCAATATATTGGAGGCAAAGCATCATGCGCCAAGTATAAAGCCATCCCCGACAGAATTTATTTCGAGGCTGGCTCATGCAAATTCTATCAACCGCCGGCAACCCAAAAGGAGGAACCAATGGAACAGGATTTTGTTGAAATCAGCGCGGCGGGCGAGATCCGCCCCATCCCCGGCATGAACCCCCGTCATCCCTTCCAGCACCAGCTAGAGGCGCTCCGGGCTCTTGACTGCTTGGACAAGGAACTTCCGAGCTACAGCACCTTGGTTGTCCTCCCCACCGGCGGCGGGAAGACCTTCACGGCCTCGACCTGGCTCCTGCGCCACGCGCTCGACAAGGGCAAGAAAATCCTCTGGCTGGCGCATCGCCAGACGCTCCTCGACCAGGCCGCCGAATCCTTCCAGAAGTTCGCCTATGCCACGGAGCTGCCGCATATCTCGTCTTTCCGCTACCGCATCGTTTCGGGGGCGTCGTCCCATGACAAGACCATCGACATCGAGCCCACGGACAACCTCCTGATCATCAGCAAGGACAGCATCGGCCGGAATCTGGCGCGGCTCGACCCGTGGCTGGCCGGGGAAAAAGAGATTTTCCTCGTCGTCGATGAGGCGCACCACTCGACCGCCAAAACCTATCGCCGCGTCATGTATTACATCCAGGCGCGGGTGGAAAACGTCAAGGTCATCGGCCTGACGGCGACCCCGTTCCGCACGGCGGAGAGCGAGCAGGGCCTCTTGAAGAAGATATACCGGGACGGCGTACAGGACGACGGGAAAGCGGTGCGAAACGACATCGGCATTGCCTATAAAGTTGACCTGAAGGAACTCATCAACCGCCGCATCCTCTCCTCGCCGAAGTTCGAGACGCGTTACACCGACGAGGAGTACGGCGTGGGGCTGGGCATCGGCGCCTGGGAGAGTATCCAGAATCTCGACAAGCTGCCGGAGGACATTGCGCGGGAAATCGCCGAGAGCGGCCCGCGCAACCGGCTGATTGTCGATACCTACAAGAAGAAAGCGGCGGAATACGGCCAAACCATCGTCTTTGCCGTGAGCATCACCCATGCCATCACTTTGGCCGCGCTGTTCAATGCCGCCGGGATCAAGGCGGCGTTCGTCGTCTCGGACATCCGCGATATGGGAACCGGCGCAAACATCAGCCGTGAAGATAATGAGCGGAAGATTGAAGCATATCGGTCGGGGGACGTTCAAGTATTGGTAAACGTGAACATCTTGACCGAGGGCATCGACCTCCCCATGACGAAGACCGTATTCCTGGCCCGGCCCACGGTCTCCACCATCTTGATGACGCAGATGATTGGCCGGGCGCTCCGCGGCGAGGACGCAGGCGGCACGGCCTTCGCCTATATCGTGTCCTTCGTGGACAACTGGAACGAGCACATTGCCTGGGTCAGCCCGGAGACGATATTCAATGGGATTGAATCCACATTCGACGAAAATGACCCCGAATACCAGAAGCGGAATCTCCGCCTCATTGCCATTTCCAAGATAGAGGAGTTTGCCGCCATCCTCAATGACGCCATCGACACCACGGCACTGGAGGCGGTGCCTTTCTCGGAGCGGATTCCCGTCGGCATGTACGCTTTCCAGTACATCAACGAGGAGGGCGTTGATTTCTCCTATCAGGTGATGGTCTATAACAGCACGAAGGAAGCCTATGAGAAGTTCATGGCGGCTCTCCCCGGACTGTTCCAGGACATAAACAGCGAGGACGAATACCTGCCGGAGCCGGTGCTGGAATCGCTGGAGGAAAAATGCCGGGCGCGGTTCTTCAACCGGGAGATGGTGCCGCCCTACGATCCGCAGGATGTGCGCCATATCCTGAAATACTACGCGCAGAAGGATTCCGAGCCGAAGTTCTACACCTTTGACCAGGTGGACAAGAGCAAGCTGGACGTGAAGGCGATTGCCCAGACCATTTGGGATAAAGATATGGGGCCGAAGAAAAAGCAGGAATATCTCGACGCGCTGTGGAACGACGGCGACGACAACCTCCTGCGGCTGTTCTTCGGCAAGAAGCTCTATTTCCTGAAGATGGCGGACATCGAGCTTTTCAAGATCGCCAACCCCGGGATTTACGATGATAGCCATATCTCGCACGCCCGGAGGGCGCTGGAACGGGCGACGCTTTCCCAAATCCGGAAGGTCAACCCCCAATTCGAGCAGGAACTCCGCGATGGCGCGTTCGCCAAGGCGAGGGTGGACGGCGGCTATGCCTGCGCCGAGTGCGGCAAGGTCTTCCCTGACCGCCGGTATTTGCAGGTCGATCACATCGTGCCGATGAACCAGGGCGGCCTCTCGGTGCCGGAAAATCTGCAAATCCTTTGCCGGAAATGCAACGCGGCCTGGCGCGACAAGATGAAGGGCGGGAAATGATGCAGGAACTTTTCTATAGCGCCTTTGACATGGCTTGCATTGTCGATAATCTGGGGCTCACCACGCCGGAGGCCATGCGGATCGCGCACCGCATGTGGAAAGAGGACACGGCGTTCCTGGAGCCGGCTTACCGCCAGGATTACCGGAAATGGGCTCTCGACATCATGTACTGGTCTGACTATATGTACGACAAGATCGCCCTCGACGAGGAATTTCCCGCTGTGAAGGCGGCCTGCGGCGACGCTTTGGACATCGAGGCACTCCAAAGGGACGATTTTGACTCCGACCTCTTTTTCAAGAAGCTGCGGGTGCAAATCCTCTATATCAACGAGCGGGGCTTCGTCCGGATGAAACTGCGGACGCTGATGGCGGCTTATGGCTACAAGCGCCGCTCGGAGGAATTCATCCGGTTCGTCAAAGACCGCCTGCTCTTCTACCATATCCAGACCACGCTCCGCGGCAACATCTGTGACGTGGAAAAGCTGGTCAGCCTTGACAATATGATCACCTTCCGCATCGTGTGATGGAGACAGCATTGGCACGGCAGCGTCGCTTTCGCCGCCGTGTGGAGACAGGGAGAATGGCCCCGGCGGTTCTCCCTGTTTTTTTATGAAACCATGTTTTTCGCAATTTGCCAAACGCGCTCAACTTGCGAATATTCCTTTGAAGTGATATAATTTCCTTGAAAGGAAACTGCTCATGTTTAAAATCGAATGGTTTGAAACCGATGACGGGAAGAAACCCGCCCGCGATTTCCTGCTTTCCCTGGATCCAAAGATGCGGGTGAAAATCATCCGCAATTTGAAGCATTTGCAGGAGAACGGCCCCGGGCTACGAGAACCGTTGTCATCTCCGCTGGGTGACAAACTGTTTGAGCTTCGTACCCAGACTGGAGGCAATATCACGCGAATGCTGTACTTTTTCTATGCCGGGCAAACGATTATTGTGACGCACGGCTTCACGAAGAAGACGCAGAAAACGCCGGCGGCGGAAATCAAACGCGCCCGGCAATATCGGCAGATATATCTCGAAAGGAAGAAGGCAGCGAAAGATGGATGACCTTGACCGTCTGCTGGAGGAGCAAATGCAAGACCCAGAGTTTCGCCGGGAATGGGAAAACAGCCAGCTCGAATATGAAATCACCGAAATGCTCATCAAAGCCCGCAAATCCCAGCACGTGTCCCAAAAGGAGCTTGCCGCCCGCGCCGGGCTCCGCCAGTCCAATCTGAGCCGCATTGAGAACGGGCAATGCGTACCGAGCCTCAATACTTTGCAAAAAATCGCGCACGGACTCGGGAAGCGATTGCGGCTTCAATTTGTCTGATGCACATACAGCCAAAGTTCAGGAACAGGGAGAATGGCCCCGGCGGCGCTCCCTGTTTTTTTATGAACCGCCGGAGCCGCCACGCTTTTCCTTTGACTTATGGCGTCCGGTTTGATAGAATAGGTTGTTAGATTGAAGCATTGCGCATAAGGAGTGGGTTCAATTTGTGGGGCTTTCTGAAACGGTTTCTGGGAGACAATAACGATAAAGAGATAAAACGGATGCAGGCGGTGGTGGACAAGATCAACGGCATGGAGGCAGATCTGGCGAATCTCAGCGACGCCACGCTGGCGGGGCATACGCAAAAGTTCAAGGACCGGCTGGAGGCCGGCGAGACGCTGGACGACATCCTGCCGGAGGCATTCGCCGTCTGCCGGGAGGCGTCGCGGCGGGTGCTGGGGATGCGGCATTTCGACGTGCAGCTCATCGGCGGTATGTGCCTGCATGAGGGCAAGATCGCCGAGATGAAGACCGGCGAGGGCAAGACGCTGGTGGCGACGCTGCCGGTGTACCTGAACGCCCTGACCGGCAAGGGCGTCCACATGGTCACGGTGAACGAGTACCTGGCCCGGCGCGACAGCGAATGGATGGGCCATCTCTACAAGTTCCTGGGGCTCACCGTGGGCCTGGTGGAGCACGATATGGATTTCCCCGCCCGGAAATACGCCTACAGCTGCGACGTGACCTTTGGCACCAACAACGAATACGGCTTTGACTACCTGCGGGACAACATGGTCATCTCGGCCGACCAGATGGTCCAGCGGGAGCTGAACTATGCCATCGTGGACGAGGTGGACTCCATCCTCATCGACGAGGCCCGCACGCCGCTGATCATCTCCGGCCCCGGGGCGAAGTCCACCGAGATTTACGCCCGCATGGCCCAGGCGGTGGCGACGCTGAAGCCGGGCGTCGATTACACGGTGGACGAGAAGCAGAAGACGGTGTCGCCCAGCGACGATTCCGTCCACAAGATCGAGCAAATGCTGGGCGTCAAGAACCTCTACGCGCCGGAAAACATCGAGTATTCCCACTGCTTCAACGCGGCCCTCCGGGCCCGGGCCATCATGCACCGCGACCGCGACTACGTGGTGAAGGGCGACGAGGTCATCATCGTCGATGAATTCACGGGCCGCCTGATGTACGGCCGCCGCTACTCCGACGGGCTCCATCAGGCCATCGAGGCCAAGGAGGGCGTGAAGATCCAGCGCGAATCCCAGACGCTGGCGACGATCACTTTCCAGAACTATTTCCGCATGTACACGAAGCTGGCCGGCATGACCGGCACGGCCAAGACCGAGGAAGACGAGTTCATCAAGATTTACAAGCTGCCGGTCATCGTGGTGCCGACGAACAAGCCGGTCATCCGCGTCGACGAGCCCGATCTCATCTACAAGACGAAGCGGGCCAAGTATCGGGCCGTGGCCGGGGCCGTGGAGGAGCTTCACGCCAAGGGGCGGCCCATCCTGATCGGCACCACCTCCATCACCCAGTCGGAGGAGCTCAGCGGCCTCTTGACGAAGCGCGGCATTCCCCATAACGTGCTGAACGCGAAATATCACGAGAAGGAAGCCGAGATCATCAAGGACGCCGGCCAGCTCGGCGCCGTCACCATCGCCACGAACATGGCGGGCCGCGGCACCGACATCATCCTCGGCGAAGGCGTGGCGGATCTCGGCGGCCTCGCCATCATCGGCACCGAGCGCCACGAGTCGCGGCGCATCGACAACCAGCTCCGGGGCCGCGCCGGCCGCCAGGGCGACCCGGGGTCCTCGCGCTTCTTCCTGTCACTGGAGGACGATCTGCTGCGGCTTTTTGCCGCCGAGCGCATCGCCAAGGTCATGGACAAGCTGGGCATGGAAGAGGATGAGCCCATCGAGCACAGCCTCATCACCAACTCCATCGAGCACGCCCAGAAGAAGGTCGAGGCGCGCAATTTCGACATGCGCAAGAACGTCCTCGAGTACGACGACGTGATGAACCAGCAGCGCGAGGTCATCTACGCCCAGCGCCGCAAGGTGTTGAACGGCGACGAGCTCCGGGACAACATCATGTATATGGTCAGCCAGATCATCCAGTCGGAAATGGACCAGTACGCCAACGAGAAGCTCTATCCCGAGGAATGGACGCTGGACGGCCTGATCACCGACGCCGAGGACATCTACGCGCCGAAGGGCAGCCTCAAGAAAGAGGAACTCGAGGCCATGAGCCGCGACGAGCTCGGCGAGTATCTGAACAAGCTCGCCGACGACAGCTACGCCGCCCGGGAGCGCGAGTTCACCGAGCCCATCATGCGCGAGCTGGAAAAGGTCATC
>JAFSWT010000142.1 GCA_017444395.1 Schwartzia sp. (in: firmicutes) | reverse complement strand
GAAGGTCGAACGCACGGGCGGGAAGACGGAAATGACGCCGCCCGAAAGTCCCTTGCCCAGGTAGTCGTTGGCCTCCCCTTCCAGGGAGAAACTGACGCCCTTCATCAGGAAGGCGCCGAAACTCTGGCCGGCGGAACCCCGAAAATGAATGTCCACCGTCCCCTCCGGCAGGCCTTCGCAGCCATAGCGGCCGGCAATGGTTCCGGACAACATCGCGCCGGTGGCCCGATTGGTGTTGACGATGTCGTAGGAGAGCGAAACGGGCTGCTTGTTTTCCACGGCATAGCGCGTCGCCTCGATTATCTCGCGGTCCAGTACATTGTAGATATTGTGCTTGGCATCTTTCTGCTTGTGCAGCGGAGCGTCGGGCACGGGAGCCGCCAGAATCCGGCTGAAGTCCAGCCCTGCTGTCTTGTCGTTGAAGCGCGCCGTATCCACCGAAATCAGGTCGCTGCGGCCGATGATGTCCTCGAACTTGCGGAAGCCCATTTCGGCGAGGTATTCGCGTACTTCGCGGGCCAGGAAGGTGTAATAGTTGACCAAGTACTCGCTCTTGCCCATAAAATGCTTGCGCAGTTCAGGATTCTGGGTGGCGACGCCGACGGGACAGGTGTCCGAGTGGCATTTGCGCATCAGCACGCAGCCCAGCACGATGAGTTGGGCGGTGCCGAAACCGAACTCCCCGGCGCCGAGCAAGGCCATCGCAATGACATCGCGGCCGGTCTTGAGTTGGCCGTCCACCTGCACCTCCACCTGCTGGCGCAAGCCGTTGAGCACGAGAGTCTGCTGGGTTTCGGACAAGCCGATTTCCGGAGAAATGCCGGCATAGCGGATGGAAGAGGCCGGGGATGCGCCCGTACCGCCTTCCGCGCCCGAAATGACGATGAGGTCGGCTTTGGCCTTGGCTACGCCGGCGGCAATGGTGCCCACGCCGCTCTCCGCGACCAGTTTGACGCTGATTTTGGCGGAAGGGTTGACATTCTTGAGGTCGAAAATCAACTGGGCGAGATCTTCGATGGAATAAATGTCGTGGTGGGGCGGAGGCGAGATCAGGGAGATGCCCGGAATGGCGTTGCGGGTCTTGGCGATAATCTCGTTGACCTTGTAACCGGGCAACTGGCCGCCTTCTCCGGGCTTGGCGCCCTGGGCCACTTTGATTTGGATTTCCTGCGCGTTGACCAGGTATTCCGTGGTGACGCCGAAGCGGCCGGAAGCCACCTGCTTGATGGCGCTGGAAAGCGACACGCCGTCCACTTTCTCATAAAAACGACGGCTGTCTTCGCCGCCTTCGCCCGTATTGCTGCGGCCGCCCAGTTTGTTGAGCGCCAGGGCGATGGTCTCGTGTACTTCTTTGCTCATTGCGCCGAAGGACATCGCCGCGCCGACAAAGCGCTTGACAATGCTTTCCACGGGCTCGACTTCCTCGATGGGAATGGGGTTGCTGCGGAATTGGAAATAATCGCGCAGGAACAGCGGGTCGGCCTTGCCGTCCACCAGACGGGTGAATTCCTTGAATTTGGCGTAACTGCCCAGACGGGTGGCCAGTTGCAAGGTCGAAATGGCTTCGGGGGTCCAGGCGTGCTTGATGCCGTCCTTACGGAAATTGTACTGGCCGACGAAAGGCAGCATCGCATCCGGTTCGGCCGGGGCATAGCCCTGGTCGTGCATACGGATGGCGTCGCGGGCCACATCCTTCAGCCGGATGCCGCCGATGGTGGAGGAATCCGTGCCGAAATAACGGGCCAGCAGTTCGCGGCTGACACCGAGGGCTTCGAAAATCTTGGCGCCCCGGTAGGAACGGATGGTGCTGATGCCCATCTTGCTCATAATCTTGAGCAGGCCCTTGTCGAGCGCTTTGATGTAGTTGTGACGGGCGGTCTGGCCGTCGAGTTGGACCTTCCCCTGCTTGACCAGGTCGTCGATGACGGCGAAGGCCATATAGGGGTTGATGGCGCTGGCGCCGTAGCCCAACAGCAGGGCCGCGTGCATCACCTCGCGGATTTCCCCGCTTTCCACAATCAGGGCAGTCTGCACGCGCTTTTTGACCG
>JAFSWT010000141.1 GCA_017444395.1 Schwartzia sp. (in: firmicutes) | reverse complement strand
GCGACTGACGGATTGAAGAACGCGCTCGAATCGCTCGGACTTCCCTATATCGTCAACGAGGGCGACGGCGCCTTCTACGGGCCGAAGATCGACTTCCATCTGAAGGATTCCATCGGCCGTACCTGGCAGTGCGGCACCATCCAGCTCGACATGCTGATGCCGGAGAAATTCGACATCCATTACGTCGGCGAGGACGGCCAGCGTCACCGGCCGGTGATGATCCACCGGGTCGTTTACGGCAGCATCGAGCGCTTTATCGGCATCCTGACCGAGAACTACGCCGGCGCCTTCCCGGTCTGGCTGGCCCCGGTGCAGGTGAAGCTGCTGCCGATCACCGACAAATACAACGACTACGCCTTTGAGATCAACCGGCGGCTCTTTGACCTCGGCCTGCGCTCCGAAGTGGATGACCGCAATGAGAAGGTGGGCTACAAGATCCGCGAGGCCCAGGTGAAGAAGATTCCCTACGCGCTGGTCGTGGGCGAGCAGGAAGCGCAGAGCCATACGGTGAACGTCCGCAAGTACGGCGAGAAGGACAGCCGCAGCATGACGGTGGACGAATTCATCGCGCTGGTGCAGGAAAAGATCGCCACCAAGGCGGAGAAATACTAATACAGGAGTGTGAGTCATGAACCGCGAATATTACACCCATTTCAGCCAGGCATTGCAAAAGGATATGCACCTGCTCGTCTACGGCGAAAACAGCGGCTATCCCATCCTCGTGTTCCCGACGCAGGACGCCATGTGCGACAACTTCGAGAACTTCGGCATGATCGGCACCCTGGCCGACTACATCGAATCCGGGCGCATCCAGCTCTTCTGCGTCGATACGGTGGACAGCGAGACCTGGTCCAACGTCTGGGGCGACAAGCCCTGGCGCGCCGACCGGCAGGAAGCCTACTACCACTACATCGTTGATGAAGTGGTGCCGCTGATCCACAAATGGAACGACTCCGACCGCCGCCCGGTGACCACCGGCTGCAGCATGGGGGCAAACCACGCCCTGATCGTCTTCCTGCGCCGGCCCGACCTCTTCGGCGGCGTGCTGGCCCTCTCCGGCGTCTATGACGCCCGCTGCTTCTTTGACGGCTGGATGAACAGCGTGCTCTATGACAGTTCCCCGGTGACGTTCCTGTCGAATATGCCGAAGGACCATCCCTATATTCCCATTTACAACCAACGCCCCATTGTCCTCTGTGTGGGGCAGGGCGCCTGGGAGGAAGAGGGCATCCGCACCACTGCTACTATGGGCGGCATCTTCAAGGACAAGGACATCGCCGCCTGGGTGGACTTCTGGGGCTACGACGTGAACCATGACTGGGACTGGTGGCAAAAGCAGATCCGCTATTTCCTGCCGCGGGTGCTGGAGGAAGCCGAGTCGTGACCGTATCATGCTGATTGGAGGCGATACCATGAATTTCGTCTTTATCTCGCCGCAATTCCCGGCATTCTTCTGGAATTTCTGCGACCGGCTGAAAAAGCGCGGCGTGACCGTGCTGGGCATCGGCGACACGCCCTACGAGCAGCTTTCCGCCGAGGTCAAGCAGTCGCTGAACGAATACTACTGGGTTTCGACCATGAACGACTACGACAAGGTCTATCGGGCTGTGGCCTTCCTGACATTCAAGCACGGCCGCATCGACTGGCTGGAGTCGAACAACGAATACTGGCTGGAACAGGACGCGCGGCTGCGCACCGATTTCAACATCACCACCGGCTTCAGGACCGGCGACATCGAGCGCTGCAAGAGCAAGGCGCGGATGAAGGAAATCTACGCCCAGGCCGGAATCCCCTCGGCCCGGCAGTCGATGGTCACGACGCCGGAGGCAGCGCGGGAATTCATCGGTCAGGTGGGGTGGCCGGTCATCGTGAAACCCGAGGTCGGCGTCGGCGCCATCGCCACCTGGAAGCTGGAAAATGACGAGGACCTCACGCGGTTCTTCGACGGGAAGCCGGACGTTCCCTATGTTATGGAGGAATTCATCGACGGCGACATCGTTTCCTACGACGCCATCGTGAACTCCGCCGGGGATCCGCTGTTTGAGTCCATGACGGAATGGCCGCCCTCGGTGGCTGACATCGTGAATCAGGAGCTCGACCTCACTTACTACGTGGCCGCCGGGATGCCGGACGCGCTGCGGCGGCTGGGCCGGGCGGCGGTGAAAGCCTTCGGCGCCGTGAGGCGCTTCGTCCACCTGGAGTTCTTCCGGCTGAAAACGGCGAAGCCCGGCCTCGGCGACGTGGGCGATTTCATCGGCCTTGAGGTCAACATGCGCCCTGCCGGCGGCTATACGCCGGACATGATGGACTATGCCCACGGCACCGACGTCTTCGCCCTCTGGGCCGACATGGTCACCGAGGACCGCCGCGTTCTCCCCGAGAGCGGCAACGACCACTGCTGCGTCTCCGCCGGGCGCCGCGACAAGTACGAGTACGTCCATACAGAGCAGGAAATCTTCGACCGCTACGGCAAAGACATCGTGATTTCCGAGCGGGTGCCGGAACTCAACGTGCCCCAGATGGGCAATATGATGTACATCGCTCACGCCGCCGACGACGCGGCGGCCAGGGAGTTCATCCGCTTCGTGACGGAAAAGAAGGAATAGGAAGACGCGCCAAAAACGCCGGACTGGGGTTCCAAAGGAAACTCCGGTCCGGCGTTTGCCTGCCATCGGCGGGTTGATAACGATATACGAGCCTGTGTTCTCATTGATGACCTATCTTTTTTCTTGCGTGAAAGCGGGCTCTCATGGTATGATTCTTATAGGGAAAAGCCGAATAAGTCCCTCCGGCCCATGCCGGTCCTTTTGCTTTGCATAAGCGATTCGCACGCGAGCAAGCTCGCGGCTCTCTGCTTATCCGCCATGCTGCGTCAGATGCCGAGCTTTGCAAAAGCAATCGCTACGGCGCTAAAGCGCCAAGCGCCTGCTTATCGACGTAGCGATGCTACGCCTTCGCGTCACGTGACATGCCACTGGCATGTCACGCCTTGCCTGACGAAAAAAGTCCTCGACATGGTCTCGGATTGCCTTAATCGGCGTTTCCCTGGAAGGAATGGAGGAATCGGCTTGCGAAGGATGGATGGCCGTGCCCTGGATATGTTGCGGCCTGTAAGGATACGGAAGCATTTTCAGCGCCATCCGGCGGGTTCGGCGCTGATCGAGATCGGGCATACGCGGGTGATTTGCGCCGCTACCATCGAGGACCGGGTGCCGCAGTTTCTGCGGAATACCGGGCGGGGATGGCTGCGGGCGGAGTACGCACTACTGCCCAGCGCCACCTCGACCCGCACGGCGCGGGAGGCGGCCCGGGGAAAGCAGAGTGGCCGGACGCAGGAGATCCAGCGTCTCATCGGCCGGTCATTGCGGTCGGTGATGGACTTTGCGGCGCTGGGTGAGCGCACGGTGGTCATTGACTGCGACGTAATCGAGGCTGACGGCGGTACCCGTACCGCCGCCGTGACCGGCAGTTTCATCGCCCTGGTGCTGGCCCTTGATGCCATTATTCCGCGGGACAAGACCTTCCCGGTGACCGACTTCCTGGCCGCGGTCAGCGTGGGATTGTCCCCGGCGGGCGAGGCGATTCTCGACCTCTGCTACGAAGAGGACAGCCAGGCCGCCGTGGATATGAACGTGGTCATGACCGGCAACGGCAGTTTCGTCGAGGTGCAGGGTACCGGAGAAGGACGGCCCTTCTCCCGGGCGGAGCATGACGCTCTGCTGGACCTCGCCGCCGGCGGCATCGACACGCTGATCGCCTACGAGAAGGACGTGCTGGGCAACGTCCTCGACTGGCGCGTCGGCAGTATCAAGGGGCAGGGAAAGCGATGAAGAAGAAAATCGTCGTGGCGACGAAGAATCCCGGAAAAGTCCGGGAGATGATGAACGCTTTTCAAAATCTCCCGGTGGAGCTATTGCCTTTGTCGGCGTTCGGTGACCTGCCGGAAGCGGTGGAGGACGGCAAGACCTTTGCCGAGAATGCTGCCATCAAGGCCCGGTTCTACATGCGGGAAACGGGAACCGCCTGTCTGGCGGACGATTCCGGCCTTTCGGTGGATGCCCTGGATGGGGCCCCTGGCGTTTATTCCGCCCGGTTCGCGGGTTGGCATGCCGACGATGCCGCCAACAATGAAAAGTTGCTGGCGGAGCTCCGGCGGCTCGGCCTCGCGGAGTCGGCGGCGGCCTATCACTGTGCCCTGGCGTTCTGCGACACGGACGGCGTCATCGTCACCGCCCACGGGACCTGCCCCGGCGTCGTGCGCCTGACGGCAAAGGGTAGCGGCGGTTTCGGCTACGATCCCTATTTCTACCTCGACAACGGCCGCAGCATGGCGGAGCTTTCGTTAGCCGAGAAGGACGCTGTGAGCCATCGCGGCGCGGCCCTCAGGGAGATGGCGGAGTTGCTGTCCTTCCAGTTCGAGGGCTGGGAGGAATGAGCCGGAAATCCGTCGTAACTGTCAATGGGGCTTTTCCCAAACCTGTAATCCAAAAATGAATATCCTTTATTTATTTTTATGTTTTGCAGGATTTTTCCCGGTGGATGTCAAATATACTATTTGGGTTTCTTTGTGTGTTGTTTCTATAAATATATAAGGAGGTTTTTGTTGTGCGTAACATCAAGACAGAGGAGATCACCGAGGTCGTGGCGCAGCTTTGCAAAGAAGCCGCCTACTATCTCCCCGACGACGTTTACGAAGCCCTCAAGAAGGGGCGGGCAACGGAGAAGTCGCCGGTCGGCTGCGATGTACTCGACCAGATCATCAAGAACGCTGAAATCGCCAAGGCCGAGGACCGTCCTTACTGCCAGGACACGGGGCTTACCATCGTCTTCGTGGAAATCGGCCAGGAGGTCCACATCGAGGGCGGGCTCATGGAAGATGCCATCAATGACGGCATCGCCAAGGGCTACACCGAGGGATATCTCCGGAAATCCGTGGTCGGGGAGCCGCTGTTCAACCGCGTGAACACGAAGGACAACACGCCGGGCGTCATCTACACCCAGCTCGTGGCCGGTGACAAGCTGAAGATCACCGTGGCCCCGAAGGGCTTCGGCAGCGAGAACAATTCTGGCCTGGAGATGCTGGTGCCTGCGGAAGGTGTCGAGGGCGTCAAGGCGGCGGTCATGCGCATCATCAAGCACGCCGACTGCAACCCGTGTCCGCCGATGGTCGTCGGCATCGGCGTCGGCGGCACCATGGACAAGGCCGCCTATATGTCGAAGAAGGCGCTGCTCCACCGTTGCGACGAGCATAACCCGGATCCGAACTACGCCAAGCCGGAAAAGGACCTCTTCGAGATGATCAACAAGACCGGCATCGGGCCGCAGCTCGGCGGCACCACCACCACGCTGGCCGTCCATGTCGAGTGGGGCCCGACGCATATCGCCGGCCTTCCGGTTGCCGTCACTATCTGCTGCCACGCGTGCCGCCACGCTTCGCGGACGCTTTGATTCAGGAGGAGGAACGATATCATGGCAGAAAAAATCCGCATCCAGACGCCGCTCACCGAGGAAATGTCCCGTAAGCTCAAGGCCGGCGACAGCGTCCTGATTTCCGGCATCATCTACAGCGCCCGCGACGCCGCCCACAAGGTCATGACCGAGGCGCTGGCCCGGGGCGAGAAGCTGCCCATCGACTGGCACAATCAGATCGTCTATTACCTCGGCCCGACCCCGGCGAAGCCCGGTGATCCCATCGGCTCGGCCGGTCCCACCACCTCCGGCCGTATGGACGCCTACACGCCGACGATGCTGGATCAGGGCATCAAGGGCATGATCGGCAAAGGCTCCCGCAAGCCCGAAGTCGTCGAGTCCATGAAGAAGAACGGCACGACTTACTTCGCGGCGGTCGGCGGCGCGGCGGCCCTCATCGCCAAGTCGGTGAAGAAGTACGAGGTCATCGCCTATCCCGAGCTCGGCCCGGAAGCGCTGGCGGCGCTCACCGTCGAGGACTTCCCGGCGATTGTCGTCATTGACACCGAGGGCAACAATTTCTACGAGATCGGCCAGAAGCCTTACCGCGAGATTTAATGCGTTCCTGCAGTTCCGGCACCCGGCGGGACCCGCGTGAAAGCGCGGTCCCGTCGGGGGCGCCGGCTGCCCGTCTCCAAGCCTTATAGGAGGTTTAGCATGTACAATGTGACATTTTATTTGCGCCGGCTGCACTCTCTTTGCGGCCTGGTGTGCCTCGGCGGTTTCCTTCTGGAGCACATCCTGACGAACGCCCGGGTCCTCATCAGCCCGGCCTCGTTCAACGCCGCCGTCGATCTTCTGGCCTCGATTCCGCCCCAGATCATGATTCCGCTGGAAATCGG
>JAFSWT010000140.1 GCA_017444395.1 Schwartzia sp. (in: firmicutes) | reverse complement strand
TCCTTCACCGGCAGCTTGCCCCAGAGGTCGAAATTCTCATGGTTCCCGTCGCAGAACAGGAACCGGGCCCGCCGCCGGGCCGCCAGCCAGTCCAGCAAGAAGGCGTCGCGCTCCGCCAACTGACCGCCCCAGGGCAGGCCGAAGTCGCCGCAGACGATGACGGTGCGGCCGGCCAGTATCATACTCTTGAACCGGTCCAGCTTGCCGTGAATATCCCCGGTAAGATAGAGCATCAGCCGCCCCTCCTTCGCTTCGGATTCTTCAAACTACTGCAATACCCGCCGGAACGTCTCGTAGTTCCGCTGATCCCTCGGCGGGCAATACACCGCGAAGGCGACCTCCCGGAACTGGCCGCGGAACTCCGGCAGGATTTTCTGATAGGCCCCGGCCACGATGGCGGGCGGGTTCTGGAACGCCCCGCAGCCGAAGGCACCGAGGATTACGATGTCGGCCCCGCTGGCGGCGGCGATGGCCAGGAGATGACGGCCCCGGCGCTCATGGATGGCCGCGATTTCCTCGTCCCGTAGCGCGATGTGCCGGAGGTTCGGCGCCGCACAGGTCAGCACGTCCACTGTCAGCCATTTCGCCTCCGGCAGCAGCGAGGGCATATCGTCGTCGCTCTTGCAGACCACGATGCCCGGCGTGTAGAGACAGGCGTCGGTGTAGCGCGTATCGTGACGTTGCCGGTGAAACTCGTAGAATCGCCGGCGGTTCTCCTCCGTCTCCAGGGCGAAAAAAAGCGTCGAGCAGCGGCACAGCGCTTCCTCCTGCGCCCGGCTGCCCTTCCTCGCGCCGCCGCCGGGATTCGTCGCCGAGGCGAAGTTGTGGACGGCGATCCGCGCCTCCGGATACTTCCGGTGGTAAAACATCGCCGTCTCGAAGGAACGGTACTTCCCGACGCTCACCACTGTCTCATCGTAGCGCGGTGACGGCAGCGCCGGTGTCTCCCCCTCGGCGCAGAACCGCGTCCCCGCGATGGACGCCGCCACCGCCTGCCGGAGCCGTTCATTTTCCCGGCAAAGCCGTTCCGTGTCCTCGAATACCCGGATCAGATCTTCTTTCGTTGCCATTACAACCGTTCTCCTTTCATTTCCAGCAAGATAGTCTCGCAATTTCCCACCGCCGGCGTTTTCTTGAATCGCCGCATCGTTTTCGTCATATCCTCATCTCGGCCGTTCATTGTCATCAGGAACGCCTTGATGAACTGCTCATGCGACACCAAAATGATGTGATTTTCCTGGCGGGCTTGCAAGCGCTCTGAAACGACCTCGGCACGATGCATGAGCATCCGGAAACTCTCCGCCCCTTCGCCGTCGACGTAGTCCGGATCCGTTGCCTGCCAATAGGCGCGGCTGCGGGGACGGCGCTCATCTCTCGTCAGGCCAACGCAAGAGGCTGGTTCAAGATAGGTAAACTCATGCAGTTCGTTCCACAGTTCCCACTTCGCCTGCGGAAAGCGCTTACGAATCGGCTCCGCGGTCTGAACGGTTCGACGATACGGCGACGATGCAATCAATTCCGGCGCAAACGGAAGGTCGCGACTGGCCTGCTCTG
Source organism: Schwartzia sp. (in: firmicutes) (assembly GCA_017444395.1). Taxonomy (GTDB): domain Bacteria; phylum Bacillota; class Negativicutes; order Selenomonadales; family Selenomonadaceae; genus RGIG3544. The sequence continues at coordinate 358 of JAFSWT010000140.1, read as the reverse complement.
CCTGCCTGACGCCTTCCTCTGTCAGCGGCGCAAGCGTATGATCCTCCGCCGCTAGGCCGAGATTGAGTATGCTCTGACCATGGCGAAGGAGCAGAATCTGCTTCATGTTGCATCCCTCATCAATCATCTGCACCTCTGGCAAAAGTCAATGATTTAGCGTGCATCACAATCATACAGCACGATTCCTTCCCCGATTTCCTGATGCAGCTTATCGTAGAACGTGTCGCCTGCCGCGTTTTCCGGTATGTCCGTCATCAGGTCCACATAACGCCCAAGGATGTTCTCAAACGCAAACTTGGCGTCATCATAATGTTTCGCTGTCTTTTCCTGGAAGCGGACGTAAAAATGAATATGCATC
>JAFSWT010000139.1 GCA_017444395.1 Schwartzia sp. (in: firmicutes) | reverse complement strand
GACGGCGAGCGCGGCGCCATCCGCTGCTACGGCGCCGACAGCGTCCCCGAGGGCGTCGCCATCATGCGCTATGAGGACGTCGATATCTCCATTACCGGCAACTCCACCAATCCCACCCGGTTCCAGCACCCGGTGGCGGGCTGCTACAAGAAGGACTGCTGGGAGCGCGGCAAGAAATACTTCTCCGTCGCCTCCGGCGGCGGCACCGGCCGCACCCTGCACCCCGACAACATGGCCGCCGGCCCCGCCTCCTACGGCATGACCGACACCATGGGCCGGATGCACGGCGACGCCCAGTTCGCCGGCTCCTCCTCCGTCCCGGCGCACGTTGACATGATGGGCCTCATCGGCATGGGCAACAACCCCATGGTCGGCGCCACCGTCGCCGTCGCCGTCAGCATCGAGCAGGCGATGAAGTAAGAGAGGAAAAACGAATACAGCATGAAAAAACCGCGGCTCGTTTTGGGCCGCGGTTTTTCATGGGCAAAGAGGCAAAACAAAAAGCGAGGATTACTATTCGATATTCGTATTGTTTCACGTGGAACAATTTGGATTTCGCTGGATTTGTACAAAATATCGTCTTGATTTGTCGAATTCAGGAGCTATTTTCTGAGAATCGACAAAATTTCCGGAATTGCAACGGATAAAATGAGATATTTTGAATTTGAATATAGGATATTCGCATGGATTTGACGCGGCGGAGCCGGCGGTTTGCCGACAGCAAAATTGGGCGGGTTTTTGGGAAAAAGGGGGTAGCGGCGCCCGGGCGGGGTGTTTTTGCGGAAATCGCTGGCGCAATGGCTCCGGAAAATGCTATAATGGAAAGAAATGTTTGGAAACGCGGGCGCGGGACGCCCGGTCGGGGAAAGGGTACGAGATGAGCGAGCTTTTGGTCAGCGGGCTGAGGAAGTCCTTCGGGATAAGGGAGCTGTTCCGTGACGTGAGTTTCCGGGTGCGGCGGGGCGAGCGGGCGGCGCTGGTAGGGGCCAACGGGGCGGGCAAGACGACGCTTTTCCGCTGCCTGCTGGGGGAGGAGGAGTACGACGCCGGGCAGGTGCGCTACGACGGGGCTTCACCGGCAGGCTATCTCGAGCAGGTGGCGGCGCTGGGAACGGGGACGCTGTATGAGGAGTTCCGGGGGGCCTTCGAGGATATCGAGGCGCTGGCGGCGAAGAAAGCGCGCCTGGAAGCGGCCATTGCCGCCGGTGCTGACGACGGTACTATGGAGGAATACGGCCGGGTGGTGGAACGGTTCGAGCATCTGGAGGGCTACGACTATGAGAGCCGGATCCGCCGTGTGGCCTTTGGGCTGGGCTTCACCGACGAGGAGCTGACGCGGAGCGCCGCCCATCTCTCCGGTGGGCAGCGGACCCGGGTGGCGCTGGCGAAGTCGCTGCTGCGGGAGCCGGAGCTGCTGCTGCTGGACGAGCCGACGAACCATCTCGACATCACCATGATCGAGTGGCTGGAAGGGTTCCTCCTGGGCTACCGCGGCGCCGTGCTGCTGATTTCCCACGACCGCCGGTTCCTCGACCGGGTGGCGACGAAGATTTTAGAGCTGGACCATCAGACGGTCACGGTTTACGAGGGCAACTACACGTATTTCCAGCGGGTCCGGGCGGAGCGGCGGGCGTCGCTGGAGGCGGCCTGGGCGAAGCAGCAGGAGCATATCCGCCAGACGGAGGCGTACATCCGCCGCTACCGGGCCGGCATCAAGGCGAAGCAGGCCCGGGGGCGCCAGAGCCAGCTCAACCGTCTGGAGCGCATCGTGCTGCCGCCGGAGACGGCCGCTTTCAATTATTTCGCCTTTTATCCGCCGGCGGAATGCGCCGAGCGGGTGGCGGAGCTAAGCGGCGTCTCGGCGGTGTTCGCGGACCAGGCAGTGTTCCGGGACATCTCGTTTTTGGTGCGCCGGGGCGACGGCGTGGCCATTGTCGGGCCCAACGGCGCCGGCAAGACGACGCTGCTGCGCGTCCTCCTCGGGGATCTCCCGTCGCCAACGGGCGAGGTGAAGATCGGCAGCCGGGTAAAGATCGGTTATTTCTCCCAGCAACATGAAGGATTGCACCCGGAGCGCACAGTGCTGGGCGAAATCCTCTACGAGTTCGGCGTTGACGAGGCCCAGGCCCGGAGCTATCTGGGGGCGTTCCTGTTCCGGGGGGACGAAGTGGAGCGCGTCGTGGGGGAGCTGTCGGGGGGCGAGCAGGCGCGGTTGGCGTTCTTGAAGCTGATGCTGACCGGGGCGAATTTCCTGGTCCTCGACGAGCCGACGAACCATCTCGATATCCCGGCGAAAGAGGCAGTGGAGGAGGCGCTGATGGCCTTCCCCGGCACCTTCGTGGTGGTGTCCCACGACCGTTATTTCCTCGACCGGGTGACAAACCGTACCCTGGTGCTGGAAAACGGGCAGCTCACGGAGTACGGCGGCAATTACAGCTACTACCGGGAGAAGAAGGACGCCGAGGAAAAGGCGGCGGCGGAAGCAGCGCCGCTAAAGAAGGAGGCTCCGGCCAAAGCGTCCGCGCCCCGGCCGACGGCGAAGGCGACGTCAGCCGCGCCCCGGCCGGCGGTGGATGAGGGACGCCGGGCGGAAGCACTGGCCCGGGCGGAGGCGGAGCTGGCCATGGCCGAGGCGGAGCTGAAGCTGCTGGAGCGGGAGATGAACGACCCGCTGCTCCAGAGCGACCCGGAGAAAAGCGCCGCCATCGCCGCCGACTACGCTGCCAAGGCGGCGGAAGTGGAGCAACGCTACGAACGCTGGGGCGCGTTGGCGGAAGAAGAATAATAGAATCGCGTTGATGCGCGGAGAAAGGGGGACGATGCCGTGGAGCAGGAGCAGCTTTCCGGCATGGTGGAGAGCGTCGTCTTTGCCAGCGACGACGGGCGGTTTTCCGTGTTCCGGCTGAAGCCGGAGGGAAAGCGCCACCTCGTCACGGCCACGATTCCCGCGGCGCCGCCGCTGGTGGGCCAGCAGGTGCAGCTGACCGGGGCTTGGTTTCGTCATCCCCGCTTCGGCGAGCAGTTCAAGGCGACGGGTATCCAGGTGGCGGCCCCTTCCAGTGCCGAGGGCATTGAGCGGTTCCTGGCCTCGGGGGCGGTGGAGGGCGTCGGCCCGGCGATGGCTTCACGGCTGGTGGCGGCCTTCGGTGAGAAAGCGTTGGACGTCATTGAGAATGAGCCCCATCGCCTGCGGGAGATTCCCGGCATCGGGCCGAAGACGGCGGCGAAGATGCATGCCTCCTATACCGCTCAATCGGAGATCCGGGATATCATGCTGTGGCTGGAAACCCACGGCGTGTCCGGGGCCTATGCCGGGCGTCTCTACAAGCAGTATGGCTCCTTTGCCCTCGATGTGCTGGAACGGGACCCCTACCGGCTGGCCCGGGAGGTCGGCGGTTTCGGTTTCGTGCTGGCGGACCGGGTGGCGCAGGCGGCGGGGGTTGTGCCCGAGGACCCGCAACGGCTGGCAGCGGGGCTGGGCTATGCCTTGCGATCCGTCTGTGCCTCCGGCGGCCACTGCTGCCTGCCGGAGGATTTGCTGATCGGACGGGCGGCGCAGCTTCTCGGCGTCTCACGGGCGGCGGCTGCCGGGGCGCTGCGGGAGGAGCTTCGCGGCGGGCAGTTCCTCACGGCGTCGCTGGGCAGCGAGCTTTTCATCTACCCGACCCACCTCTATCGGGCCGAGACCGAGGTCGCCGGGCGGCTGCTTGACCTCAAGCGGCGGGCGGTGGCCTTGACGCCGGCGGACGCCGAGGCGCTGACCCTGGAATGGGAGCAAGCGGACGGCATCGAGTTGGCGATGGGGCAGCGGGCGGCCATCGCGGCGGCGCTGTCCCACGGTATTTTCCTGCTGACCGGCGGACCGGGCACCGGCAAGACCACCGTCATCCGTGGCATGCTGGCGATTTTCGAGCGGCTCGGCTATTCGGTGCTATTGGGGGCGCCGACGGGCCGGGCGGCAAAGCGGCTGGCCGAGTCCACGGGCCGCAAGGCCATGACCGTTCACCGTCTGCTGGAATCCCAGGGGCGACTCTCCGACGAGGACGAGGATGAGGCCGTCTTTGGCCGGGACGAGGACGAACCGCTGACGGCGGACGTCGTCATCCTCGACGAAATCTCGATGATGGACATCGTGCTGATGCGCCATTTCCTGGCGGCCGCGCCGCCGGGCTGCCATGTGATCCTGGTGGGGGACGCCGACCAGCTCCCGTCGGTGGGGCCGGGGGCGGTGCTGAAGGAGCTGCTGCGCTCCGAGGTCTTTCCCTGCGTGCGGCTGACGGAGATTTTCCGGCAGGCGGAGGAAAGCGTCATCGTCCGCAACGCCCATGCCATCAACGCCGGCCGCCTGCCCGTCTGCGCCCTCGGCACCGCCTTCGAGTTCCGGGAGGCCGCTTCCGAAGAGGACGCGGCGCGTCAGATTGCCGCCCTCTGCGGCGAGGAACTACCCGCCGCCGGCTATGACGTGCAGGCCGACGTGCAGGTACTCTCTCCGATGCACCGCCAGCCCTGCGGCGTTGACGCGCTGAACCGCCTCCTGCAGAAGACGCTGAATCCCGCCGCCCCCGGCCGTCCGGAAATCGTCGCCGGAGCCGTGACCTACCGCCTCGGCGACAAGGTCATCCAGATGAAGAACGACTACCAGAAGGGCGTCTTCAACGGCGACCTGGGCGTCATCGAGGCCATCACCGACCGCGTCATGGTGCGCTATGGTCCTGACCTTGTGGCCGAATACGAGACGGCGGAGCTGGTGGAAATCGCCCCGGCTTACGCCATCAGCGTCCACAAGAGCCAGGGCAGCGAATACCCGGTGATTCTCCTGCCGCTGGTGCCGGGCCACCGGGTCATGCTTCAGCGCAACCTGCTTTACACTGCCGTCACCCGGGCCAAAGAACGGGTCATCCTCGTCGGCAGCCGGGCGGCGCTCCTGACCGCCGTGGGAAACGACCGCACCCGCCGCCGCTATACACTGCTGGCGGAGCGCCTGAATGAGACCCCGCTGGAATGAGGAAACGGACACCGCACATGAAAACGATGCATTCGGGTTTGGCAACAAGGCGAGGGGCGTTTCTTGTCTCGTTTTTCAAAGGCCGGTGGGCATCGAAGCAACGCGGTTCAAAAATATTGAATGGCATAAAAAATCGCCGCCTCTCTCAGAATGGCGACAAAGCTGTGTCGTATCAGCGTTTGCGGCTAATCGGAGAACAAGAGGCGGTGACAGAATTGCGCAGGTTTGAAAAAATGGCTGTCGCATGAAGGTTTTATCCTTTACGCGATAGCCATTTTTGGTGAAGTGTGTTTGCCGGGAAGGGCCGGTTCCTTCCGAAAGGCTGACACAAGGCCGATAAGCAGAGGCGGTGTCAATAGCCGAAAATCTTTTTTGCTTTCCGCATGTTTTGCCGTACTTCTACGCCGAAGGGACAGCGGGCTTCGCAAACGGCGCACTGGATGCATTCGCCGGCATGGTGTTCCAGGGCTGCGTAATGTTCCCGCACGGTTTCCGGCACGTCCGGCTGGGCGACGGCCAGATTCAGGAACTTCGTGACGTAGGCGACGTCGATTTTTCGCGGACAGGGCGCGCAATGGCTGCAGTACATGCAATGTCCCTTCCAGCTGATTTTGGGAAAGTCCGCAAAGGCGAGGGCGTAGTCCTTTTCCTCATCGGTGGCCTGTTCATAGGCGATGCTTTGCTGAAGCTGCTCCACCGAATGGGCCCCCGCCAGTACGACAGCCACGGCGGGACGGCTCAGGGCATAGTGGATGCACTGGTTCACGGTAAGGGCGGCGCCCGCCGGGGAGAGCCTGGCGTCCAGGAGGTCGCCGCCGCCGAAGCATTTCATGACGGTGATGCCGACGCCCAGCCGCTGGCAGGTCTCGTAAAGCCGCTGCCGGTCCGGGTCCATGTTGGTGAGCGTCCCTTCATAATTCTTTGCCGCCCAAAGCTCCTCCACGTCCTCGGAGGCCGGCTGCAGGTCATAGCAGGGATTGACGCTGAACATCAGCACTTCGATGGCACCGCTTTCCACCGCTTTCAACGCCACCTGCGGATTGTGGCTGCTGAGCCCGATATGGTGAATCTTTCCCGCCGCCTTCAGTTCTCTGGCGTAGTCCAGCACGCCGCCGCTGGTGATTTCCTCCCAATCGGCGAGGGCATCGCAGTAATGGATCATGCCCACGTCCAGATAATCCGTTTGCAAGAGGTCCATCATGTCCGCGAAGCCGGCTTTCACTTCGTCGAGGTTGCGCGTGCGCTTGTACTGGCCGTCCTGCCAGACAGAGCAGATATGGGACTGGACGAGAAACTTCTCCCGCCGTCCCCGCATCGCTTCGCCGACGGCCCGCCGCACGTCGGGATTCGAGGTGTAGAGGTCAAAATAATTGACGCCCTCCGCTTCCGCGACGTCGAAAAGCGCTTTCACCATCCGGCAGCCGTCCTCGGCAAAGCCCTCGCAGCCCAGGCCGATCTCGCTGACCTTGAGTCCGGTATTTCCCAGCAGTCTGTAATTCATCATGCTTCCCTCCCAATTGAATGGATGCTTTTCTTCCCCTGGTGAAAGAGCCTGCTTCCCCGTGAGGAGCAGGCTCTTTCGTTATTTCACATAGCCGAGCTTTTTCAGCCAGGCCAGGACTTCTTTTTTCGCCTCGTCCCGGGAATTCTGGGCCGTCGTTCCCTTCATTTCCAGCGCCTCGGTCACTTTCGCCTTCGTCGTGTCGGCGATATAGCGGTCGGTACCGGAGAGGCCGCTGCCTTCGTGGGTGCAGAAGGGGGCTATCGTCTTGCCTTCGAGTTTCACCTTGTCAAAGAAGGTATAGCAGGGCATCGGCAGGTCGCCCCACCAGATCGGATAGCCGAGGAAAATCACGTCATAGCCCGAGACGTCCGGCATCGTGCCGACGATTTCCGGGCGGGCGTTGTCGTTCTTCTCCTTCTTGGCGACTTCCGTGGCCGGCGTGTATTCCTTCGGATAGGATTTCGCGGGCTTTATCTCAAAGGTGTCGGCGCCCGTGGCCTCGGCGATCATTTCCGCCAGGATGCGGGTGTTGCCTTTCTCGATCACGCCGACGCCGTAATTCTCGTCGGCCCGGGAGAAATAGACGACGAGGGCGCGCTTGCCGCCGGGGGCGGCGTCCTTTTTCGGCGTTTCGGCCTTCGGCGCGTCAGTTTTCGGTGCCGGGGCGGAAGATGTGCCGGCGCTTTTCGCGGGCGCGCCGCCGCCGCAAGCCGTCAGTATCAGTGCGCAAAATGTCAGGGTGAGTAGCGCGAAGAATCGTTTCATGGCAGGTTTCCTTCCTTTCTTGCCAATTGAGGCTCTATGTGGTATCTTGATTGTATCATGCGGGAGCCGGTACCGGTCAAGTGTTTTTTGCTGCCGGTTCCGGCAAAACGAAATCTTTCTGGGAGGTGCATGGTATGAAAACAACCGTCATCACGGCCACCCTCATTGTCCTGTTTCTCGGCGTCAGCCTGACGCCGGGCTGCCGGGCCCTGGGGGCGGCAGGAAATCCGGAGGGTGCCTGGCAACCGGACCACTACGGGTGGCGGATCGAGATCACCGGGGACAGGATGCTCGTCCTCTGGCGCAATCGTCCGGTGCTGGAAACAACCTTCACCGCGGCCCGGGACGGAGAAAAATGTGTGCTCCGCCTGGCAAAAACCGGGCTCAGATACCGGGACCGGAGTGAGGACTTCGCTACGATTACGGAATGCTATGTGCTGGGCGGGAAAATGGTTCTGCGGCAGCGGTATTCTCTCGGGGGAGAAGAAGAGGAGGAAATCTTTTCTCCAACGCGGGAGAGCCGTTACGGTGACGTCACCGTCGAGACGGAGAAGTGGTTGCCGGCGCTGGCCGGGCGATGGCGCTCGGCGGATGGCTACGAGTTGGAGATTTCCTCCGACGGCAGCCTGCGGAGCCGCTACGGGGAGAAAGCGTGGTATGATGCCCAGCCCATCGCCGTCGTCCGGGATAATGATGATGCCAATGTCATCCGTATCGTCCATCAGGACCCGGCGGAAGAAAACCTCCCGCCCTTCTGGCCCTTCGTGTACCGGGACGGCAAGCTGGTCAGCCGCGTCATCGTCACCGATATGGACCCGCCGGAGACGATTTTTGAAAAGGTGGAATGAAGCCTTTTCCGTCCAGCCATACGACTTTGGTTACGCCATTTTCTCCCACCAGCGGGAGAATTTCTGACCCTTTTCCCCGATCAGGACCTTTTCGCCGATCATCGGCGTCAACCATTCGTAAGGCTTGCCCTTGCTGAACTTTGCCATTTCGATACAGGGCTCCTGCCACGGATGCAGCGCCAGGGCAAATTTTCCGTTGTGCGAGGCCACGACCTGTTGCGCCCCTACATCGGCTGCGGCCTGCGCCGTTTCCGGCGGCAGCATGTGGATTTTGTGCCAGCGTTCATTGTACTGCCCGTTTTCCATAATCGCGAGGTCAAAGCCGCCGAAGCGTTGGCCGATGGCGGCGAAATGCGCGCCGTAGCCGCCGTCGCCGCTGCAGAACACCTTGCGCTTCGGCGTCGTGAAGGCAAAAGCGCACCACTCCGTCGGGTTCTGTGTCAGAAACCGCCCCGAGAAATGCTGGGATGGCAGGATGTGGACCGAGAAATCCCTGGCCAGCGGGATTTCCGTATCCCAATCCTCCTCGTGCAAAATGGCGGGGTCGAAGCCCCATTGCTCGAAGTATTCGCCGACGCCCAACGGGCAGACGATATGATGGATTTTGGGACGCAGTGCCATGACGGTATCGTAGTCGAGGTGATCCCAATGGTCGTGGGTAATGGCCAGCAGATCGATCTCGGGAAAATCCGCCGCTGTATAGACGTTGCTGCCGGGAAAGGCGCGGTTCACGAAGAAAACCGGCGAACCGTAGTCTGAGAATACCGGGTCGATGAGTACCCGCCAGCCGCCGAGCTGCATGTAGTACGACGAATGGCCGAGCCAAATCAAAACGTCCTCGTTCCGGGGCAGGGAAGCAATCCCGGTTTTCTGTGACAGCATCGGCTGCTGGGGCACAAGTCCTTTCGTGTCCCGTGTCAGGAACTTGAGCATCGCCGACAGGCGGTTCCCGTCCTTCGCCATGACCTCCACCGGCTCCAGACACTGAAACTTCCCGTTCACATAATGCGGCGACGCCTGGATTCGTGCCAAGCGTGCGCCCGATGGGAGTTGCCCGAATTTCGGCTGGCTGGTGAACCATGTTCCGCCGCCGGCCGCCAACCCGACGATTCCCAGCATGCCCCAAAGAAATGTCTTTCTCTCCATCATTCGCTCCTGCATTCCATAACCGAAGAATGGAAAGGCGCCCGCTTTCCTTATGAGGAGCGGGCATTTTTCCTTTCCTGTGGCCGGACGATTCTCGTCTGGAGGCAAATCGCGTCCGCGGTTTCCGCGTCGTTGATCGTTGCCTTTCGTATCAATGTGTCTGCTTCAGATACTGCAAGTCGCCGTACCAGTAAGAGGCGGTGGTACCGCCGTCCATCAGGATGTCGCTGCCGGAGATGAAGCGGCCACGCTTCGACATCAGGAATTCGGCCAGCTCACCCACTTCGTCGGGGGTGCCGGCGCGCCCGGCCGGGGAATTCGCCAACATCGTGCGGTAGCCTTCGCCCCGTGGTCCTTTCAGTTCGTGGTTCGCCAGTGGGGTGATGATGATGCCGGGGCTGATGGAGTTCACCGTCGCCCCGCGCTTTCCCCAGCGTGTCGCCTCGTACATCACCCGGAGCACGTTGCACCGCTTTGAGTATTGGTAGGCTTTCAGCGTGTCGGTGATGGCCTTCAGGAACGGCAGGTCCAGCAGTTCTTCCGTCGGCGTCGTCGCCAGCGCCGTGTTTTCTTCCTCGGAAAGGGCGCCGAGACGATGGCCGGACTGGGACGAAATCACGACGCCGGAGCCGCCTTCGGCGATGATCTTACCGAACTCCTCCAAAAGCACCGCCGTGCCGTAGAGGTCAACCCGCAGAATCGCCGCCACCGGCGCCTGCGACGGCGAGACGCCGGCCGCGTTGATGAGATTCACTACGGAGCCGCAGCTTTGCGCGTGTTCCACCAGCGCCAGGATCGAATCCCGCGACGAAATATCGACGGCGACGGTGCTGGTCTCGAAGCCCGCATCCTCCAAAATCTGCACCGCCGCGTCAGCGTTTTCTTTTTTCAAATCGCTGAGCACTACATGACGCCCCGCGCCTACCCGCCGCGCGATGGCCTGCCCGATGGAGCCCGCCCCGACGAGCACGACAACTTCTTTTTGCGTTTTCATATTGTTTTCCTCCCGGTTCTTAGTGCTGACTATTCGCCACTTGTTCCGTTGCCGCGTTGATGCAGCGGATGGCGTTCAGGCTGCGCGGATAGCCGATGTACGGCAGACATTGGGACACGACCTTGATGAGAAATTCCTTGTCGTTGCCCACGCACATATTCCCTGCGGCATGGCTCGTGAGCTGCGGCTCGCAGCCGCCTTGCGCCGAAAGGAAACAGAAGGTAATCATTTCCCTCTGCTTGTAATCAAGTCCAGTGCGCGTATAATAGTCGCCGAAGCAGTTGTCCGCCAGCCACTTGTTGATGTGGCGCGTCTCCTCCGGGCCGGACTTCCAAAAGTCCTTCATGCGGTCGCCGAAGATATCGACTTGCGCCTGCGTTCCTTTTTCGCGGCGGTTCTCTGTCGTCGTAGTCGACTGCGGCGGGAGCGGCAGCTTTACGCCGCGCGCAGCAAGGATTTCATTGTTCGCCGTGAGAAAAGGATAGGTGCGCCCGACGCCGAGATACGCCGTCGCCTGATAGGTGACTTCTTTTACCTCCACAGGCGTCACACCGAAATTCAGCGCAGCAGGGAGAATGGCGCGGTATTCGTCGATACCTTGACAGCCGTGCAGTGTCGCAAGAATGGCCATGAACCGCGTGCGATCGTCCAGATCGTCCTGGTTAACTACCTCGTCAAAGGCGAAGTTGTCAAAACGCTCGATAAATTCAGGGTCGGTCTCCCGAAATTTCGACTCGTAGCCGGGAAACATTTTCTCATGGTACGCCTGCGCCGCTTCCGTAATATGCAGGTTTTTGCCTCCTTTTGCTTCGGCCTGCACCGTAGTTCCTATGAGCAACCCTGCGGCGCAAATTGCCGCTAACGGTAAAATTGCGTTCATTGTCATCTCTCCCATCTTTGCAGATATTTATTCTTCCGGCATATCGCCGAGGTACAGGCGCAGCACGTTGGGAATGTCCAAGTCCCAGAAACCTGCGCCGTAAGCAATCTTGTCCACGATGAACGCCTGCGGCATATTTTCCTCATAAGTCGCGAGCGCGCGTATCACAGCCGCGCCGGTGGGCGTCGTCAGCTCCTTTTCCGCCCCCTGATGATACGAGGGGAATCCGCGAAGGAGCTCCGCCGTCGCCGGCGCGGGCACAGGCATCAACCCATGCGCGCACGAAACAAAGCCGCTGCCGGTGTTCACGCGTGATACCATCACCCGCTCCACCGCAAGCTGTTCTAGGCAGATCGCGGTTCCTACAATATCCACAATGGAATCCACGGCGCCGACTTCATGGAAAGCCACCTCGTCCTTCGGCTTGCCGTGGATTTTTCCTTCGGCTTCCGCCAGATGCTCGAAAATGGCCTTGCTCTGCGCCTTCACCCGTTCCGTCAGGGACGAACTTTCAATCATTTCCCGGATGGACGCCCACGTGCGATGGCTATGATGATGCGCGTGTTCATGATGTTCTCCCGCCGCATGGTCGTGCGAATGTTCATGTCCGTGCGGTTCTTCCGTTTCGTGGCAATGCCCGTGAACTTCTTTTTCGAGCTCGACGTCCACATAAACGGTGCAGATTCCATTTTTCTGCACATTGTCGATATGCAACGCGTACTCGTCCTGAATCGGCAATTTCTTCAGTTCTTCCTGCAATGCGTCCGCAGAAACGCCCGCTTGCAGGAAAGCGCCCAGCAGCATATTTCCGCTGATGCCCGCGAAACAGTCAAGATAGATGGCTCTCATGATACAATCCTTCCTTCCGGTTTCTTCCTTTTTCGGAAAAAGCCGCCGACAACGACTTTCCTGTGCGGCGGCCTTTCCTTATTATAGGGAGAAACTTTTATGCACTTCAATCAATCGAGATCAGCTCATACTGCGGATTGCCCATTTTCAGCCGACGCATGGCGTCAAGCTGGTGCAGGCCGTGGCGGCTCTCGATGCGCTCCACGAGGTCGTGCCTGTCCTTCTCCGGTTGGGCATAGACCATATCGACGCAAGCCTGGTCGATGGCGAGAATGTCCGCCGAAGCCATCATGCCGAGGTCGGGAATCGTCGGCTCCGCCGCGCTCGTTCCGGCGCAGTCGCAGTCCACGCTCATGCGGCGCATAACATTCAGGAACACGATATGCTTGCCAAAATAGTCGCAGGTTGCCTTGCCGCTGTCTGCCATGTTCTCCATGAAGTCGTCCTTCGTCGCCCGCGTCGTGTTCCACGCCTCGCTCCCCGGCAGATTGCCGGGGGCGACGCCGTGCACCTGATATTTTCCCGTGCGGCCGGAAGCGCAGCCGATGGCGATATTTTTCAGCGAACCGCCGAAGCCGCCGGAGGTGTGTCCCTTGAAATGCGTCAGCACGACGAGGGAATCATAGTTCACGAGATGCGCCCCCATCACGACCTCCGGCAGACGCAGGTAATTCCGCACGGGAAGGGCGATTTCCCCGTCCTCGTCCATGATGTCCACCTTCGAGAACGTCCAGCCGTTCGTCGCCAGCGTCTTTCGGTGGTCTTCCGTGGTAAAGCGTCCGCCCGGATAAGCAGTGTTCGTTTCCACAATCGTGCTGTCCGGGATATGCGACTGGAACGCCTGCACCATATCTCTCGGCAGAATATTCGGGCCGTGGGGCTCACCCGTGTGCAGCTTGATGGCGACTTTGCCGTAAATGCTCTCGTTCATTTTATCGTACAGTTGGATCAGATGTTTTGCATCGATGTGCTTTGTGTAATACACCTTCGCGAATGATCCCGCCGCTTTGCCGCCTTTCACCTCCGCGCTGCCGACGACGGGCGCCTGCGCCGCCGACGTCCCGAATCCGCCCAGTGGGGAAAGCGCCGCGCCCATCGCCGCCGCGCCCGCCAGTTTGAAAAAGTTCCTGCGTGAAATGTCCTTCATCCTGTTTCATCCTTTCTTGCCGGATTTGGTTCGCCAGATAATTTGATTGTATCATGCGGTAGTGAATACCGGTCAAGCGTTTTTGAGAAGCTATACACTTTTTGCCCAAGCGGATACGCGCGCCTCCGACTGCGCCGCTTCCGCGCCTTGAATCGCAAGTCCGTCTGAAACTTCCGCGCCGGGACAGGTCTTCTTGATTTCCTTTACGCTGCTGCCCATGCCGCTTCCTTCATGGGTGCAAAGCGGAAAAATCCTTTTGCCCGTCCAGTCATATTTCTCCAAGAACGTATAGACGCCCATCGGCATCGTCCCCCACCAGCAGGGATAGCCGAGAAAAACCGCGTCGTATTCGTTAATGCTGTCAAGAGTCTTTTTCAGCGCGGGACGTGCCTTGTCCCGAAGCTCCCGCTTCGCGACCTCGGTGCATTCGGTGTAATCCTCCGGGTACGCTTGCACCGTGTCAATCTCGAAAAGCTCGCCGCCTGTCGCCTTCGCGATCATCTCGGCGACGACCTCCGTGTTGCCCTTTGCGAGATTCACGACGTTGCCGTTCACATAGTTTTGCCCCTTGCGCGAATAATACGCGATGAGAAATTTTGCCATTGTCATCCGCTCCTCCTGATAGTTTCCCGTTTTTCAATACGTCGAGGCTTTCGCCCTTGCCAGCTTCCATGTCCCGTTTTCTTTCCGCACCTCGAAAGAAAGTTGTAACGGCCATGTATTGCGGCTCCCCCCGAAGACCGCCGCCTCCACCTTGGACTGCCCGACGAGGGTTGCCTTGCTGCCATCCACCTCGATGAAAATATGCTCGGTCTTTTCGGTAAAATAATTGAGTTCTCTGTCCCGGATGCAGCGAAGAAACTCCTCTTTCGGCTGGCGCATTCCCGTCATATGGACAAGCACGAAATCATCGGTGTGCATGGTGTCCAGTTTATCAATGTCCTTCGCGAGCATATATCGCCACATCTCATGGTACAGCGCTTCCAAGTCCCTTTTCACCTTTTCTTCAGCTTGAGCCGTCGCCGTCGCCTCCTTTACTGCGATTTCGTAAAACCCAAGCTGTCCAGCCATTTCAAGACCTCCTGGCGAACGCTGTCCGGCTGCTCCTGCGCCCGCTTGCCACGAATCCCGATTCCCTCGCGAATCGTTGCTCCCTTCGCGAAGTTGGGAAGCTCGTTTTCCTTGCCCGTCAGCACATCGCCTGCCGAAGTGCTGAAGGGAATGATTGTCTTGCCGCTCCAGTCATAGCTTTCCAGGAACGTATAGACCGGCATGGGCAGGTCGCTCCACCAAATCGGATATCCGAGGAAAACCGTATCGTAGTCAGCCATATTCCGGATTTTGCCGACAAGCTCCGGACGGGCGTTTTCCTCCCGTTCCTTTCCTGCCACTTCCGTGCATTCCCGATAATCTTTGGGATAAGGCTTTACCGTCTTGATCTCAAACATCTCCGCACCCGTGGCTTCCGCAATCATCTCCGCGACGATATGCGTATTGCCCTTGGCGATGTTTCCCACCTCGTAATTCTCGCCCGTGCGAGAGAAAAAAGCTACAAGGATTTTCTTTTTTCCCGTTTTCTCCGATGTGGGTGCAGCCTCCGCGCTTGCCGCCGCAGCCTGCTCTTTCTCGCCGCTCCCGCTCGTTTCTCCAACGTCACTCCCGCAAGCGGTCAGCAAAAAGAGCGCCATGACCGCCAAGAAAATTGCCGCATATCGTTTTACGAAGGGCTTGCTGTTTCGGAGTCTCTCAAATACGCTCATTATGCACACTCCCTATCGGATGAAATTCGTGAATACGGGCGATTCCTTTTCGGGCAGCGCGACGCCGGCCTTTGCCGCCGCTTCCTGACATTTCAGGAGGTAGGCCATGTTGCGGGCCAGTACCCGCATATTGTAAAGCCCTTCCTCGTCCTTTTCCACATCTTCCGGGGTGAAGCCATGCACCATATTCCAATAGCGGGAGGAAACGACCGGCATTTCCTGGATGGTGAAATACTTGTTCATCTGCGAAAAGGTCGCCGTCGTCCCCGAACGCCGCGCCGATACCACCGCCGCCGCCGGTTTCAGGCGGAACGCTTTGTTTTCGTTGCCGACGAACTCGGAGAAAAACAGGCGGTCCATGAAACTTCCCATATTACCTGCCATCCCCGCGTAATGCACCGGGGAACCGAAGACGAAGCCATCGGCGCCGTAAGCCTTTTCCCGGAACTCGTTCACGACGTCGTTCAACACGCATTTCTTTAGCTCGGCGCATTTGTTGCAACCCATGCAGCCGCCAATCGGCTTGACGCCAATCCAGAAGATTTCCGATTCCACGCCTTCCTTTTCCAGTGTATTCCTGATTTCCTCCAGGGCCCGGTTCGTGCAGCCGTTTTTATTGGGGCTTCCGTTGACAAGCAGAACTTTCATATCCTTCGCTCCTCTCAATAAGCCCCGGTCTTGATATGCGGCACATAGGGAGCTTCCAGCGCTTTGATCTCATCCTCGTCGAGCTTGATGTCGAGGGCGGAGACCGCCTCCTCGATATGTTTCACACTGGTCGTCCCGACAATCGGCGCGGTGATATACGGCTTCGAGAGCATCCATGCGAGAGATTCCTGCGCCATCGTGCGGCCGTGGGCCTTCGCCACCTTTTCGAGATTATCGACGACGACTTTGTCCACGTCGTCCGTCGCGCCCCAGACCATCGGCGAGACGTCGTCCATGCTGTTCCGCGTTGTCACCGTGCCCCAGGGGTGCGCCGTGCGGCCGCCGGCCAGCGGGCTCCAGGGTACGACGGCCAGTTTCCGGTCCTGGCCGAGGGGCAGGATTTCCCGTTCTTCCTCACGGTAAATCAGATTGTACTGGGGCTGGAGGGAGACGAACTTCGTCCAGTTGTGCGTTTCGGCGATATTCTGCAGGCGCTCCAGTTGCCAGGCAAAAATCGTCGAGGCGCCGATGTAGCGGGCCTTGCCGCTTTTCACCACGTCGTGCAGCGCTTCCATCGTCTCCTCCATCGGTGTATTCGCGTCGAGACGATGGATCTGGTAGAGGTCCACATAGTCGAGGCCGAGCCGCTTCAGGCTGTGGTCGATTTCCGCCATGACGTTCTTGCGCGATGTGCCGCCGCCGTTGGGCCGTCCCGGGCGCATCTCGAAGTTCACCTTCGTCGCCACCACGATCTCGTCGCGGTTCAGGCCGAAGTCCCTGATGTAGCGGCCGGTGATTTCCTCGCTGGTTCCCATCTGATAGACGTTCGCCGTGTCGAAGTAGTTGATGCCGAGGTCGATGGCCTTCTTGAACATCTCCTTGCCGTCTTCGTAGTCCTTCGCCCAGGGGAAAACGCCGTTCTCCTTGCCCGGCTTTCCGAAGCTCATCATGCCGAGGCAAATCCTCGAAACATCCATTCCCGTGTTGCCAAATTTTACATACTGCATATACGTGTCTCTCCCTTCGCCGTCTATGGTGATATCTTTCGCTTGCAATTCCATTATAAAGGGATATAATCAAGATATCCAATATTTTAATCAAATAGCTGATAGAATTTTTCTATCGATAAGGGTGGAGAGCCAATGAACACGAAGCAAATGGAGTATATCCTGGAACTGGCACAGACGGGAAATTTCAGCCGGGCGGCGGAAAATCTCTTCATTTCGCAACCGACGCTGACCTATCAAATCAAGGTCGTCGAGGACGAACTGGGCTTTCTGCTGTTTGAGCGGTCGGGGCGCGGCGCGATGCTCACGCCGGCGGGGGCGCAGTTCTGCACGACGCTGCGCAATATCAAGAGCGAACTCAAGCGGGCGACGGAGCAGGGGCAGAATTTCAGCGCCCGCTATCGCCTGGACATTTCCATCGGATTGCCGCTGCGCTCGGCCATTTATTTTCTGCCGCAGGCCATCGAGACGTTTGAGAAAGAGCATCCGGGCGTCTCAGTGACGCCGCATTTCCTGCCGCTGGCGGAATCCGCCTCGTTCCTGAAGGGCGAAGAGGATATCCTCTTCGCGATGGAACACGATGTAAGGCATATCCCCGACGTCGTGCTGCATCCGCTCTTTGAGAGCCGCATCTATCTGATCTCGGAAAAGACGTCGCCGCTGGCGGCAAAGGAAAGGATACAAATCGAAGACCTGGCCGGGCAGACGCTGATGGTCGGCGGCGGCTCGCCGCCCCCGCTTCGCCGGGTGCAGCAACGCGTCATTGAGGCGCTTGCCATTCCTTATTTCAACAGCGCCAATCACGACACGACGCTGACGAACGTCGCCGCCCATAAGGGCGTCTGTCTCGCCCCCGGATTCCTGAACGACCATAACGGGGAATTTGCCTGGACGCCTTTCGACTGCGAGGAGACGGTCCCCTGCGTCCTCTGCACCCACGGCAATGAAAGCCGCCGGGAAGTCAGCGGCTTCGTGCGGCTCCTGCAGGGAATATACGAAATGCGGCCGGCGTTTGCCGTATGAATGGGGGAGAATCCCCGAAAAAAGATGTGGTATGTTGCCGGGCCTGCCTGCCGGCAAAAAAAGAGCGGCTCTTACGCGGAGCCGCTCTTTTGATTATTCGATCGAAATCAATTCATACTGCGGGTTGCCCATCCGGAGCTCTTTCATGTAGGAAAGCTGACGGAGGCCGTGGCGGCTCTCGATGCGCTCCACGAGGTCGTGGTTTTTCTGCGAGGCGTAAACCATATCCATGCAGGCCTGATCGATGGCGAGCAAATCCGTGGACGCCGCGATGCCGATGTCGGGAATCGTCGGCTCCGCCGCCCGCGTTCCGGCGCAGTCGCAATCGACGCTCATGCGGCGCATGACGTTCAGGAAGGTGATATGCTTGCCGAAATAATCGATGGTCGCTTTCGCCGATTCCGCCATCAGTTCCATGAATTCATCCTGCAGCGGAACCGAGCCGTCAAACCAGACATTGCCCGGTGGCGGCATTTCGGCGCCGGTATAGCCGTGCACCTGCTTCTTGCCATGCTGTCCCGAAGCGCAGCCGATGGCGATGTTCTTCATTGAGCCGCCGAAACCGCCCATGGCGTGCCCCTTGAAGTGGGTCAGGACAATCATGGAATCGTAGTTGATGATATGGCCGCCCATGGCGACCTCTTTCAGGTGCTTGCCGCCGCGCACCGGCAGATTGACGTCGCCTTCTTCGTCGAGGATGTCCACGGGGCAGAAGGTCCAGCCGTTGACCTGCAATGTCTCGCGGTGTCCCGCGGTGGTGTACCGGTCTCCCGGATACAGGGTGTTCGTCTCGACAATGGTGCTGTCCGGCACCTGCGCCTGGAACGCCCGCACCATATCGCGGGGCAGGATGTTCGGGCCGTTCTTCTCGCCGGTATGGAGCTTGATGGCGACCTTGCCGTAAATGCCTTCGTTGACAAGCTGGTAGAGCTTGATGAGGTGCTTGGCGTCGATATGCTTCGTGAAATACACCTTCGCCCGCGAACCGGCGCCGGTCGCGCCGCTCATGTCCGTGCTGCCCACCACCGGGGCCTGGGCCGCCGCCTTCCCCAGGCTGCCCAGTGGGGAAAGCGCCGCGCCGACAGCGGTTGCGCCCGCCAGCTTCACGAAATCGCGCCTTGAAAGATCTTTCATCTTCATCCGTCCTTTCCATCGACATCGGTTATATTGTCATTGTCATTGTTATTATTGTATCATGCGGTAGCGAGCACCGGTCAAGCGTTTTTTCGGACGATTCGTTCTCCGGCGCTTTTTTCGCTGTATCAGCGGCGGATTGCCATTCCCTTCATATCACCATCATGGTCGTGTTGAAGCCTTGATAGTGGCGGGAGAAGACGTTTTGGGCGCGGTTTTGGACGAAGTACACGCCCAGCGCCTCCACGTCCGGTTCCTCCGTCTGTCCCGGCTCGTCGACGATCGGTCCTCTGGCCAGGCGGAAGGGATTGAATTCGGCGGCGTCGTCCCGCAGATGGATTTCGAAGGCGGGAGGCTCGGATGCGGATTTCTCCGCGTCCGAGGGCTCCCGGGCAATCAGCGTGAGCTGCATCAATACATGGGTATCAGACCGCCGGGCGGCCCGTTCGTTGATGACGCCCGAGATTTCGTCCAGTGCCAGGCGAAGCAGGAAACGCTTGTGGTCGTCGGCGCCCCATTTCGCGGCAAAGACGTCAATGGCATCCAGTTGCTCCACCACGGCTTCGGTGCTGCCGTAAAAGGTGGCGGCGTATACCCGTGCCGGATCGATGGGCGTTCGCTCGCCCCGACGCCGCTTATACACATAAATCAGGAGGAGCGTCAGTAACTCGGAAATGGGATACACCAGCCAGAAGGCGGCGAGGCCGAAGCGGGAAAGGAGCCACGCCAAGGCAATTCCCAGGCCGAACCGCCGCAGGAAGACCACGAGAAAAGCCCCCCATTCGTCTTCTTCGGACTGGAAGTAGTTTTGCAGCAGGAGGCATACGCCCATGAAGATCGTGCCGACGCAGAAAAACCGTACCGCGTGATAGGCGGATGACGGGTTTTGTACGTCATCCATGCCAAAGAGCAGCTCGATGATCTCGGGATATAGTATCGTGGCGACGGTGGCTATCCCCCCCACAACCAATGAATAGCCGAGGCAGTAACGGAATATCCGGTGCAGCTCCCGGTAATTGCATTCCGAGAAGAAGGTGGAAAAAATGGGCTGGGCGGTCTTGCCGATATACTCGAACATAAAGACGAACAGGAGGGACAGATTTTCAATGATGTTGAAAATCGCCACGCCCTCGGTTCCCGCCAGATCGGTCATCAGATGGATGGCCACGAAGGAAAAGACGGCGCCAAAGATGTACTCCGACGACGTGGCGAAGCCGAGCCGAAGGGATTTGTACGCTTCGCCGAAAGAGGCCGATGCCCGTTGGATGCGGAGCATTCCTTTCCCGCGCAGGATGTAGATGAGGGCGATCAGCATCGTGGCCGCGTTCGACGCAAAGAAGCCAAAGCTGCATCCGGCGACGCCCCAATCGAAGAAGAACAGCAGGATAGCGCTGATGATGAGATTGACAACGCCGCTGGCCGTCTGGAGCACGATGGAAAGTGTTTCGGCGTCGTCGTTCCTGAGATAGGTGGTGAGGATCTCCATGAGGATCTCGCAGGGGATTCCCAGCAGGATATAGAACAGATAGCTTTTCGCCATCCCGTAGACGGCGCCGTCCGCCGGTGTGGTGCCGAGCGCGTACAGCAGCCCGTCCTCGAAGAGAAGTCCCGCCGCCATGACGCCGAATCCGATGATGCCGCCAAGCCGCAGGAAGAAATTGAAGATGCCGAGAGCCTTCTCCCGCTTCCCCTCGTGCATGAAGTTGGCGAAGACTACCGCACCGCCGGTGGAGAGCCCGAAGAGGAAAAAGGAGGCCAGCAGGAACAGCGGCGAGATGAAACCGACAGCGGCCAGGCCGTCCATGCCGATAGCGTGGCCGACGAGGATGGAGTCCCCCATCTCGGCCAAAGACAGGCCAATGCCGGCCAGCGGCGCGGGCAACACTGTCCGCTGGAACATCTGGCGCGTGAAAAAGCCCGCTTCCAGAGCGGCGTTCCCTTCGCCCGTCATAGCGCCGCCTCGATGGCCGAGGGCTTCTCGCCGGAAATGAGCCCGCAGATCGCTTTCG
This sequence comes from Schwartzia sp. (in: firmicutes), assembly GCA_017444395.1. Classification (GTDB taxonomy): domain Bacteria; phylum Bacillota; class Negativicutes; order Selenomonadales; family Selenomonadaceae; genus RGIG3544. Next base: position 38,248 of record JAFSWT010000139.1, on the reverse strand, counting down.
CGTAGTTCTCCACGAAGCGCGCGACAAACGCCTCGCTGTAGGCACGCGTGTTGTAGGTCAGGGCAACATAGTAGCCGTCCTGGCGGCGATGGACATAGAAGTTGAAAATTTCGTTCTCATAGTCCTCGACCTCATCATACTGCGCCCGGCCGCCGCAGAAAGCAAAGCCTTCGTCCGTGTCCTCGCCCTGATAAGCAAAGGAGATGATAATAGGCACGGGATCTCCCTCGTAGAGCGCGTGCCGACGGCAGAGCAGGATGTTTTCCTGCGTTTCCTTCACGAACTGTCCCGCCGTCATGGCCTCCGTCCATCGCACACAGGAGGGATAATGGCGATACAGTGCGCCCATCGTGCGCTCGAAGCGGATGTCGTCGCGGCCGTTGTAAAAGGTCAGCACGACGCCCGCCCGCTCCCCGTTGGCGTGCCCCTGCAGCAGGCCGAAGGCGGCGGCGAGAAGCGTCCCGTCCGTGACGCCGTGTTCCTTCGCGAAGCGATCTGCCGCCGCTAGGTCGAGGCGGATCGGCAGGAATATGGCCTTCGTTTCGTTTTCGCCCTGCGGATCGAGGTCGCCGGGCAGCTCGCTCAGCCGCTCGGTGAAGCCGCGGGCGAAGTCATGGTTCCATTGCTGTTCCTTTTGGTACGCGTCGCTCCCTATGGCGTCCTCGATGTCGTCATAATAGTCGAAGATGCTGCAAGTCTCCGGCTCCGGCCTTTCGCCGCGATAGGCGGCGTCGATGTCCGCGAGGAATATCTCGATGGAGTCCCCGTCGATGATTGGGTGCAGGAAGTCGAAATAAAGATCCCGGCTCGTCGTCCCGTCCGGCTCCGTAATCTCGAACAGGCGCGTGGTGAACATGCGCGTTTCCGGGCGGTTCATGGGCCGGCGGAGTTTCGGCTTCAACGCTTCGTAGTCCGCCCGGGAGAGCTTTTCCACCCGGGGCTTCATATCCTGGCAGTCGCCCGGTCGCCAGCGAAGGGTTCCGTCGGCGGCGAGGGAGAGCCGCGCGTCTACGGCGGGGTGCGCCAACAGCGCCGTCTCTACCGCCGTGGCCAGCCGTTCCATATCTGTTTCCGGCGCCAGGTGGACCGTGGCGTCGCAATGGACGCCGTAACCTTCCTCCAGCTCGTTTCCCCACTCGTAGTGAAGTTGATGGAGCGGGCCGAGGAAATGCGTCTCCCGTTTTTTGCCGGACTTCGATTCCTTCTCGTCCCTGGCCGCCAGCAGACTGGCGATACCCACAGGCGTCCTGCCTTCGTAAATCAGGTTGAAATTCAGGCGAAGCTCCCGGCATTCCGAAAGCAGGCGCACGACGCTGAGGCTGTCGCCCCCTGCCTCAAAGAAGTCTTCCTCCGCGCTGACGCGTTCCATGCCCAGCGCAGTGGCAAAGCCTTTAACCAGCGCCGCTTCCGTGGCGTTCTTTGGCGCGACATAGGCGCTTTCCGAGGCGTGGAGCTCCGGCACCGGCAGCGCCCGTTTGTTGAGCTTGCCGTTCTGGTTGTGGGGGATGATGTCCAGTTCCACGATGGCGGCGGGCACCATATAGGGCGGCTTCCGTTCGCGGATGAATGTCGCCAGCGCGTCGCGGTCGATGGGCGTGTCCGACGTCACATAGGCGGCGATGAATTTACCGCCCGCGGGATTGTCAAAGGCCGCTACGGCGGCGTCTTTTACCGCCGGGAAATCCCGGACGACGCCCTCGACCTCCGCCAGTTCCACCCGGAAGCCGCGAATCTTCACCAGCCCGTCCCGGCGTCCGGCGAATTCGATGTTCCCGTCCGTCAGATAGCGAACCACGTCGCCGGTGCGATAGGCGGTTTCGTACCCTTTTTCCTTTGTGAAGGGATTGGGGACAAAGACTTCGTTTGTCTTTTCCGGGCGGTTCAGATAGCCGTCCGTCACCTGCTCCCCGGCCACCCAGAGCTCGCCGAGGGCCCCCGGCGGCACGCGGCGTCCCGCGCCGTCCACAATGTAGATGGCTGTGTTGTCCATGGGCTTTCCGATGGGGACGTCCGGCTCATATTTCGTCATGTTGTAGCAGGTGATGGCCACCGTCGCCTCCGTGGGGCCGTATTCATTGGCGAAGATATAGGGATAGACCGGCTCGAAGGGCACCAGCTTTTCGCCGCCACCCACGATATATTTGAGCGTCGGGCAGTCCATGGTCAGCGCGAATTGCCGTCCCACCTGGCTCGGCAAATCGGCGATGGAAACGCCGTGTTGGCGGATGATGTCCGCTACGGCGGGCAGATCGAGCTTCTTCTCCTCGGGAATCACGACGACCGCCGCGCCCACGGTCAGCGCCGGGTACATGTCCGTCAGCGAGCCGTCGAAGCCATAGCTGTTGTAGCAGGTGACGCGGCTCTTCTCCGTCGGCGAGAAGAAATGGCGGTACCAGGCCGCGTAGGCCATGATATTCCGGTGCAGCAGCCGCACGCCCTTCGGGACGCCGGTGGTGCCGGAAGTGTATATCAGCGTGAAGAGGTCGTCGGGCTTCGGCGGCTCGACGTCTTTCAGAGCCGTCTTTTCCGCTGGGGAAAGCGCCCCAATCTTCGACAGGGGCAGCGTTCCCTTCGGGAAGTCGTCGAAATTCGCCAGACGCGGAATCAGCCCGTCGCCCACGATGACCAGCTTCGCCGCCGCGTCCTTCGCCATGAAGGAGAGGCGCTCGTCGGGATAATTGGGGTCCAGCGGCTCGTAGGCGCAGCCGGCCTTCAGCACGCCGAGGGAGGCGATGACCATGTACTCCGAACGCGGGATGAATACCGCCACCGTATCGCCGCGGCCGAGGCCCTGACCGGCGAGATACCGCGCGATGCGGTCGGAAAGATCGTCCACTTCGGCGTAGGAATAGGAACGTTCCTCATAGACCACCGCGAGATTGCCGGGGGACTTTTCCGCCTGTGCCCGGAACTGGTCGACGATGGTGGATTCACGGTCGTAATCGCGGCGCGTCTCGTTAAAGCCGTCCAGCGCCTGCATCGTTTCTGCCGCCGTGATACGAAGCTCCGCCATGCGCCCGGACACCGGCAGGCTCGTCAGAATCTCACGCCAGGAAAGCGCCAGCGTTTTGATGAATTCTTCCGAATACCGGGCGGAATCATAAGATATGGTCAATTCTTTCGCTGAAGCGGAAAAAACGAGGGCGAGCCGCGAAAGCAGCCGCTCCGGGATTTCCGTGTCATCAAGGCAGAGGGCGATGCCCCGGCCCGGTTCCCAGCCCAAAGCTTCCGCCGCCTCGTCCTCCGTCCACGAAAACGACGCGCTTTCCTCCAGCATTTTCCGTGCCTTGTCCGTTAGGCCCGCAGGCGGCGTATCGTCGTTCCAGCTTGCGCGCACCGGAAAGCAGGCATTCCCGCGCACTGCCAGGAACGCCGCCTCGCCGGCGCCCGCGTACATGCCCAGCAGGAAGAACAATCCTGCCGATACTTCTTCTTCGGCAACAGGATTTGACAAAGAAAGGCAGTATGCCTGCCATGCGGGTTCCTTTTTCTCTTTTCGGTCGGGAAGCGGCAGGCAGTCCGGCAGTTCGTCCCCGAAATACTCCGCGCGCCAGGCGTCCTTGGTTTGCATTTTATCTGTCCTTTCCTATGGAAACAACGATTAAGTCAATTCGTGCATCTGTCGAGGGACTTGGTCGGTGTTTCCTTATAGTCTGTCGGTGCTATTATATACGAATTATAGGATAGTTTGCTTTGAAATGCCATAAAAATTTGCGCATCCAAAAATCTCAAAAATTTTTCTGAGGAACGGCACTTTTTGCGGCGTTATCTTGTATAATAAACGGGGGGACTGCGGTCGTTGCGCTTGCGAAATCGTGGGGTGGGATGGAAAAATCTCAAGAGAGTTTGATTATGCGTATTCATGCGAAAGGCGATGACGGGATGAGAAAAGTGGGAAACAGGGCAGATGGGGCGTACCGCCTGATCACGGACGCCTGGGATCGGCTGTCCTGGCAGATGATACTGCTGACGCTCGTAGGACTCTTCCTGATCAGGAATCTTCTCTTTCCCATGGTGGCGGATGATTACGCCTACGCGTTCATTTGGGATCCTGAGCACGGCGGGAATCTCATGGACGGCATCGGAGAGCGGGTTCGCATCGCGTCCGTGTCCGATATTTTTGTTTCCCAGTGGGAGCATTATTTCAATTGGGGCGGCCGCACCATCTCCATGCTGTTCATCCAGTTTTTCGCGTGGCAGGGAAAGATTTGGTTTGACCTATGCAATACCGTCGTGTTTTTGCTGCTGGGGCTGGTGATTTACTGGATCGCGACCGGGCGGGTCGCGTCCCCGGCGCGTCATAAGGGATGCTTCCTGTGGGGGCTGCTGGGGCTGCAATTCGGCGTGATGGACTATGTCTCGACGATGCTTTGGATGACGGGCGCCTGCGTCTATCTGTGGACCGGCCTTTGGGAATGCGCCTTTCTCCTGCCTTATGCCCTGGCGTATCTGCGGGCGGATTTCCGGCAAGGATCTTCCCGGCTGCGGGTGTGCCTGATGGCGGCGGCGGGGCTCTTCGCCGGATGGTCGGAGGAGGGCGGGAGCGTTGCCGCTCTTTTCCTGCTGGCGATGTTTCTGCTTTCGGCTCGCCGGGAGGGGCGGCTCCGGCCTTGGATGACGTCCGGCGCGGGATTTTTCCTGGTGGGCTTCGCGCTGCTCCTGCTTTGTCCCGGCTCCATCATGCGGGAAAAGTTCATGCTGGAATACGATCCGGAATATGTTTTGCCGGCGGACAAGCTCTGGTCGGTGGAAATGTTCCTCGACAACTTCACGGAAGGATTTTTACCCATCTTCTTGTGGCAGAGCTTCCTCTATATCCCCATCCTGCTGTATTTCAAGAATCTGCGGGAATGGAACAAAACCGCGCGTCTTGTTTCGATGTTCGCGGCGGCGGGGCTTTTGGTGCTTTGCGTCATGATGTTTGCGCCTGAGTTCGCGCTTCGCACGGGGTTTCACTCCACCGTATTCTTCACGATCGCGTCGGTGATGGCCGTGCGGGAAATCGCGCCCCGCATGAAAGAGCTATGTCGCAAAGCCTTCTGGCGCAGAGCAACCGTTGCGGTTGTGATGCTCTGTCTTTGCTACGGTGCGGTCACCATGGCGGAGGCGGTTTACATCGAGGCATCCATTCGGCGGCAGTTCGACGACCGCATCCATCTCATCCAATCCAAGCCGAAGGAGCCGCTCTTGGTGGTTCCCGCGCTGCATGTGCCGGAGGGATGGTGGCAGATCGCGGGGCCGAGGTCCGTGACGGAGTATCATCTGATTTACGGCCTCGATTTGGAGTCGAAGCCCACGGACAACCGATCCCTGATGTTTGCCCGGTATTACGGCACCGGCCCCATCTGCATCGACGAGGAACGGGACTGGAAAAAGGTCAAAGAGGATGGAGCAAAGTAGATGGGAGAGAGAAGCGTGACCGTAGAATCGAAGGGAAAATCCTGTTGGGATCGGGTTTCGTGGCAGTTCATCCTGGGCGTTTTCATGGGGGTGTTCCTCATTCGCAACCTGATGCTTCCCATGATATCGGACGATATTCCCTACGCGTTTATATGGGACGGGGCGGACAAGGGAAACCTTTTGGACGGCGTGGGGACGAGAGCGCGCATCGCGTCCTTCGGCGACATCGTGAAAAGCCAATGGTCCCATTACTTCACTTGGGGCGGCCGGGTGCTGGGCATCGGCCTCACCCAACTCTTCGCCTGGGAAGGCAAGGGCCTGTTCAATATCCTGAACACGCTTGTTTTTGCGTGGCTGGCCCTGCTGGTGTTTCGCATCGGAACCGGCGCGTCCCTTCGCTCCATGAACAAGACCTATATCCTTTGGATCATGATGGCTTTTTGGTTCTTGCTTCCGAGTCCTTTCGCGACGACGCTATGGATGTGCGGGAGCTGCGTCTATCTGTGGATGTCCCTTCTGGAGTTTCTCTTCCTGCTGCCCTTCGCCCTGAAATATTGGAATCCGTCGTTTTGGGAAAAGCCGCCTTATTGGAGTGTTCCCCTGATGGCGGTCAGCGGGATTTGCGCAGGATGATCCGTGGAAACGGGAGCGGCGGCCACCGGGTTCATCACGCTTTTCGCGCTGTGGCATTTTAAGAATCAGGGGCGCCTGCAGCCGTGGATGATTGCGGGCTTCCTGTTCCTCAGCGTCGGCGGCGTCCTTCTGACCCAGGCGCCGGGGGAAACGGTGCGGCTCGTGCTTCAGCGGCAATTCGAGTACAATCCCGAGCTGCCGCCGGAGATGTACTGGACGCCCCTGATGTTTTCCCTCACCTTTACCGAATGCTTCTGGCCGGTGGTGCGGATGTGGATTCCTCCGCTGCTATTGATACTGTATTACGTCCGACAGCTTCCCGAGGGAATGCGTTGGAATCCCGTGACGAAATTTCAGGCGGTGATGATCGCGGGCGCGTTGAGCGTCATGATCGTCATGCTTTTCGTGCCGATGGCTCCGGCTCGAGCCGGATTCTTCTCCACCGTGGCCGTCATTACGGCCTCCCTTTCGGCCCTCCGGGAACTCATGCCAAAGAAGGACGCCATCTACCAAGAACACCGTGGACTCTTTCGTGCCGCCTTTGCGCTCTGCGCAGCCCTTTGGCTGGCAACGACGGCTATCGTGCTCTATGTGGAATGGGATGTGCGTACCCAGTGGATGAATCGCATCGACTATATCAATGCCCGCCGGGATCAGGATCTCGTCGTCGTCCACCAAATCGACGTGCCCCCGATTGCCGACGCCATGCTCGACATTTTTGATTATCATTTCACGTGGAACACGGAGCTTTTGGCGTGGGGGTGCGATCTGGAGCCGCGCCCCGAAGGCAGTCATAACCTCATGTACGCGCAGTATTACGGCTGGAAAAAGGTCATCACCGACGGCGAGGATCGGCGCACAATCGATTAACGGGAAAAGAAAGACGGCTGCGGGAGTTGTATGTTTCCCACAGCTGCCTTTTTGTGTGCGTTCGATCAGGTTTCCGTATCAGAAGGAAAAGTTCAGTTCGGTGTAGAACCTGCTGGCGTCGTCGTTCTGTCCGGCGGCCTTGTTGATCTTGTCCTTGCCAATGAAATACTTGAAACCCGCTGAGAAGTTCTTCATCGGGATAATCTCGAATCCCACTTCGAAGCCCTTCTGTCCGGCACCGATGGCGTCATAGGTCGGCGCCCAGACGGCTTCCTGGCCGAGGCTGCGGTAGGCGACGGACGCGCCCCAGGAACCCTTGACCGCAGGGTCGGCGCCCTTGTAATCGAGCTCGACGCTCCAGGCGCGCCTGGAGTCCTGTCCGGTCTCACCGGTGTCCTTCGCCGAAGTGTTCCAGGCATAAGCGCCGTTCAGGTTGAAGTTCTTGTCAAACTGCCAGCCAAGGCCGACATCCCAAAGGTTCATGGCTTCCTTGTCATTGCCGGCATACAACTCACGCAGGACAGCCTTGTTGGCAAAATGATGGTAGCCGACGCCCCAGGTAATCTTGTCCTCGCGGTCATTGTAAATCTCAATGCCTTGATAGCTGGCAGTGGCACTGGTGTATGCAGTTGCGGGGTCATCTGGATCCGTTTGCCGGGGCCACCCCGGGCGGCCTGCCGCTTCGGCATTTGCGCGGCCAACGGTAATCGTTCCTTTGACCTTGTTGCCGACCGTAATCTGCCCGCCGGCCACATTGTCATCAAACAGCATACCGTTGTCACTGTTGCTCATATAGGGCAGCTTGCCGAGCAGGATTTGGAAGTTCTCGTAGTCGCCCTGCACCCAGGCGTGCTCCATGACAAAGCCTTCTTCCTCTTGTTCCCCTTTTGCGTTTATCACGCCCGCCGGTGAATTGGCGGCGCTGTTCATATCCAGGTTGTAGTCGAGACGGGCATGACCGGTCCAGTTCTTGTTGATGGTTACTTCCGGCTCGAGACGGAGCGTAACATACTGGGCGTTGTTCTGAACAGGATTTTCCGCTTTATGCCGCTCGTTGGAGTAACAATATTTGATTTCACCCTGCCACTTCACATTGTCCACTTTCTTTTCGAGAGCGGCAACGCGGACGCCGAGGCTCTGCAGCTCGTCGGCGAACTCGGCAGCCAGCTTGTCGATCAGCGCCTTGTCTGCGCCGCTGTCGCCCTTCGCCATGGCGCGGGCAATCATCTGCGCCATCTCGTAGCGGGTGATTTCCTGGCCGCCGCGATAGGTGCCGTCGCCGTAGCCCTCAATCACGCCATCCGCAGCGAGCTGAGCAACCGCGTCGTACGCCCAATGGTCGGCAGGGACATCCTCGAACGGATTCGCCGCGGCGAACGTCGTCTGCGCCGAGCCCATGACGAGAGCCGTCGTCAGCACGGAAACGAGAGATTTCTTCATAGAATCCGGAACACTGGTTAAGATACTGCCATGGCACTCGAAAAGACTTTTTGTCATTGCCGTAAACTCCTTATTCTTCACCCCAAATCGTTTCGTTGATTGATAGCAGCCGTTCTTCTCTTATATCACCATCACAGTCGTGTTGAAGCCTTGATAGTTGCGGAAGAAAAAGCTTTGGGCGCGGCTTCGGATGACGTACATGCCCAGGGCTCTGTAGTCCACATCGTCCACCCGCTCCGGCATGGCGGCAATCGGGCCGCCGGGGAGGCGGAAGGGGTCGAATTCCTCCGCGTCGTCCCGGAGGTGGATTTCAAAATTGGGTATGTCAGTTTCCGGTGTTTCCCGCGCAATCAACGTGAGCTGCAACAAGACGTGATTCTTGTTCCGACGGGCGGCCCGCTCGTTCACGATGCCTGTTATTTCGTCCAGTGCCAGGCACAGGAGATATCGCTTGCGCTCGTCCGCGCCCCATTTCGCCGCGAAAGCCTCGATGGAGTCGAGCTGTTCCGTTATGGCTTTGTTGCTGCCGTAAAAGGTGGAGGCGTATACCCGCGCCGGGTTGATGCTTTTGTGCTCGCCCCGGCGGCGTTTGCAGACGAAAAGGATGAGCAGGGTCAAAAGCTCGGATAGGGGGTATACCAGCCAAAAGGCGGCAAGGCCGAAGCGGGAAAGGAACCACGCCAAAGCGACGCCCACGCCCGCGCGGCGCAGGAATACGACGAGAAAGGCGCCCTGCTCGTCCTCCTCGGACTGGAAATAGTTTTGCAGCAAAAGGCACACGCCCATGAAAACCGCGCCGACGCAAAAGACACGTATCGCGTGATACACCGCCGCCGTGTTCTCGATGCCGTCCAGCCCGAAGAGCAGCCCCACGACCTCCGGGTAAACCATCGTGGCGACAGTAGCAAGGCCGCCCAATGCCAGCGAATAGAGGAGACAGTAGCGGAAAATCCGGTGCAGCTCTCCGAAGTTGCATTCCGCGAAAAAGGCGGAAAAGATGGGCTGCGCCATTTTGCCGATGAGCTCGTAGATAAAGACGAAAAGCAGGGCCAGGTTTTCGACGATGTTGAAAATCGCGACGCCTTCCGTTCCCGAAAGATCTGTAAGGAGATGGATGGACACGAGGGCGAAGACCGCGCCGAAGATGTACTCGAAGGAGGTCGCGAATCCGAGCCGCAGGGGCTTTATCGCCTCCGGGAAGGAAGCGGCCTGCCGCCGGACTTTGAGCGCTCCCTGCCGCCCCAGCAGATAAACGAACCCGATCAGGAACGTCGCCGCATTCGAGACGAGGAAGCCAAAGCTGCATCCCTCAATGCCCCAATCGAAAAAGAACAGCAGGATCGCGCTGACGATGAGATTGCCGACGCCCGCCGACGCCTGGAGCGCAACGGCCAGCGCGTCGACGTTGTCGTTCCGTAGATAGAAGGTTACCAGCTCCATGAGAATCTGGAAGGGAATCCCCAGCAGGATGTAAAACATATAGCTTTTCGCCAGACCGAACACGGCGCCCTCTTCCGGCGTCGCGCCGAGAAAAGCGAGGAGCCCGTCCCCCAGCAGGAGCCCGGCCGCCATGATGCCGAAGCCGACGGCGCAAGAGAAGCGCAGGAAAAAAATTGAAGATGCCGAGCGCCCGCTGCTGTTCCCCTTTGTGCATGAGGTTCGCGAAAACGACTGCGCCGCCCGTGGAGAGGCCGAAGGCAAAGAAGGAAGACAGAAGGAACAGTGGGGAGACGTACCCGATGGCGGCAATTCCGTCCATGCCGATGGCGTGACCGACCAGGATCGTGTCCCCCATCTCCGCCAGCGCCATCCCGATGCCGGCGAGGGGGGCGGGCAGCACGGCCCGCAGGAACATTTTCCGGGTAAAATACGAGGAAAGGGACGATTCCGTTTTCATGATTCCAAGAGGGCTGTGACCGAGCGATTCTCGTCCGTCAGCGCCCCTATCATCTCGTCCACGGTTTGGGCAAACCGGTGCATGGCGTCCACGGAATAGCGGCTGGCGTCATAATTCAGCACCAGCGAATACGTCCCGTCCGCATGCGCGTTCAGCTCGATATCCAGCGTATTTTCCGCCGCCGACAGTTCATTGTCCGGCATTTCCACGATCACGGCGTCTGCGCCGCCAAGACGTAAGATGCCGCGTCGGCCGATGGCGCCCTTCTGGAGGATGAAAGTGGCGCAGTTGTCCTCGAGGCCCTCATTATACACGATATCCAGGCTCTTGGTATATTTCATCCCCTCCGCGATCCGCGCTTCCAGGCCGCGCAGGAAATCGCCGACGGATAGTCCGTCCTCGAAATCCCACCGGATGGGAATCTGGTTCAGCATAAGCCCCAGCAGCCGACGCTCCGAGGACGTCATGCGTCCGTTATGCACCCAGTTTATGACGGATTCCCGGACGCCTGCCGATTTTGCCATGGCAAGCATGGCCGCCGCCATGAAAAAGGTATTTTCCGAGTACTCCTTGTGCCGGAAAAAGTCTTTGGCCAGAGCATTTTCAAGCGGCGTCTCAAATTCGTTTTTCGTCCACGCGCCGACGCCGGTGACGTCCACCGGCGGCAGGTGCTTTTTCTCGTCAAAGCCGTCGAGCATCCTGCGCCAATACGCGTGCCCTTCCGCCAGTGTCTCCGGGGCCAGCTTCGATTCCTCGAGGACGTATTCCGCGTAATTCGGCACCGTTCGCGCGATGGCGTTCTCCTTGCCTCGCGTATAGCGCTTGTCGAGTTCCCGCCAGAAAATCAGCGCGATTGCCGTCCCGTCCATGACGGCATGGTAAAAGTCCATATAGAGATATTGCCCCGACGGGGTCTTCATGAGATAGATGCGATAGAGCGGATGATCGATGAGCGTGTACGGCTCTTTGAGGTCGAGCTTCCGCTTCTCAAAGGCTTCGTCGGACAGGCTTTCCACGACGACTCGCGCCACTTCCCCGTCAAACCGCTGGCAAATGTCGCCGGTCTCCGGATCGAAGACAAGGCGGCAGCGGAAAATGTCATAGGTGGACATGATATCGTTCAGCGCCCCGGCCAGCCGCTCCATGTCGGTGGACGGGTCAAGCCGGATCAGGCCGCCCACATTCATCATCGTCGATTTCGCCTTCTGGAAATGGGTGTCCACCAGCCAGCGCTGTACCGGGCGCAGCGGGTAATATCCCGAATCCTCCGTCGGATTCGAAGCGGCGTCCCCCTCTTTCACGATATGGATCAGCCGGCCGAAGGTCGTCATCTCAAACACGTCCATCACGTCGGCGGTGGGATTTTTCACCGTGAGCGTGCCGCCCTGCTTCTTCATCTGGTTGTTGGCCGCAATCAAGGAGCGAAGTCCTGCTGAGGAAAGGTAGTCAAGCGCTGAAAAATCGAGAACGGTCTCCCGGACGCCTTCGATGGCGGTACGGAATTCCTGATCGAATATCGGTCCGGTGAGCTTGTCCAGCCGCCCTGCCAAAGAGAGCGTAAGGGTGCTTCCGTCAAGTTTTTTCGTGATGTTGATGTCCATTGCTTTTACCTCCGTTTATTCATATAGGTTATTTATCCCCATGATACACCAAGGCGAGCATGGTAACGTCGTCTGACTGCTCGACGTCAGCCGTGAAGTCCTGGAGCGCCTTCCATACCGCGCCGACCATGTCCTCGGCCGTTGCCGTGGGCAGCGCCGCGTCGAGCGTCTCCTTCAGCCGGCTTTCCCGGAACATTTCCCGGTTTTCGTCCATTGCCTCGGTGACGCCGTCGGTGTAAAGGAATAATACGTCGCCGGGGGCGAGGGTAATCGTTTTCGCCGGATAGGCTTCCCCTTCCATGACGCCGAGCATCAGGCTTTCTCCGTTGGGGAGATAAGCGGATTCCGTGCCGCGACGGATCAGGGGCGGATTGTGGCCCGCGTTCGCGTACCGGAACGTCCCGGTCCTTATGTCCAGCACGCCGCAAAAGGCGGTGACGAACATCCCCTCCTGATTGCTGGCGATCAAGGCGTCGTTTGCCTGCTCCACGGCGTTGGAGAGCTTTTCCGGCTCCCGCACTCGAATGGCGTTATCCTTCAGTAGCGTTTTGGTGATGACCATGAAAAGCGCCGCCGGGACCCCCTTGTCGGATACGTCGGCCACCGTCACCGCGAGATGGTTTTCGTCGAGGAAATAGAAATCATAAAAGTCACCGCCGACCGCCTTCGCCGGGTGCATGGTGGCAAATATGTCAAATTCCCGCTGCTTCGGGAAGTCCTTCGGGAGCATGCCGTCCTGGATGTTCCGCGCCAGGTCCATCTCCGTCTTGATATGCTCCTTTTCGGTGGCGGTGCGTTCCAGATTCTTCATGTATTCCGAAAGATTGTCCGTCATCTTGTTGAAGCTGTCGGCCAGGAGCTCGATTTCGTCGCCCGTTTTCAGGTCCAGCTTGTATTCGAGATTGCCGCCGGAGATTTCCCGCACCCCTTCCGTGAGCCTGCGGATCGGCTTCGTGATGCGTGTCGCCAGTTTGGCGCTGGCGAAAGCGAGGAACACCGCAGCTATCACAAAGGCAAGGGTGGCGTTTCGCTTGGCGCCCGCAAAGATATTCTTCAGGATGGTTTGGGAACCGCTCATGGACACGAATACATTTTCCCTCGCCTCGCGGACGGGTTCCATGGCCGTTTCCTTTTTTATCAGCGTGCCGAAGCTCCAACCGAGGGTTTTCATGGGAGCGAAAGCCAGATAATACGTTTCGCCGTCCACGGTCACGGATGCGACGCCGCTTTCTCCCGCCGTCATGCGACGGGCCGCCGCCGCTAAATCCTTGTCTCCCGTCTCACGGATATCGGCGACCCCCGGGACGGCCGCCAATATGCCGGACGGCAAGGAGGACAGCACCACGTCGCCGCCATCGTCAAGGACGAAATTCACGCCGGAGTCGTCGGCAAGCGCATGGGCCATCTGGCGATAGACTTCCTCCACGTCAAAGCCGATCCCCGCGACGCCCGCGAATCCTTCCGCGTCGGCATAGGGGGCGACGCATTCAATGTTCAGATGTCCGTCGATGCCGAGGTATGGCTTGGAAAAAGCCACGCCCGTCGCCTGCGCGCTCGCTTTGTACCACGGGCGTTCCCTGGGGTCGGAGTCGGAGAGCATTTCCTCCCGCGCCTCCCCGTCGGGCAGCACGTTCCCCTGCCCGTCCGGGTTGATGTGGAGCCAAAGCATGTACCCTTTGCGGGAGGCGGCGTAAAAATACGCTCTGCCCACCGCGTAAGATTCACTCATCAGCGCCAACGTATCGGCGAAATTGGACACGGCCCCGGTTTCCTCTGCCAGGCTGGCGATGTCCTCATCCGAGATTCCCGGGCTGTAATGGATGTAAGGCATCCCCGACAATATGCTCACGTCGGCCCGCGTGTTTGGAAGCGTGCGGGGAGGATATTGCCCCGGCGCGGACAAAAGCATCGTCATCCGGTTTGCCAAATATTCCACGCCTTCGCTGATGATGGTGAGCTCACGGTCGATATGCTGCGCTTTGAGAGCCGCCGATTCCCGCAGACGTTCTTTTGCGTTCCGCTCGGAAAGCCGCCCCACGGATTCCGCGACGCCGTCCTCCATTTCCGTGCCCCACATGACAAGCTCCTCCTTCGTACCTGTCATGGAATAGAGGAAGATGGCGCCCGCAAAGAGGAAGGTCAAAAGGGAAGAAAAAAGCCCCCAAAGCAATACGCGTTTTTTGATATCCAGCTTCAAAGAGGGTCACTCCGTCTTTCAGCGTTATTGTCCTATCATTACCATCATCAAATATAGGATGATTTGGTAACTTCGTCCTGCCTGACATGATTATAGTATGTTCTGTTCCGTCCAGCATCCTCATATTGCCGGAGATTGTCACCTGCAATTACACAAGACAGGGTCTCAAACCGTATCGCTCCGCGAAAAAATTTTTAGAAAGCGGATGACACGACATATGATTTTACTTCGCGCCATCCTCTCCGACCTTTCTCAAAAACGGCGGCGGTGAGATCCTGCCCACCAGTATCGTCAAGGCGTGCATGAACATTTTTTCACGGATTCCGCCCCGATTTTCTTCGTTCCGCAGGTCTTTTATCCGATGCTAACGAGCGCTAAGACCCCCGCCATAAAGGCGGGAGATAAGCGCTCGTAAAGCCATGGGTAAATTCGGCTATAATCAGTGGGAGTAAAAACTCATACGGAACAGTCTCATTTTATTCCCGGCATGGTGATGTTATCGGTTTGTCCGTCTCCATTCCCGTGAGTCTGCATGTACGCTTCCAGGAAGCGGAATACCCGGTGGTAATATTCTTCGGGCGCAGTATCCCTGGCATCCGCGTGGCCGGCGCCGGGCACGATCAGCTTTTCCTTGACAGGGGCGGAGGAGGCGTCATACAGCTGCTCTGCCATGATGCAGGGGGCCAATCTGTCAGCATCGCCATGGATGAACAGCATCGGCACCGTTGTATGGGCAACGCTCCGCAAAGGCGCGGCCGCGGAAACCGCGCTCCCCGTTTTCAGGCGGCTGACGATATCCACGCAGGGCATGATGGGAAATTCCGGCAGGCCGAATAGTTTTTCCAGCTGCACCGTGAACATGTCATAGGCGCTGGTATAGCCGCAGTCTTCAATGGCCGCTACCACATTCCGGGGATGATTCGCTGTCGCCATCATGATCGTGGCCGCCCCCATGGAGATCCCGTGTAAAGCGATGTGAGCCGAGGGATCCCGGCGCGCGATTTCCCCGGCCCAGAGTGTGATGTCATCGCTTTCCTTTACGCCCATGGTAAGGTATTTGCCTTCGCTCAGCCCGGCAGCGCGCAGATCCGGCGTCAGGACATGATAGCCTTGCTTTATGTAGGCTTCGGCATAATCCCAGACAAAGCGCTGGTTGCGTCCGTATCCATGAACCAGGATTACCCAGCGCCGGCTGCCGGTCCCGGGAGAAAAATGCGTTGCCACGAGTTTTAACCCGTCCCGGGAGGCTATCGTCCACGATTCGCTTTGGGCCTGCGGCTTGGCAGGCGGAACCAGGCCCGGCTCCACGATTTTCGCAGCGGCCGCCGGTACCGCTGTCGGATCGGCCGGATCGCCGCGCAGCAACGCGTAATCAACAAAACCGTTTCCCACGAAGTACCCCGCTACGCCCATCAGCAGTAACAGGGCAATCCCCAGGGAAAAGAGTTTCTTTTTCATTAGGTGTTTCAATTCATATCCCACACTTTACTTTTTCAATAGCGCGTTGACGCTTTCCCAGTCCAACCGGTTCAGTGCTTTTTTGATTTCATCGTAGCGAGCCGCCTCGGGCTCCGGCAAACGATAGCCGTCCAGTGTGGTCATCACCATCTGGAGGCTGTCATCGTCGAAGACGGCGGCGAACTCGCGCATGGCGTCGAAGGCTTCCGCCAGCATGGCGGCGTCTATCGGCGCCTTTTCTGTTTCCGGCGGCCCGTCATTCCTGAGCGGCGCCAGCGTCTTCTCGTAGCTTTGATAAAGCGCCAGGAGCGGCGGCGTGTTGTCGCGGATTTCGTTGATATAGCCGGAATTTCCCGCGTCTTCCATGCGCTTCGCCCGCTCCGAAAGCTCCCCGGCGCCGATGATGCGGGCCGAGCTTTTCAGCGCGTGGACCTTGACCGTGTAGTTTTGCCAGTCCTCGTTCCGGAAATAGCCTTCGATTTCGCTGATGTTGGAGGCGATGGATTCCGCGAAAATCCGGAGCGCTTCCAGGTAATCCTCCGCTGATCCGCAGTTTTTTATGCCCGCCGGAACATCCAGGCCCTCCGCTGACGAAAGCCAGGCGGGCAGGGTGGCAGGGGCTGCTTCTTCCTCAGGCTGGTTCTCCGCCGAGGCGGGCCTGATTTTTTCCGGCGGCAGATATTTCAACAGCAGGTCTTCGAGCTTTTCCCCCTGGATCGGCTTCGTCAGGTAATCGTCAAAGCCGGCGGCGATGTATTGCTCCCGGGCGCCGGATATCGCGTTGGCCGTCAGCGACACCACCGGCGTGGCAGCGTTTAGGCTGTCCGGCAAATCCTTCAGGCGCTTCAGGGTCTCGATGCCGTCCATACCGGGCATGCGGTGGTCGAGGAAAATCAGGTCGTAGACCGTCTTCCGGACAAGATGGAGGCAAACTTCGCCGCTTTCCGCCGTGTCAATCCCAATGGCCGTTTGCTTCAGCAGCCCCTTCACCACGGTGAGGTTCATCGGCGTATCGTCCACCACGAGAATCTTCGCTTCCGGCGCGGTGAATTTCTCATGGTATGTCTCGCGTTTCGCCAGCGAACGCCGGAAGCTCTCCTTGAAGTCGCCGATGGGCGCCGGGTTCACCACCTGCTGCGAGATGGTGAAAGAGAATACCGAACCTTGGCCATAGACGCTTTCGACGTTGAGCTTCGTTCCCATCAGGCGCAGGAGCTGTTGCGTGATGTTCATGCCCAGCCCGGTGCCTTCAATGGCGCGGTTGCGCTTCTCCTCGATGCGGTCGAAGGCGGTGAAGAGCTTGGTCATGTCCGCTTCTTTTATACCGATGCCTGTATCCGCCACGCTGACATGGAGCAGGATGCGGTCGCCTTCCTGCGGTTCCTGCGAGACAGCAAGCGTCACTGAGCCTTTTTCCGTGTACTTGACGGCGTTCGTCAGGATGTTTGTCACCACCTGCTTGATGCGGATCTCATCGCCGAAAAGGACGCTGGGCAGGTTGGGGTCGGCGTTCACGACGAGCTCCAGCCCCTTGTTTTCCGCCCGTTTCTGAATCATGTTCACAAGGTCGTTCAGCACCGAGCTGAGCTCGTACTCCACCGGGATGATTTCCATTTTCCCCGCTTCGATCTTGGAAAAGTCGAGGATGTCGTTCACGATGCCCAGCAGGTTGTCCGCCGCGATGCGGAGATTGCCCGCGTATTCCAGCGTGTTCTGCTCCCGGCTTTCCCGGAGGATCATCTCGTCCATGCCGAGGATGGCGTTGATGGGCGTCCGTATCTCGTGGCTCATGTTCGACAGGAATTCGCTTTTCGCCTGATTCGCGGAGTCGGCAACCATTTTTTCCTGCTGCAGGCGGGCACTCTCGCGGGACTTTTTCACATAGCGAGCGCCTACCATCAGGAGCAGCGTCAAGAGGCAGGAGGCCGCGAGCATGACGTAGTAGATGTAGTCGATGCCGACAGCCACCGAGCTCCAGGGGGCATAGCCGGAGATGGCCAGTCCGTAAGGCTTTGAGACAATCGCGTAATACAGGAAATAGCCTTGTCCGAAGCATCGGTAGTAGACGGCGCCCGCATCCCCCCGAAGTGAGCCGTCCTCATTCCAGTAGCGTTGCCCCAGCTTGTCCCAGCCGGGTTGCATCTTGGGATGGGTATTGATCAGCTCCAGGCCGTCGGCGATGACGGTCCAGTCTTCCATGCTGTTCAGCAGGATCACCGTGCCGTCGCCGTTGTAGCTCAGCGCCTTGAACTTATCCCGCAGGGCCTCGTCGTTGTAACATTCATAGAGCAGGCAATCCTGTCCGCCTAAGACCATCGGGACGGCAAATATCAAGCCACAGTCTTTCCGGTAACGGACGATGGCACCGTCCGTTGCATCCTCCGCCTGGGAAAATTCGGCGTCGAGGGCCCGGCCCAAAGCGTCAACGCCGCCGCGCACCGCCTGTTCCCGCAGAGCCCGGAGTGCCCCGTCTGGTAGCGCGTCCCCGCTGACGACGCGTCCGCCCGTTGTCATGACGCCCTTGATTTTCCCTTGTCCGGGATTGGAGGTCGAGGCATAGGCATCCAGCGAGATTTTTTCCTCCATCAAAAGGCGCGCCCAGGCACGCTGGGTTTTCATTTCCTGCTCAAACTGCTGTTCCAGGCCGAAGGCCACCGTCCGGCTCTGCCGGGTCACCGAGTTCTCCAGGGCGGCAGTCAGTACGACGTCAATGCGGCAATGAACAAGATAGGTGACAATGCCGAGCAGGAGAAGCATCAAGAGGAAATCCAGCGCCGTGAATAACTTTGCTTTGCGCGGCGGCCCTTTCGTATCGTCATGTATTTTTATCATGCGTAGTCCCCCGTTTCCGGTGCATCGAAAATCCAGTCACCACTATTTTACAATAATGGCGGCGCGACTGTAAACAGGCGCTGCCGGATAAAGTGGGCGAAGTTCTTTGTGCCGGGGCGAAGAAGGAAACCATAAAGGAGTGGGAAAGCCGGATAAGGGAAATCAGCCAAGCGAAAAGGAGTGGCCTCACCAGGAAGCCACTCCTTTTTGCTGGGTGCGTATGTTATTTTGTCAGGGAAAAGGAAGCCCGCGCTCATTTCGAGGTGGCAAAGCCGAGGTCAGACACGCTGTAAGCGCGCTGTAGTATTAAGCGCGAACAACGCTTATGCGTTGCTGGATATGCGTTCCTTTTGAGGCCTCGTCAATCATGGCAATCGCATAGTCGGCGTAGCTGAGGACGCTTTCGCCCGCCGCGTTCAGAGTGAGCTCTTCGCCGCCAAGGAGATATTTGCCGGTACGCGCTCCGTCCGCTTGGAAATCGCAGGCGGGGCTAACGAAGGTCCATTTCACATCCTGGCGCTCCCGGAGTTTTGCCAGTTCCTCTCCCTGCGCTTTGGCGAGCGGCAGGAATTCCGGTGGGAAATCTTTGCTCTCGCAAACTACGGCGGTGTGATCCTTGTTCACATAAAGGCTGCCCGCGCCGCCGACGATGAGCAGCCGCTTGTCCGTGCCCGACACGAGGTCGCAAAGATGCTGGCTCGACTTCACGTGCCCCGGCAGGTCTTTTTCCGCCCAAGCACCGAACGCGTCAATGATTACATCAAATTCCCTGAGGTCATCGGTCGTGAGGTCGAAAATGTCTTTGACGAGAACCTTTTGGGCAACCGTATGGTTTCCTCCCCTGACGACAGCGGTAACGTCCAAACCACGCTCCACCGCTTCTTTGGTGATGAGCTTTCCGGCCTTTCCGTTGGCGCAAATAACGGCGATTTTCATTTTGCATTCCTCCCAATATGTTTTGTTGTAATAAAATTGGCTACAACAAAATATAGCACGGTCGAAATGTAATGTCAATAGTTACATCGAATTATTTTCAACAATACACTCCGTTTCCCGAAGGGGGCCAAATGCATTGGTATTATTTTATGTGGTCTTTGCCTTCAGATCATCCAGCAGGGATTGCAGGGTGATTGCTTCGAGGTCCTTCATCATGTGTCCGCGTATCGTTTGCAGCCGGTTGTCCAGGAGCGCGTGGATGTTCCGCCCCACCGGACAGGCCGGATTCGGGTTCTCATGGAAGTGGAACAGGTCTTCTTCCTCCTCGACGGCATGGAAGACGTCAAGGAGGGTGATTTCCTCCGGGCTCCGGCTCAACCTGGCGCCGCCGACGCCCGCCGCCACGTCCACCAGACCGGCGGCTTTGAGCTGGCCCATCGTCTTGCGGATGATGACGGGATGGACATTGACGCTGCCCGCGAGAAAATTTGAGGTGACCTTCAGTTCATCCTGAAAAGACGCGACGCAAAGCAGGATATGGACGGCTACCGGCATACGGAAAGAAAATTGCATGGAAGAATCCTCCTTGATGTATCTATTGACATTACAACACGACTACGCTACAATTTGTTGTAATCTATGATATTGCAACAAAATGATTTTGTCAACGGAGGCTTAGGAAAATGACATCTATATTGCGAAAATTGAAGGACGCGCTGGCGGAAGCCGAGGCGGTGCTCGTCGGCGCGGGGGCGGGGCTCTCCACGGCGGCGGGCTATACGTACAGCGGCGAGCGGTTCCAGCGGCTCTTCCCTGACTTTATCGCCGCCTATCATTTACGTGATATGTATTCCGCCGGGTTTTACCCGTATCCCGGCGAGGAGGAGAAATGGGGCTACTGGAGCCGCCATATCTTCTGCAATCGCTACGACCAGCCGCCGAGCCGGGTGCATGAAAACCTGTTGCGGCTGCTCGCGGGCAAGGATTTCTTCGTATTGACCACGAATGTCGATCATCTTTTCCAGGCCAACGGGTTCCCGAAGGATCGGCTTTTCTACACCCAGGGGGACTACGGTCTCTGGCAGTGCCGGACGCCCTGTCATCCAAAGACCTATGACAACGAGGAGACGGTGCGCCGCATGGTAGCCGAACAGAAAGACCGGCGCGTGCCGGCAGCGCTTTTGCCCCGTTGCCCCGTCTGCGGTGAACCGATGGAGATGAATCTCAGAAGCGACGACAGTTTCGTCGAGGACGAGGGCTGGCATGAAGCGGCGGCCCGTTACCGGGACTGGCTGGCGCATCATCGGACCGGGCGCGTGCTGTATTGGGAGCTTGGCGTCGGCATGAACACGCCGGGCATCATCAAGTATCCGTTTTGGCGCATGGCCGCGGATAATCCCGCCGCGACCTTCGTGACGGTGAACAAAGGTGAGGCGTACGTGCCCCGGGAACTTTCCGGGCGGAGCATCCCGGTGGATGATGATATCGCGAAGGTGCTGGAATCGCTGCGGGCGGGGGAGGACAAATGACGAGGGACGAGCGTATCCGCTTTTTGATTGAGATCCTGTTGGAAGAAATGCCGCGTTTCCGGCCGGAGGCGGCACGGACGCCCGATACACCGGAGGCGCGGCGGCAACTTTTGCGCGGCTTGATGAACGTGCGCCCGCCGATGCCAATCCGGGCGGATTTCCTCATGGCGCAGGACCGGCTGCTCAAAGCGGAAACCGAAGAGAGGGGCATCGTGACGCTTGACGCGTTATCCACCGTCGCGGAACAAAAAGGGGAAGTGGCGGAGGGCCTGTCCTCCCGCCTGGTGCTTTGGCAGGGCGATATCACGCGCCTGGCCGTTGACGCCATCGTGAACGCCGCCAACAGCGCGCTTCTGGGTTGTTTCGTTCCGGGCCACCGTTGCATCGACAATGTGATTCACTCCGCCGCCGGGCTTCAGCTTCGGGAGGCTTGCGCCGTTCTCATGCGGGCGCAGGGCCACGACGAGCCGACGGGCCGCGCGAAGATCACGCCGGGCTTCAACTTGCCCGCCCGCTATGTGCTGCATACCGTCGGCCCCATCATCGCGCCGGACAGCAGGGGGCAATACGCGCCCACGGAAAAGGACGCCGCGCGGCTGGCCGCCTGCTACCGTTCCTGACTCGGTCTGGCACGGGACCAGGGGTTGCGAAGCGTTGCCTTTTGCTGCATCTCCACCGGGGAGTTCCACTACCCGAAGCGGGCGGCGGCGGAAATCGCCATCCGTACGGTCCGGGATTGGCTGACGGAAACGGGCGGCGGCATGAAAGTCGTGTTCAATGTATTCCTGGACGAAGACGCGGCGATTTATCGGGAACTTTTGGGGCTGGCGTCATGACAGCGAAAAAAACGGCTATGGGAATCACCGGTTCCCATAGCCGTTTTTTCAGGCGGTCAATTTCCATTTTTCCCTTTGACAAAAACGTCATCCTTTACTATACTGTTAGTTAGCTAATTATCAGGCGAGGGGATTCCATGAAACAATCGATGATGCCGTCACGGGGAGAGTTGGAGCGCCACGCGCGGCTCGTGCCGGAAATCCATCCCAACGAAGTGCTGGCAATGCTGACAATCTTACAGACAGCGGGAACCATCCAGAGCCGGATTATGGATGTGATTCAGCGCGAGTACCGGCTTTCGGAAGGGAAACTCTGTGTTCTGATCCAGCTTCACCAGTCACCGGAGGGTGCCGCGCCGTCTACCTTGGCAGAGCGGGCCGGCATTACCCGCGCTTCCGTCAGCGTTATGCTTCGGAATCTGCAACAGGACGGGCTGGTGACACTTGAGGCAGAGGCGGAGGACCGCCGGACGAAGTGCGTGCGCCTGACAGATAAGGGCCGCGTGTTCATGGAAAAGGTGTTGCCCGAGCATTATCTCCGCATTACCAAACTGATGGGGCACTTGACGGCGGAGGAACAGGAGGCGCTGATCCGGCTTCTGGAAAAACTCGCGTCCTGATAGCGGGGCGTTTCCTATAAAGAAGGGTTCGTCTGCCTTTATAGTTAGATGACTAATCAATAAGAGACGGAGGAATTGAAATGGATTTGGCAAACAAGACGACAAGAATCGGGATTCTCTTTCTCGCGCTGTTGCTCGTTGCCGGACTGACGCTTTTTTACAGCGGTAATGACGCGGTGGTGCTGGCGACGGAGAAGAAAGAGGGGATCCTGACAGCGGAGCAGGTGAAGGTGGCTTTCAATTCCGTAGGCGGCTGCCTGGTCACCGAAGCGGTGCAGGAAGGGCAAAACGTGAAGCAGGGCGATGTGTTGATGGTCATTGACAGCACCGATATCGACCTGGCGACGACGAAACTCAGAGCGCAGATTGCGCAGCTTGACGCGACAATCCGTTCACAGGAGGAAAGCGTGCGGCTCGGTTTTTCCCGCATCGCCAACGATGAGGTGCAGAGTCGCCGTTCGGTGGACGCACAGCGCGCTTTAGTGAAGGCGGCACAAGCGAATTTCACGCGGCATTCGCTGGAATACGAGCGCAATGTGCAGCTTCGTGCCGAGCGCGTCATTTCCCAATCAGAGATGGATGCGGCACAGGCTGCCTATGATACGGCAGGGGCGAATCTCGCTTCCGCCGAGGAGAGCCTGTCCCGTCTGCTGGCAGGGGCACCGGACACGGGCCATACCGACTCGATGACACTTCCCACCATTGAGCAGCAGCGCCGGGAAACGCAAAATCGGGAGAACGATGTGGAGGCGCTTCGCCAACAAAAGAAAGCCCTTGAAGTCCAGCTCCAGGAGCTTGCCGTATCCAGGGAACGCTTGACGCTCCGCGCGCCGGAGGACGGGCGCATCCTGAAGATCATCGCCAAACAGGGGGAAAT
Source organism: Schwartzia sp. (in: firmicutes) (assembly GCA_017444395.1). Lineage (GTDB taxonomy): Bacteria > Bacillota > Negativicutes > Selenomonadales > Selenomonadaceae > RGIG3544. Next base: position 15,122 of record JAFSWT010000139.1, on the reverse strand, counting down.
GATTGCGCCGGGTGTCCCGGTAATTCTGCTTGAGAGCACGCGCCAGTATTACGATTTGTATTTAAGCGAAAAACAGATTGCCAACCTCAAAGAAGGGGATATGCTGACCGGGCATACCGTCGCCGGAAACAAGAAAGTCTCGGGCACCATTCGCCTGATTGCGCAGGCGCCGGGCTTCGCTGACCTCAAGATGTCGCGGGAAAAGGGACAGGCCGACCTGACGGCGTTTCAGGTGCGTATTTACACTGAGCCTGCGGAAGGCGTTTTGCCGGGCATGACGATTGGAGTGGACAGCGATGGATTCCATTAAGGACGAAATCCGTTTCCTGTTGTCCGGGCAGGGAATGCCGTATCAGAAAGTCTCACTGGTTGTCGCGGTCATCATTGGCGTCTTTTTCACGCTGGCGCTTTACAATAACAGCATCCGGGATGCCCGCGTTGTCATCATCGACCTGGACAACTCAAAATACAGCCGCGAACTGGCGCAGAAAATCGATGCTTCGCCATTCATGAGGGTAAAGGCTGTCATCAACACGCCCGCCGACCCGAAGACGCTCTGCTACCAAGATCAGGCCATAGCGGTTCTCTGCTTTCCCCACGGATTGGAAAAGGCGCGGTACAGCGACGGCGCCGCCGGGAGCATTGGTGTATATTACGATTACACGAACGCGGCACAGCACGCCGATATCATGGAAGCATTGCCGGAGATTGTCGCTACGGAAAACGCCATGGCGTCCGGCGGCGAGGAGGGTGGCATCCGGTTATACAGCCGTCGGTTGTTCAATCCCGCCGCTTCTACGGCCAATGGCGAAACGCAGGGTTTTCTGTTCTTCTTTTCCTCCATGTTCTTCGTGTTTGCCACCATTGGCATGGTGCCGCGACTGCGGCTGGAGCAAAAATGGGACGCCATCCTCCGGGACGGCTCGCCCTTTGACCTCATGCTGCGTCTCGTCCCTTATGGCTTCTGCCTGTTGGTCGCGTGCTTCGTCGGCATGGCCATTCTGCGCGTTTGGGGCGACATGGTCATTGGCGGCCACATGGTCTGGTTTTTTCTCTCTCAATTCTTCTTCATCTGGGCTCTGGGCATGATGTCGCTGCTCTTCGGCTGGAACGCGGCGAATCCCGGCGTCGCCGCCAGCGGCATGATTCTTTTCATACCCGGCGGTTTTATCCTCGGAGGCTCCACGGGACCGGTGCCGATCCTTTCGGACTGGGTGCTCGTCCTCTCACACTTCTTCCAGCTGACTTGGGAATACCATCTGGTACGCGACTTCATCACCCGGGGGGCCGGTTTTAGTGACTGCGCGCGGCTCTTCGGTCTGTTCCTTGTTTATGTCACTTTGATTGCCCTGTTTTTTTGTTATCGATTCCATTCCGACCGGAAAAAACGTATGGAATCCGACACGTCCCGCATAGTGCAAGATTCGCCCTGCTGATTATTCCTGGCGGGGAAAGCAAAACAAAAAAGAGTGGCCTCTTGAAGGAGCCACTCCTTTCGTTTTGCAAAGACAGAGCGCCGCTGTTACGCCAGTGCTCTGGCGACCTTTTCCAGTTCGGCGCGGATGGCGATGTGCTGCGGGCAGGCTTTCTCGCAGGCGCCGCATTTCACGCAGTCGGCGGCGGGCTTCCGGCCGTGCATATTGACGAGCCAGTTTTCCTGATGCTTGGCCGCGTCCTTGTCGCCGTAAAGCGTCAGGTAGTTCATGGCGGTGAAGGAGCCGGAAATGCCGATGCCCTGCGGACATACCTTGGCGCAGTAGTTGCAGGTGGTGCAGGGGATGATGGGGATTTTCGCCAGCGCGGCCCGCGCTTTTTCGATGGTCTCTGTCTGCGCCGGCGTCAGCTTTTGGAAATCCTTCATATATGAAAGGTTGTCCTCCATCTGTTCAATGCTGGACATGCCGGACAGTACCGTGATCAGCCCGTCGAGGTTCGCGGCGAAACGTACCGCCCACGACGCGCAGGAGGACGCCGGCTCCGCCGCCTTGAGAATCGCCTTGACGCTCTCCGGCGGATTCGCCAGCATACCGCCCTTCACCGGCTCCATGATGACGACGGGTTTGCCGTATTTCCGCGCCATCTCGTAGCAGGCGCGGGACCGGATGGCCGGATTCTCCCAATCGCCGTAGTTGATCTGGAGCTGCACGAACTCCATTTCCGGGTGGGCTTTCAGAATCGCTTCCAGCTCCTCCGGCGTCGAGTGGAACGAGAAACCGGCGTGACGGATCAGCCCTTCCTTTTTCTTCTGTTGCACGAACGACCACATATCGAAGTCGTCAAAGAACTTCGTCCGGCTCTCGCCGAGATTGTGCAGCAGGTAAAAGTCGAAATAGCCCGCGCCTGTCTGCTTCAGCGAAGTCTCGAACTGCGCGATGGCGTCTTCCCGCGTCTGGCAGTTGATCCAGGCGGCGTTCTTTGTCGCCAGCAGGAATTTCTCGCGGGGATACCGCTCGACCAGCGCCTGGCGGATGGCGTCCTCGCTGCCCGGATAGGCCCAGGCCGTATCGAAGTAGGTGAACCCCGCCGCGAGGAACTTGTCCACCATGATCTTGACCTGTTCGACGTCAATCTTCCCTTCCTTTTGCGGCAGCCGCATGAGACCGAAGCCCAGCTTCCGGATGTCCTCTCCCAGTGCCATACTTTCTCCTCCGTTTCTTATACATAGTCCTTTTTCAACCAATTGAAATCAGCTCATATTGATCGTTGCCCATGCCGAGCTCCTTCATCGCCGAAAGCTGTCGGAGCCCCTGGCGGCTTTCGATGCGCTCAATCAGGTCGTTCTTGCGGGCGTCACCGAAGTTGTAAACCATATCGACGGATGCCTGATCGATGGCCAGGATGTCTGTGGAGGCCAGCATGCCGAGGTCGGGAATCACCGGCTCGGCGGCGCCCGTTCCGGCGCAGTCGCAATCCACGCTCATGCGGCGCAGGACGTTCAAAAATACGATATGCTTGCCGAAATGGTCGCAGGTTGCCTTGCCGCTGTCCGCCATCAGCTCCATGAAGAGTTCGCCCGTCACCCATTTCCCGTAGTCCACGACGCCGTGCACCTGCCGCTTGCCGGTCTTGCCCGAGGCGCAGCCAATGGCGATGTTCTTCAGCGAACCGCCGAAGCCGCCCATGGCATGGCCTTTGAAATGCGTCAGGACGACCAGTGAATCGTAGTTGACGAGATGCGCCCCCCTCGCCACTTCCTTCAGATGGAGCCCGTTCTTCACCGGCAGATTGACGTCGCCCCCGGCGTCGATGATATCGACGGGGCAGAATGTCCAGCCGTTCGTCTCCAGCGTTTCCCGGTGGCCGGCGGTGGAGGCGCGGGGGCTGCCGTAGGCCACGTTGGCCTCGATGATGGTGGAGTCCGGGATCTGCGCCTGGAACGCCCGCACCATGTCGCGGGGCAGGATATTCGGGCCGTGGGGCTCGCCGGTGTGCAGCTTGATGGCGACCTTGCCCCGGATTTCCGCGTTGATTTTCTGGTAGAGTTTAATGAGATGGTCGGCGTCAATCTTGTCGGTGAAATAGACTTTCGCCTTTTCCGCGGCGGGTGTCTCTGCCGTGGCTGCTTTTACCGGCGCGGCGGCATGGCCCGCCGTTTTGTTTTGCCCGCAGCCGAGGGTGAGACCGGCCACGCCGGCAAGGCTTGCCCCGAGGGCTGCCATGCCCGCCTTTTTCATGAAATCGCGTCTGGAAAGCTCTTTCATCGTCATCCGTCCTTTCCCGGCAATAGAAAATACCGTATAGATTCATTTTATCATGCGGTAGCAAGCACCGGTCAAGCGTTTTTGGCAAACCGGCGCTGGGTCCGGAACACGGAACATCCAGGATATGGCGGAATGGAGCGCATCTTCCGGTATGTTTTACCGGTGCATCGTTACAAACACGGTTCCTTTGCCCACGGCCAGGGAAAGGCCTTCCGGATCATTCAGGCGTCCCAATCGCGTATAGCGATAGTTCGTGGAAAAATCCCGGTAAAACAGCACGATGTAACTGCTGTCGAAAAGCATCAGGTCCCCGGCGTGTATCTCACCGATTGCCACATCGTCGGACGGCAATTTCTCGTCCAGACGATAGTACTTTTCGTTGCCGTTGAGTTCCGTCATTTCAACGGAAAGTGGCAGTTTGGCAGAAAACGCTTTCGCGGCCGCGGTATCCTCCAGAACGGCGTGAAAGACTTTTTCCCCTATGTGGATTTCCAGATGGCGTTGCGTTTCCGTTGCCGTTTCCTCCCTTCGCCCGGATGAAGCCGGTTGCCCCGCAGCCGGTGGGGCTGTTTCGCTTGCCGGGGCGGCAGACGGCGGGGCGGCGTTGCCACAGCCCGCGAACGTGAGCATGGCAAAAATCAAAAGGCAGCCGGCAAAGGCGTTCCTCATCCGCGTCCCCCTCGCGTTCACGCTTGTTTTCCCATTTCCCGGGCCTTCAGAAGCGACGGATGGCCTTTGATGTCACCGGCGTTCGACACGCCGCCGCCAAGCACGGTACCGGCAAGCCGCGCCTCGGGAAAACAGGCAATCCAGCCTTCCAGTCCTTTCAACGCGCCGTCCATAGCCGTTTCTTCGTCATCGGCCGCCGCCGCCAGCAGGTAGACATCACGAAAAGCGTAATCGGCGGGGAAGAGCGGATTGGCCCGGTCCAGCATCGTCTTCATCTGCCCGCTCATCTCATAATAGTAAACCGGCGTGGCAAAGACCAGCACGTCCGCCGCCAGCATTTTTTGAACGATGGCGCCGGCGTCGTCATGGATGACGCAGCGCCGCGTCTTCTGACAGGCAAAGCAGCCCCGGCAAAAGCCGATGGTTTTTCCCATCAGGCTGATGTGCTCCGTTTCATGCCCCGCCTCGTTCGCGCCCTCGGCGAAAGCCGCCGCCAACGCGTCGGAATTGCTGTTTTTCCGCAGGCTCGTCGAGATGATCAACACTTTTTTGCGCATATCCCAATCTTCCCTTCCGTTTATCGCTTATTCCAAAGAATCATGAGATAATTTTCCTCAGATACTTGTCTTTTCCCATCGTGGGAATCATTTTCCGTTCGTGGCGTTGTGACGTTACAGGAAGGCGCCGTTACATACCTGCAGGACTTGTCCCTTGACGTGTTTTCCCATATCGGAGGCGAGGAACAGGCAGGCGTTCGCCTGGTCCATAGGGTCACATTCCGGGCCGGGGAAATAAACAAAATGCTTGCTGTATTCCAGCATTTTGGCGCCGCCCGGCTGTTCTCCCGCCTTGTTGGCAAGGTGAGCGGGCGTCACCGTCGCTCCCGGCGCCACGGCATTGATCCGGATATTGGTGTTGATGAGGCGCATGGCCACGTTTTTCGTCAGCGTGTTGATGGCGCCCTTGGAGGATGTGTAGGCCGCGCCGCAGAAGGGGCGCTCGCCGTTGACGGAGGAAATGTTAATGATGCAGCCGTCATTTTTGGGCAGGAAAATTTTCAGCGATTCCCGGATAAAGCGGAAAGGACCGAATACATTCGTCTGATAGACGTGCTCCAGCCACTCGTCGTCGGTCTCGTCAATCATTTTCTGCTCGCCGATGGCGGCGTTGTTGATGACAATATCGAGGTCGCCATACACGTCCAGTGCTGTTTGGATGACGCGTTTCACATCGTCCAGTTCTTTGTTGTCGGCGACGACACCTGTTGCCTCAAATCCCTGCGCCCGTATTCTTTGCACCGCGGCGTCGAGCTTCTCCTTGCCCCGTGCCGTCATGACAACCTTTGCGCCCTCCCGCGCAAAAAGCGCCGCCATTGTCTCACCCATGCCGTAGCTTGCCCCGGAGATAATCGCCACTTTTCCGTCCAGCATTTTCTCGTTCATATTCATACACACCCTTTACTTCAGATTTTCGTCAAAGAACGCCACCAGGCGGTTGAAAGGAATCTTGTCCATCTGATCGTAGAGGTCCACATGCGTTGCGTCCGGTACGACAATCTCTTCCTTCGGCGTCTTGAGCTTGGCATAGACATTATCCGAGAAATACTTGGAGTGCGCCTTGTCACCGGTAATGAGGAGAACCGGACGCGGGCTGATCTCGTCGATATTGTCCATGAGACTGAAATCGAAGAAGCCATAAGGCGTCGTGGAATCCCAGGCCAGCGTGTTGGAATTGATGGCGCGGGGATGGTAAGCACGGGTCACATAGTAACCGTAAAAATCCTTGATGACTTGGTTGGCGTCCGCCGGGAGCACATCAGGGAACATCGTGTCGAAGGTCAGTACGTTACCGTCCGCGTCCACGGCCAGCTCATGTGCACCGCGAATGGACTTGCCCGTCTTTGCTTCTTCGTCCCGCATTTTCGCCAAATGCTTCTTCACCGCCAGGCGCTGTTCCGGCGTGTAGTAGGCGCCATCGTAATGGTCGCTGATGCTTTCTGACATATCGTACATGGCCGAGGTGGCCACGGCCTTGATGCGGGTATCGTTCGAGGCTGCCGTCAGCGCCATGCCGGAAAGGCCGCAGATACCGATGGCGCCGACCTGCTCCGGGTTGACAAAGGAGAGGTTCGTCACAAAGTCCACCGCCGCATGGTAATCCTCGGTGAAGATTTCCGGCGATCCCATGTTGCGCCGTACGCCGCCGCTTTCTCCGGTCATGGAGGGGTCAAAGGCCACAGCGACAAAACCGCGTTTGGCCATTTCTTGGGCGTAAAGGCCGGAGGACTGTTCCTTGACGGCGCCGAAAGGCCCTGTGATGACGACGGCCTTATACTGCCTGTGAATGTCAAAATCCTTCGGCAGATAGAGGTGTCCTGCCACATCAAAACCATAACGGTTCTGGAAACGGACATTCTTGACCTCGATGGATTTGTCCACCGCGAACACGCGGGTATCGTTGTCCAGATTTCCGATGGAGGCTTTTTTCATCTGCGAGGCGGCAACCAAGGCCTGGGTCGGTGTCGCGGCATGGACGGCGCCCATGGAGCCGAATGCCATCGTTCCCACCATTATGGCGGCCATCACGAGCATGGAGTTTTTCCGGTTCATTTTCATTAAAGATTCCCCTTTCCGTTTTCATCATCGGCAAATTTCAGTGATGGGTTCATTATACGGGATGGGAACCAATATTACAAATACTTTGTTTCTATGAATTATCATGCTTTCGAAGTATGATGAACTTTACGAAAAAGCGGCGTTAAAACAGGCCATGACCAGACGCCCGGCCCGGGAGAAAACCTGGCCCTTCTTCCATATCAGATAGTTGCGGGAGCGAAGTTCCGGCACGAGCGGACGGAACAAGAGCCCTGTCCGGCTCTGGCTTTCCACCGCTATGAGACCGGCAAAGCTCAGGATACTGCCGAAGCCTTGCTCGACAAAGAACCTGGAGTTGAACACCAGATTGTAAGTGGACACAACCCGCAGTTCCTCGGCCCGCCTGCCCAGCCAATGGTCAAAATCCTTCGCCGCCATCGCCTGTCTCGATACGATCAGCGGCTCCTTCATCAAGTCGGCGGCAGAGATGCCCGCCTTTTGCGCCAGAGGATTTGACTGCTGGAGATATAGTCCCCAGACGTCCTCATGGGCAATCTGCCGGTATGTATATTCCACGGGTGGGGCGGAACAGCACAGTAGCCCAAAATCCAGAATGCCTTTTTGCAGTTGGTCGGTCACCAACTCCTCGTTGCCGCTGGTCAGGTGGACGCGGAGGCGGGGACAGGAGCGGTGCAATGGCGCGATGGCCCGCGCTACTTCCCGCATGCCTTCCGTCTCACCGCAGCCGATATAGACATCCCCTTCCACCATCTCGTCCGCGTGGGCGAATTGTTCCACGGTCTTGTTCGCCAGGGACGTGATTTCCTCCGCCCGTATTTTCAGAAACAATCCCGCTTCCGTGAGTTGCGTCCGTCGCTTGCCGCGCACCAAAAGCGCCGCCCCGAGCTCCTCCTCCAGTTCGGCAATCTGCCGGGACAGCGTCGGCTGCGTCAGGTTCAGTTCCTCCGCCGCTTTGGTGATGTTTTCGTTTTTGGCCACCGCCAAAAAGTAGTTGAGCACGCGAAGCTCCATATTTTATCCCTCCCGCAACCAGTGTAGCAGAATCCATGATGCTTTTCAAACATCATAGGCGTGAAAAGGGAAAGGATGAGCTATATTGCAAACCCTTCCTGCCCATAGTTGCCTGTGGGTGTATAGCAGTGTGTGCTTTCACGAAAAAAGCGTCTGCGCTGTGCCGATACGCACAAGGCAGACGCTTTTGTTATTTGCCCGGAGCCGTCCTTCCGCAATGCTCTTCATCCGGACAGGAAGGCATCATCCGGCTGCCGTGTTGCAGAGGTCGAAACCCGCCTGACCATATCCGGCATAGAAAACCACGGTGCTTCATGTTCGCGGGATTTCAGAATCCGGGGTGTCCGACAGACGGGGAAAGAAAAAACCAGTATTTACCCCTTCATGAACTTCACGCCGGCGTTCCAGGCCTGTCCGACCTTTTCCCCCAGAGCGTAGTAACCGTTCTGGAACTGGTCAAAGGCGAAGGCGTTGAGCTTCGTGGGAATCACCTTGCCCTTGTCGTCAAGCACATTCTCCTCGGCCAGCACGCCCACAATCTCGCCGACGACGCGGTAGCCGCTGACGCATGGCCCCATCTCCACGACCTTGCACTCCAGGGTCAGCGGGTATTCCTCGATGACGGGGGCGTCCACGCGATTGCTCTTCACGGCGTGCATCCCGGAGCGGGCGAACTTGTCCGGCATCTTGTTGCCGCTGGCAATGCCAAAGAAGTCCGATTCCGCCAGATGGGGGATGTCGGCGATGCTCAGGGTGAATGCCTGGCGTTTTTTGATGTTCGCCGTGGTCTTGTGGTCCTCGCCGATGTTGAGGGCGACCATGTTCTCCCCGCAGATGCCGCCCCAGGCCATGTTCATCACATCGACCACATCATTCTCGCCGTAGGTGGCAATCATCAGCACCGGCATGGGATACAGAAACGGGTGTACACCTAAATCCTTCTTCACAATCATTCCTCCCTCATTCATTCTCATTTTATCACGACTATCTTCGAAACTTTCCCGCAGGAAAGCGTGAAGCCAATACACTGAAAAGACAGCTATCCCAGCAGTTTCAAAAGCTGCTTTTCCGTCGCTTTCGGCAGTATATTCCGGAAATGGCCGAGCAACCGTTCTTTCGACGCTTCCGGCGTCCGTTGGTACACCACGTCCGTGAAGGACGCGCCATAGTATTTCTCCGGCGTCGTGTATCTCGCCACGCCCCAGCCGTAGGGATGGCCCTGCTTGTCTGTCATGTAGGTGAAATCGGCCACGACGAGGTAACATTCCATCTGCAATCGCGTGATGATGGTGTCGAAGCCCTTCTTCCCGCCCTTCCGAAAGTCCCCCATCTTCTTGAGTTCCTTTGACAGCACGGCGTCCTCCCGCTGGTCAACCATGTCATAGACCAGCTTATCGTCATGCGCTGCCTTGCCGTCGTCGTAGAGGGCGTCGAAGTCGTAGCCGTCCCGCCGCCAGTTCGCGAGGTCGGGATACCATTGCCGGCTCACGAAACCGGCTTTGCGGTTGAACAGCTTGCCATAGACGCATCGCTTGTTCCGGGCAATGGGGCCTTTCCACTCCCAGGCGTCCCACGCGCCGTCAAAGCCCGTGAACCAGTGATTCGCGTCAATGCGTTCCTCCAGGGAAAAGCCCGGAATCCCGCCGGAGAAGAAGGGGAGGAAGCCGATTTCCTCCACCAGGGACTCGATGTCCGCCATGGATTTGATTCGCTTTGCCATAATGCACCTTTCAGAAAATAATCGGAGTTATTCTTCGTTAATTATATCACATCTATGGTGGTTTTATACCAGTTTTTGGGCGTTTTGAAGCAAATATAAGCAATCTGTTTTGGCTGCGGCAAACGAAAAACGCCCGGTGGGGCTGGGGGAAGCGAAAGCCACAGGGCGTTTTTGATTCGTTTTAATCGGAGATATCCACATCCGGCGCAACGAGGACTTCATATTCGGGATAAGCCGCGCTGATTTCCTCGCGCAACCGGCGCGCCCCTTCCTCGTGGGGGATGTCAAAACTCATCACCACATCGCAGCGAATCGCCTTCTTTTCTTCGTCCAGATAGAATCCGTGGAATTGCAATGCCCATTCGTGCGCCATCACGATTTCCCGGACATCGCTTTGCATTTTCGCGGCTTCGCCGTCTCCGGTATTATGGGAATACACGCCGACGCCGACGAGAAAGACGCCGGTAGCTTTCTTGACCTTCGCTTCCAATTTCCGGGTCAGGCTGTCAACCTCTTTGACTGTCATGGTGTCGGGGAGCTCCAGATGAACCGAGGCGAGGTTCGTGTCCGGCCCGTAGTTGTGCAGGACAAGATCGTAAGCGCCACGCACCGCCGGCTCCTCGTTGATGAGCACCTTGATGCGGCGCGACAAATCCTTGTCCAGACGCACGCCGAGAATGTCGTCCAGCGTCTCCTTCATCATGTCAATGCCTGCCTTGTTGATGAAGCCGGAAATGATGGCGCCCACATAGGCTTCGAGGGAAATGCCCGTATAGATGAAAAAGAGCGCCGAGGCGAGAACAGAAAGGGACAGAACCGCGTCAAAGGAAGCGTCCGCACCGGAGGCAACCAGCGCCCCGGAGTTCGCCTTTTCGCCCTGCGCCTTCACATAGCGGCCCAGAAGGATTTTCACGACGACGGCGACGGCAATCACGAGCAATGCCGTCATGCTGTAATCCGGTGTCTCCGGATCGATGATTTTCTTCACCGATTCCACCAGAGATGTGATGCCGGCGTAAAGCACGAGGCCGGCGACAATCATCGCACTCAGGTACTCGATGCGCCCGTATCCCAGCGGATGTTGCTTGTCCGGCCGCTTCCCTGCCAATTTCGCGCCGAGGATGGTGACAATCGAGGAAAGCGCGTCGGAAAGGTTATTCACGGCGTCGAGAATCACCGCGATGGAGTTTGCCGCGAGTCCAATCGCCGCCTTTGCCGCCGCCAGCAGGACATTCGCCAGGATGCCGATGACGCTGGTGCGGATGATGATCTGGTTGCGGCTACGCTCCGAAAGCGCTGCCGGTTCGTTGTTTTCCATGTCAGCCATTCGCAATATCCTTTGTTACGGATACATTTTTCGCTTCCTCATATTGCATGGTTATGCCCACACTGAAATGGAGAATCCACTCCGGCTTCTCCGGCAGCGGAATCCAGTAGCCGTAGCAGTCCTTGCCGAACGGCCCCGGATAGGTGATGGCGATGGTCTTCTTCTCGTCCGCCGCCTCGTTGCAGCGGCAGCCCTTGTGCTGTTCCGGCTTGCCGTAGGACGAGCACTTCATCCCCGCTTTCAGGCCGAAGGTTTCTCCCTTCGTGTTCACGGCGATGATGTCCCGGCTCTTCTTGATGAGCATGATGGGCTCGGGAAAACCGTCCCACATCGCATGAAACGCGCGGATGATTTCTTCGTCGTTCATTGGCGCTCCTCCTATCAGATTTCCCCGTCCCGCGGGTCGTCCACATAGTCCACTTCCGAATAGCCCGCGCCGAGCGTGATTTGATGTTTCAGTCCCGCGGGGATGAAATACGTTTCGCCCGCCTTGTAGGTCCTGGTCTTTCCGTTTGCCGTGAAGCGGCACTCGCCGCTGACCACGATGGTCCATTGGGCGGCGTGGGCGTGCTCCGGGAACGGCACTTCCTTCTCCGCGCTGACGAAATAGACCGTACCGGTTGAGGTGTGATCGACATGGACAGTCAGTCCCTCGATGCCGTAGTCCCGGCTGGGCACCTTATCAATGATGTCAGCGAAAAACTTTCCCATGAGGAATCGCTCCCTTATGCCTTATTGAACTTGTCCTTGCCCTGCTTGCAGCGCGGACATTTCCAATCGGCGGGCAAGTCCTCGAAGGCCGTGCCCGCAGGGATGCCGTGCTCCGGGTCGCCGATAGCCGGGTCATACACTTGTCCGCAAATGGAGCAGACATATTTGCCCGTAGCTTGGCCGGATTTGATTTCTCCGGGTGGGATGGGTTTCGGCGGGTTGTCGAGATCAACCGTCTTCTTTGCCGCCAGATTTTCATAGCCCAGCGGCGTGTGGGTGGAGCAATAGACCGTGGGATTGTTTCTGACAAACGCCCGCACGCGGTCCAGCGTCTCCCGCGCCGCCGCTTTGTCCTCGAAGACGACGGAGAGCTTGTTGGCGTAAAGCGCCTCGTCGGTATAGGTCACATCGCCGTGGAACATATAGAAAAGTCCGTCAGCTTCCGCGATGATGATGCTGTTGCCGTTGGTGTGGCCCTTGGCCTTGATGTACCAGACACCTTCGGCGATTTTCTGCGCCTCCGGGAAATTGTGGTAAGGGCCATCCTTGTATTCGGCGCGGACGATGTTTTCTCCCGCCAGCTTCAGGGCGTCGGCATCCTCCGGCCCGATGTAGATTTTCGCGTTGGGAAAGCTCCGGAGCTCGCCGGTGTGATCCTCGTGCTTGTGGGTGACAAGGATTTTCGACACCTGCTCCGGCCGGTAGCCCAGATCCGCCAAGGCGGACATATAGTCCTTGATGGGGCTTCCGACGTAAATCTGCGTTTTCTCGTCCACCACCATGCCGGGAAATTCTTTGGGAAGTCCCGTATCCACGAGGATGACTTCGCTGCCCGTGTCGATGACATAGTTTTGCAGGCAGGAGCGGTAGCGCACCGTTGCGTCGAATTTCTCCATGCCCTCTTCGCCGCCAAAGGCGAAGGGCTGCGTCATGAATCCGTTTTCATTGAATTTTACGGCCTTGATTTGCATAGCGAATCCTCCTTATTGGATTTCCAATACCTCGGCAATCACAAGAGAGTGGGACTGTGTCTCGCCCGGCAGGGAGTAAAACGAGGCCTGGCACGCTTCGGGAATCGCGTCTTTGTCCATCGGCTGCATATAAAGCTTCCTGCAGACAAGGGTTTCCTTCGCCTCCTCGTAGGTGACGCCCTGCGCCAGCGGCTTCGGCGTCAGTCCCGCCGCCTTCGGCTTGTCGGTGTCGCGGCCCGACTTCGAGCCGAAAATGCCCAATGCCTTCTTGTATTTCCCGTCGTAGAAGGAAACCGTGATCTCGTCGTGGCGGCTGACGAATTCATGCGTATAGCGCACGGGTTTGACAAAGAGAAAGACCACGGGCTTGCCCCAGATGGTGCCCATGCCGCCCCAGCTTATCGTCATGCTGTTGAAATCGTCCTGGGTTCCGGCCGTCAGCAACGCCCAGTCCTTGTCGAACTTCGTGAACGGGCAGGCCGGGAAATCCTGTATATTCATGCGCAGCTCCTTTCGCTCTCATACTACTCTCAGATTAAAATTTTAATCTGAGAGGCGCGTGCTTCGCACGCTACAGCCGCGCTAAAGCGCGTCTGACGTCAGCTTTGCATAAGCGACCGCTAAGGCGCTAAAGCGCCAAGCGTCTGCTTATCATACTACTCTCAGTAAGGATTTAAAAATCCAAACTGAGAGTAGTATCACGCTTTCAGCCGGAAAACCTTTTTCGGCTGGCCGCAGACGGGACAGACGAAGTCCTCCGGCGCGGCGTCGAGGTCGCCGATGTATTCGTAGCCGCAGACACCGCAGACGTAAATCTTTTTTCCCGCCACGTCCAGCGCCTCGGGCTTGAACTTCTTCAGCATCGCTTCCAGCATTTCGCCGTGATGTCCCTCCTGCTTCGCGAAGATCTCCATCTCGTCGGCGGCTTCGGCCAGCCCCGCGGCGCGGAACTTGTCGGCAAAACCCTTGACCGTCTTCTGCTACTAAAAACATAGACAAAAGTGTATATGTCTTAGAAAAGTTCCTTATTCATTGTGCTCGCTCTCGCCGTCCCGAAGGGCAAGCTACTAGCGTTTGTATAGCACTCCAAAGGCGTAAATTCCCGACTAGCCATCGGTACATATATCGGAACTTTTGTTTTTAAGCTACCCGATATTCTTTAGCGTCTCGCAAATTCAGCGAAGCATTATAATCCCTATTCGCTGTATAGCCACATTCGGGGCAAACATACACTCTGTCTTTGAGTTTCAGGCCTTTATGTATATGCCCGCAAGCATGGCAGGTTTTGGAACTTGGATAGAACCTGTCAACTTCCCGAAGCTCAATGCCTATGATTTCAGTCTTGCGTTTCAGCTTAGCTAACAGGTGATTGAGCCTCTGTGCCGCTACCGATTTTGCCAGATGCCGATTCTTCATCATGCCTTTAACGTTCAAATCTTCCACAGTAATAAAGCGTGGTTTTTGCTTCACTACTTCATGGACAGTTTTGTTTTCATAGTCCCCGCGGATTCTTGCTATACGCTGATGAAGTTTCTGTACCTTTAACTTTTGCTTTTCTATGTTTGCAGAGGCAGTAGCAGTCTTACCACCTTTCTTTTTTCTGAACTCATATTTACGACTAAGGCGCCTCTGCTCTCTCCAAAGTCGTTTCTCAAGTCGTTTGACCTTCGAACTTTTATTGATATTCTTGAAAACTCTGCCATCACTGACGATAGCAAGGTCTTTCACACCCAAGTCTATGCCAATACCTTCTGTTTGTATGGCATAGCATGATTCCAAATCCTTGTTGTATCTTGATTTTTCGTCAATGTCCACGATTACAGATACATAGAAGCGACCAGCCATATAAGAGACAGTACCGTTAGTCACCTTAGCTCCTACAGGCAGATAGCCAAATTCTTTCAGCCTGACCTGTTTTAGAGTCGGTATCATCAGTTTGTGCCGCCATATTGCCCAATCACCTTTATTATTTTGGGGAAAATACAGCTTCACATCCTGATTTACCTTTTTCTTGAAGTTTGGAAAGCCTGATACGCCAGCGAAAAATCGCTTAAATGCCTGTTCAGCATTCACCAAGGCTTTTTTACGAGCCTTTGAGCCGCACTGGTCAATCCATGGCAGTTCTTTTTTCAACTTGTGATTAACGTACTTATCGAAATCATTAGCAGTAACAAAATGTTTCTGCCTCCCATCAAGCAGTCCACGCTGATACATCTTGTATAGACGGCGGTTATAAGCTATGTACTGGTTATACAGAAATCTCGCCACACCAATAGAACGGATGATTTTCGTTTTCTGCTTTTCAGTCGGGGCTATCTCCGTTTTGAACGCCTTTAGCAATAGTTTCATCCCCTTCAATCTGTTTTTTGTATTTTCGTAAGCCGTACAACCTACAAG
>JAFSWT010000138.1 GCA_017444395.1 Schwartzia sp. (in: firmicutes) | reverse complement strand
ACGGCTTAAAACTGTACCGAGGGTTCGAATCCCTCCCTCTCCGCCATTAAAGAAGCCGCTTTTGTCCGCCAGGCAAAAGCGGTTTCTTTAAATGAAGTGTTCCGCTACGCGGAACGCGCCCGATATTCCAAAGACCTCTTTTGTCATTCGAAAACGCTTTCCCGACCCGAGCGAAGCTGTTCCGCGCTCCTGATTCATATAATCAGGGGAACGCGTTTCCCTTGAGAAACCGGGTGTCCTATGCAGTTAAATCCAGGCAAGCTGTCCACAAAAATCCTTCTGATGGTGGCGGTCATCGTTCTCCTCTCCAACAGTATTCTCTGTGTGGTCTCTGTCATCAACACAAGAAAAGGCATCAAAAAATCCATCCGGCAGCGGATGCTGGATATCGCCAACTGCGCCTCCGGTTCGGTGAACGGCGATATCCTGAAGACGCTGAGGGCGGAGGATGCCGGGACGGAGAAGTATAAAACCGTCTACAACGCGTTGGCCATCTTCCGGGACAATGTGGAAGTGAAGTATGTCTACGGCATCAGGGACGAGGGCGGTGGCCGTTTCACCTTTACCGTGGATCCGACGGTGGCCGATCCGGCGACCTTCGGCGAGAAGGTGGTGTTCACCGAGGCGCTTGCACTGGCGGCGCGGGGGACGGCGGCGGTGGACGAAGTCCCCTATTCGGATGCCTGGGGCGAGTTTTACAGCGCCTACAGCCCGGTGTTCGATTCGTCCGGAAAGGTGGCGGGCATCATTGGCGCGGATTTTTCCACCTCCTGGTTCGAGGCCCAGCTCTCGGAACGGACACAGGCCACCGTCATCAGCTATCTTGTCATCCTGCTTTTCACGCTGGCACTGGCAGCGGTTTTGTCCCTGCTCTCCGTGGCGCCCTTCGTACGGCGGCAGGAGCAGCTCGTCGTGGAGGTAGAGAGGAAAGCAGAGGAAAACGAGCGCCTGTCTCTGCAGGTGGCGCAATCCCTGGCGGCTGCCATTGACGCGAAGGACGCCTATACCAAGGGACACTCGAGCCGCGTGGCGGAGTACGCGCGGGAAATCGCCCGCCGCTACGGATATCAGGGCAAGGACCTGGAGAAAATTTACATGGCGGGTCTTTTGCATGACGTTGGCAAGATCGGCGTGCCGGACGGGATTATCAACAAGCCCTCCGGCCTGTCGGAGGAAGAATTTGAAATCATCAAAAAGCACCCCGTCATGGGGGACCATATCCTGAAGAACATCGACAGCATGCCGGAGCTGCTCGCCGGCGCACGGTGGCACCACGAGAGATTTGACGGTGGAGGTTATCCGGACGGCCTTGACCATGAGAAGATCCCGGAGACGGCCAGAATCATCGCCGTGGCGGACGCCTACGACGCCATGACAAGCAACCGAAGTTACCGGCAGGCCATGCCGCAGGCAAAGATCCGTGAGCAGATCAGGAAGGGACGGGGCACACAGTTTGATCCGGTGTTTGCGGATATCATGCTCGCCATGATCGACGAAGACAGCAAATACACGATGCAGGAGATGCCGGGACAGTCATAGGAAAGCATCTGTGGAGTAAAGGCTGAAAGTATGAGGTTTCTGCGATGATTTCCCCGCACGGCGGCCACCGGGAGCGGGTCCGCAAACGGTTCAGGGAAGAAGGGCTGGAGCACTTCGAAGACCATCAGGTGCTGGAGCTGCTGCTCTTCTATGTCATCCCGCGGGGAGATACCAACATCATCGCGCACGAGCTGCTCAAACAGTTCGGATCGCTTTCCGCCGCGCTCAATGCACCTATCGGCGAGCTGGTCAAGGTGCCGGGCATCGGCGAACAGGCCGCGCTGTTTTTGACGCTGATGCCGCAGTTTTTCCGCCGCTATCAAAAGGATCTCAGTTTGCGGGAAAGCAGGGAGCCTGTCCTCAACAGCGTCGAAGCGGTTTCCGCCTATGCGCGGTCGTTGATGCTGGGACGCCCGGAGGAAGCCTTCTATGTTCTCTGCCTGGATGTGCGCTGCCGCCTGCTCAAGGCAGTCCTGATCAGCGAGGGTACCTCCCGGGAAACTGCCGTCTACCCCTCCAAAGTGGCGGAAGCGGCGCTGCGGCACCGCGCCCCCAGCGTGATTTTCGTGCATAACCATCCGGCAGGATCGCTTTCGCCTTCTTCGCAGGATCGCCAGTTGACCCGGCGGCTGGTTCAGGCACTGGGCCCTT
>JAFSWT010000137.1 GCA_017444395.1 Schwartzia sp. (in: firmicutes) | reverse complement strand
GGTGCCGATGGTCAGCGACAGCCCGTCCACCGCCACCTTCTCCGCCGCCTTGTTCTGCGCGTCCTTATGGGGAAACGTCTTGCGGAGGTTCCTGATCTCAATCATGCGCCGCCGCCCCTTTCCCGCGCTCGTCCTCTACCAAAGACACCGGCGACAGTACCGAGATTCCCTGCGAATTCACGAAAATATCGGCCCGGACGCCGAAAACCCGCGCCAGCATATCGACGGTCAGGATTTCCTTCGGCGTGCCGTGGGCGAACACGCCCTGATTCTTGATGACCACGATCTCGTCCGAATACTGCAACGCGTGGTTGATGTCGTGCAGCACCATCACCACCGTCATCTTGTAATCGCGGTTGATCTCATCGACGATGTTCATGACCTCCAGCTGGTGGCCAATGTCGAGATACGTCGTCGGCTCGTCCAGCAGCAGGATTTTCGGCTGCTGGGCCAGTGCCATGGCAATCCAGGCCCGCTGCCGCTCGCCGCCGGACAATACCGCCACCCGGCGGTCCTTGTAGCCCGTCATGTGGGTGCGGTCCAGGGCCCACTCCACCGCTTCGCGGTCCGCCTTCGGATTGCCGGGCCGCAGCCAGCTCCGGTAGGGGAACCGCCCGAAGTCCACGAGCTGCCCCACGGTGACATCCGGCGGCGCCGTCGCCCCCTGGGGCAAAATCGCCAGCCGCTGCGACAGCGTCTGCCGCCCCATGGTGCGCACATCCTCGCCGTCGAGGAGCACCTGCCCCTCGTAGCGGGTATTGAGACTCGACAGGGCCTTCAGCAGCGTTGACGTGCCGGCGCCGTTGGGCCCGATGATGGACGTCCGCTTCCCCTCGGAAAAGGACACATTCACATTCTTCAATATCTCATGTTTCTCGATCGTCACGCCGAGATTTTTCGTTTCCAGCGCCATCAGAGTTCCCTCCTGAGCAAGAAGAGGAAGAACGGCGCGCCCAGCACCGCCATCAGGATGCCCACCGGCAGCTCCGTCGGCGCGAACGCGGTGCGCGCGAACGTATCGCTGCCCATCACCACCGCCGCCCCCAGGAGCGCCGCCCCCGGCAACAGGAAGCGATAGTCAGAGCCAATCAGAAGCCGCGTCGCGTGGGGCACGATCAGGCCCACGAAGCCCAGCAGCCCGACCACGGAAACGGCGCTGGCCGCCAGGAGTGCCGCCAACGCCGTCATCACCACCCGCGTCAGCTCCACGTTGAGTCCCAGCCCCTTGGCGATCTCATCGCCGAGCTGCAGGATGTTCAGATGCTTCGATCCCAGGAAGGCCAGCGCCGCGCCGATGATGGCGTAGGGCAAAATAATCGTCACATGGGGCCAGCTTCGGGCCGCCAGACCGCCGGCCATGAACATCAGCGCCCCGTGTACCTTATCGCTGTAAAAAATCATCATCGCCGAAATGCCGGCGCCGAGGAACGCCGACACCGCGACGCCCGCCAGGATGATGCGGACCGGGCGGATGCCGTTTTTCCAGGCCAGGATGTAGATGACAATCGCCGCGCCCATGGCACCGACGAAAGCCACCGGCGTAATCAGGTACTCATGGCCGGGAAAGACCAGCATCATCGTGATGCCCGCCAGGCCCGCGCCGGACGAGATGCCGATGATATGCGGATCGGCCAGCGGATTCTTCATCACCGCCTGGAGGATGGCCCCCGACAGCGCTAAGTTCACGCCCACCAGCGCCGCCACGATGGTGCGCGGCAGGCGGATGTTCATGATGATCTGCTGGTGCGTGCCGGCCCCGGCCCCCGACAGCGCCTGCCATATCTCCCCCGCCGGGATGCGCACCGAGCCCAGGGTGACGCTCATCACGAAGCCAAGCGCCACCAGCGCCGCCGCCACCGCCAGCACCACGGCCCGCCGCGTCATCGAAATCCCCGCGCCGGCTGCTCTTTTCTCTTCCATAGTTTCCCTCCTTGATCAGAATCAGCTTTTATGAAAATTTCGGAGAAGAATTCCATAGTTAATTTCATTATAGATTCTCCCCCGGGAAGTGTCAATAAAAACAAGCGGAAGACCGGCGGGGCCACTTCCCGGAATGGGCACTTTCGGATTCGTCAAAAAGGGGAGAAGATGCGCTTCTCTCCTTTTTTGCGTGACGCGGCAAGGCCTTCAGTTTCTTCTTGCCCCTTCTTGCCAACCGCCGGCCGGCATATTATAATGAAAATCAGACGACCTGTGGGGCAGAGGCAACGCCCGCGAACAGGAGGATTCCCTGCCCTCATGCAATGGAACCGATACGAAAAGAACCGCCAGAAAAGTATGTGGCCCGAATGAAAAACACCAGGACACAGCGGAAAAACCGCAGTGGATTATGCCAATGCCCGTGCCGGGCCTGTTCCGTCAGCGCGGAAATCGCCCCGGCCCTCTGCCGGGCGGTGGAAAAGGAGGCGTAAACGATGGGTTGGGACACGATTGTTGTCGATTATCACAATGTGATCGCCCGGGAAAATGACACCGTTGATCTTGACACGGCCAACGGTGATTCCTATTGCACCATTGACCACAGTGGCTCTAGGAATACCTATCGCAGCAGTTACCTGCACAACCGCTGTACCTTCAATGCCCCGGATCATTCGTCCAACAACATTTACGGCGTCTCCCTGGGGGGCGATCAGGGGCAGCCTTACCGGGGGCCTTTCTGGGGTTGTACCATTGATCTGGCCGACGGCGATGATGAAGTCATCCTCCGGCATACGAGCGACTACAACAGCACCCTCAGCCACATCTCCCTGCGCGGCGGCAACGATACCCTGCGCGTAAGCGGGCCCTATGAAGTGGCGATGAAGTACACCGAAGCCAATCTGGGCGACGGTGACGACGTGATGGAGGTCAAAGGTGTCGGGAACTACGCCGGCGGCAGCGCCCAGAATGTCACGGTTTACGCCGGCGCAGGCGCGGATACGCTCTCGTTTGAGAAGGGGATTGATGTCGTAGGCGCCCCGGTGGCCGCCTATGAAAACTGGAGAAACTTCATCGATCTCGGCGCCGGGGCGGACCGGTTCACGGTCGGCGGCAAAGTCAACAAAGCCGACATCGACGCCGGGGCGGACAATGACGGTGTGACCATCACCGGCGCGGTGGAAAACACCGCCATCTCTCTCGGCAGCGGCGCGGACACGCTGTCAATCGGTCATTCCATCAACGGCGCGACGATCGACGCCGGGACGGACGCCGATGGCGTGACCATTGGCGGCGCGGTCAGGAATTCCCGGATTTCCCTAGGCGACGACAACGACACGCTGACGATTGGCGGTTCGCTTGGCGGCGCAACGGTTGACGCCGGGGCGGGCAACGACGGCGTAACCGTCGGCGGCGCGATGACCGACGCCGCCATTTCCCTCGGCGACGGTAACGACATGCTGTCGATGGGCGGCGCCATCAGCAGCTCGACCGTTGACGCCGGGGCGGGCGACGATCTCATGACCGTCGGCGGCGCGCTGACAAATTCCGCCGTTTCCCTCGGCGCCGGCAACGACAAGCTGACAATCAACGGCTCGGTCAACGGGGCGTACACCGGCGCGACGATTGACGCCGGGGCGGGTAATGACGGCGTGACCGTCAACGGCGCGATAGCAGACGCCGCCATTTTCCTCGGCGATGGCAATGACACGCTGGCGGTGACGGAAAGCATCAACGGGGACAAGGAACCGGCCAACATCGACCTGGGCGACGGCGACGATTCCTTCTTCGTCGGTGGGGTGCTGGGTTATGCCAGCCTGTCCGCCGGCGACGGCAACGATACCGTCACGGTGACGAAAGGGATTCAGGGAAGTGTTTCCGGCAGGAAGCCTGTCATCGTTGACCTGGGCGCCGGCGAGAATCATCTGACCGTCGATCCGGGGGCCGCTTCCGGCATGGCCTACGCCGCCACTCCGGGCGGCAATGGAAGGGATACCTTCGCGCTGCGGGGCGGCGGGGTCTGCCTGGATTTCGCCACCGTTCTGGGTGGCAACGGGCGGGACAGCGTCTCCCTGTGGGGCATGGTACAAAACCATGCGGTTGTCAGCCTGGCAGGCGGCGATGACGTCCTCCTGCTGGAGGTTCCGAACGGCCAGGAGGCGAAGCCGGCGGACAAGACGCAGTTCATCACCGGGGAGGGCAATGACCTCGTCTCCGTCAAGGGAAGCATTCATCTCCCGCTGGTCATTGACAGCGGCAACGGCGACAACACCATCTTCATCGAGGGCTTGTCCGGCAACACGGTCCAGGCCGGGGCAGGCGCCGACGCCATCGTCGTCAACGGCGCCAGCAATACCGTTTATCTCACCGCCGACGCTGACGGTGACCAGGTGACGGTGGGCGGCGAAAACAACACGATTTTCGCTGACAAGACGGCCGGCGCCGGCGTAAAGGACAAGCTCACGATTGACGGCACGGCTTACATCGTCCTGGCGGAAGGGATGACAGCCAGGGATCTGGATATCACCGGCAGCGGCACCTGGGTACTCATCGGCGGCGGCTCCGACGACGATACCGTGGAGCCGGTGGTGGTGGACGGCGTGACCATCAACGCCGGCGACGGCCGCTGGATTCTCACCGGGCGAAGCCCGGATACGGTACGCGCCAACCGCTACGGCGACAGCGTTTTCACCGACGGTGGGAACGACTCGGCCGAAGTCACCGGCGGCCACGACTACGTAAACCTCGGCGCCGGTGACGACACCCTGGTTCTGTCGGGCGACAACTCCACCATCGTCACCGGGGCGGGCAACGACCAGGCCACCGTCAACAGCAGTAGCGCCAAAATCGACCTCGGCGAAGGCAGCGACACATTGACATTCTTCGGCCTCGGCGGCACGATAACGGCGGGACTCGGCGACGACGTTCTGGACGTCACCGGCGGCACCGGCCACTCCCTGGACCTTGGCCACGGTGCCGACAGCATCTGTATCCGGGCCACCTACGAGACGATTTATGCCGGCACCGGCAATGATACCCTTATCTTCGACGGCACGGCGGCAGGCACCAACACCGACGGCTTCAACTATGTTGCCCTCGTTGAGGATAACAACCTCGTCAGCCTGATTGGCGGCGACGGCTGGACCACCATCAACGGCGGTGTCTCGGCTGATAGCCTGTTCTTCACCAACGGCGACGTCGAGAAGGATGTCCTGAACCTCGGCGCCGGTAACGACTACATCTTCTTCGACAGCCAGGCCGGTCAGAGCTGGGGCGGCAACATTGCCCGCGCCAACAACACCTCCGTCAAGGCTGGCAAGGGCGATGACTCCATCTTCGCGTGGTCCGCTGAGCAGGCCATGTTCAACGGCGGCACCGGCGACGACAGCATCAACCTCGTCAACGCCCGCTACACCACGATTGTCGGCGGTTCCGGCGACGACTCCATCGTCCTCGGTAAGGACAACAACGGCAACATCGCGACTGATAAGTCCACCGGTTACAACTTCGTCAACCTGGTTGGCGACGCTTCCGATACGGAGACCGGCGGCTCCACTGGTCACAACATCGTTACCATCGGCGGTAACCTCACGAACAACACCATCATCGGCGGCAGCGAGAAGGATGTCTTCGACCTGTCCGAGTCCGGCGGCCGCAACGAAGTCACGCTGAACGCGAAGAACTCCACGGTTGTCGCCGCGCTCCGCGACGATACCATCACCGCGGCGGCGAAGGGCGTCGATATCATCGACGGCTCGGCTGTCCAGGCGCTGCAGGAAGTTGTCATCAACAACTACAGCATCGCTGACAAGGATATTCTGGCCGGTGCCAACGACGTGGCGTTCGTCCGCGCCGACGGCAGCCGCGGCCTGCTGGAAGCTGCCTTCAAGGGCACGACTTCGGTCTTCAAGGCGGACGGCACCGTTGTCACGGCGCAGAACGGCGCCTTCAACGCGAACGTCACCCCGACCGAGGGCGACAGCGGCGTTCAGGTCTATGTCCAGGATACGGTCTATGGCGCGAATGCGACGCAGGCTGTCTGGTTCGCGACCGACTACGGCTCCAACATCAACGCGGCCAAGGATCATGTCAAGGTAGCGATGGTCCTGACGGGCGCCAACAACGACGCGGCCGACACCATCATTGGCGGCGACCTCGCCGACACGATGCACGCGGGCACGGGCGACACCCTGGCCGGCGGTCTCGGCAACGACTCCCTCGTCAATGTCACGGCGGTCAACGCTTCCCGCGAAGAGTTCGGTATCGCTCGCTACACCGGCAAGGATACCGTCCAGAACTTCGACGGCGGCTTCGGCGCTTCGGATGACGCGGTTCTCTTCTACGAGGGCACGCTCGCGAACGGCACCAGCGCGGTTTACAACTGGGCGGCCGGCGCTGGCACGCTGACCATCAACAACGGCAGCGGCAGCCTCGTTCTCCAGATGGCGGACGGCAACGACAGCATCGCGGCCCACACCGTTCTGCGCAACGGCACGACCGGTGCCAACGAGCGCCTGACGGCGATCGCGGCGAACTCCACGGAGGTTGTCACCGACGCCATGGTTGCGAAGTACTACTACGGCTCCAGGAACGGCGGCAGCGCCATCGACATCTCCGGTCTCAGCTTCGGCGTCAAGATCGACCTTGGCAACAACGGCCGGTACTTCGAGGCGGGCGAGAACTACAGCTACATCACGGCTGTCACCGGCTCCAACGGCGGCGACAACTTCCTGGCCGGCGCCGGAGAGACCGCCGAAACCCTGACCGGCGGCGACGGCGTCAACAACACCCTCTACGGCGGCGGCAGCGCCAATGACCTGCTGACCGGCGGCGGCAAGGGCGCCTTCGGCGTCGAAGCGGCCGACACCTTCTACTTCGGCAGCAGTGACGGCAAGGACGTAATCCGCAACATCGGCAACGGCGACAAAGTCATGCTCTACGACCTCAAGGACGACGGCAGCGTCACGGCGGAAACGGTGACCATGAACGGCGGCAGCTACCTCCGCCTAACCGCCAACACCGGTGCCAGTCTCTTCATCGAATCCGTCGGCAGCGAGACTTACGAAGTCCTGTTCACCGACGGCGTGAACGGGGATGTGACGGCAAGGTACGAAGTGACGGGGACGGAGTTCAGGAAGGTGTAACACTCCGTGTGTGGGAGTTCGTCAAGGCCCAAAGGTTCATGCAAAGCGAAGGTAAGTGGTCTCCCTCCGGCGCTTCGCGCCACCTCCCTCTGGGAGGGGGGTAGGGGGGAGCCAGCGGCCGTGAGATATGGCTTTAGAGTAAAGTAACTGGCCGACGAGAGCTTTCGAGTTGCGAAAAGCAAATCTGCTGGTTAACGCGAGAAGTGACGGTTTGTATAGCTTTCTCATGCAGTGGTCTCCCTCCGGCTCGCAAGCTCGCCACCTCCCTCTGGGAGGCGAAAAACCTCCTTACGGCTCCCCTCTTCCTAAACCCCTTCCAATTTTGGCGAATCCCCTTTTTGGCTATTGACCGCAAACACTGATGTGGCGTGGTTTCATGGCCATCTTCGGCGACGCCCGCCAAAAAATCGGATTCAAAAATTTTGAATCCGATTTTTTTGACGCTAAAAACGAAATGGCGTTCTCTTAACGAGAACGCGGGTTTCGGGATTTTCGGTGAAGAAATCACAACCAAAATTTACGATTTTTCGGACGTGATGCCCCGGGAGGAAGAAATCCCCCGTCACCCAGACCAAAAAAACCGCCGCTGAAGCAAAGCGTCTGGCTTTTCTTCGACGGCGGTTTTTTAGGTATTATTCGCTTGTTTAAGGTCTGTATCAGCCGCTCATCTTGCGCCAGACGCGCAGCAGGCTGTCCTCGGAGAGCTTGTCCACGCGGAAGTAACCGGCGTCCATTTTCTGCGCCAGCCGCTTCGCCAGACCGAGCTTGACGAAGCCGTTCTCGGTGTCGATGACGGCGACGGGCAGGTTCCGTTTGGCGATGCGCTCCGCTTCGAGCATGGCCTCGGCCACGGCGTCGCCGCCGGCAGCCAGCGGGGTGGTAGCGCGCCCGTCGGTGATGAGGATCAGCACCGGATCCTGCAGCGGGTCCTGGCGGTAGAGCATGTCGAGGACGTCCTCCGCCTTCGAGAGCCCCTTGGCCAGCGGTGTCTTGCCGCCAGTGGGCATCGTCGCCAGCTTCTTCTGGGCGAAATCGACACTCTTGGTGACCGGTAGCAGCACTTCCGCCTGGTTCTTGCGAAAGGCGATCATGCCGACGCGGTCGCGCTTCTGGTAGGCTTCGAGCAGGATCTTCAATATCACGCCCTTGACGGTCTTCATGCGCTCCCGCGCCCCCATGGATCCGCTGGCGTCCACAGCGAAGAGGAAGATGTTGCCGGTACGCTTCTCCCGGACTTTGCTGCGAATGTCCTCGCTCTGGATGGCCAGGGCCAGGCCCTTCTTGTCGCGCCATTTCTGATACGGCGCGGCGGCGCGCAGGGTGGCGTCGAAGGCGATGTCGGCAGTCTTCGTGCGCGGCAGCTCGGCCCGGACGTAGCGGCCCTGCCGTTCGTCGCTGCGGGTGGCGCTGCGCTTGCCACTGCCGCTTTTCTTCTGCCGCCCTTTCACCGGCTCAATCCAGACGGGCGGCAGCTTCACGCGCATATCGGCGGCATCCACGCGGTCGCCGCTGGAGGCGTTCGGATTCGTCATGGATTCGTCTTCCTGCCGGTCCTCGGGGTTGCCCTCGTGGGCCTCGGTCTCGGTTTCCTCCGGGGCCGGGGCGTCCGGCTGCGAGAACAGTTCCTCGTCCGGCGGCGACGGTGGTGGCGGTTGCTGCTCCGGCGTCTCCGGCGGCGCCTGCGTATCGGCCGGCTCCGGCTGCTCCGCCGGCGGAATCTCGCGCATCCGGTGCGGCAGCACGAACTCGGCCGCGTGCTCCAGATCCTTCGGCGAGACGTAGGCGCGTCCGGCCAGCGCCGCCCAGGCCCGGGCCGCTTCGATCAGGAAGATGTCGGCCCGATGGCCGGCGGTGTTCGCTTTCATCGTATAGACGGAGGCGAGGCGGATCATGGCGTCGGAGACTTCCACCGTCGGCAGCAGGTCGCGGGCCGCCGTGATTTTCCGCGTCAGCGCCTTCGTTTCCTCCGCCCAGCGGGCCCGGAAGGCGGCACCGTCGTTCTCATATTCCAGCACGCGGCGGGTGATGTCTGCCCGCTTGTCCTCGTCCGTCTCCTCCTCCACCGAAACGAAGAGGCCGAAACGGTCGAGGGCGGCCGGGGCGAGGGTGCCGCTTTCCGGCGTCATCACCGCCAGTACCGTGTAGTTCGTATCCCGCCAGTCAGAAAGGCCGTCGCGTTCCAGCCGGTAGCCGCCCGCCTCGCGGATGGAAAGGATGGCCGCCAGGATGTCGTCCCGCAACAGGTTCGCGTCGTCGATGTAGAGAATGCCGCCGCTCACCTCGTCCACCAGCCCCGGCTGGAGCCGGCGCTGGCCGTACTTCACCGCCGCTTCGGCGTCGATGGAGCCGAACAGCCGGTCCTCGGTGATGCTGACCGGGGCCTCCGCCCAGGGGGATTCGACAAGCTCCCGGGCGCCGCGCACCAATGTCGATTTTCCCGTTCCCTTGCCGCCGCTGACCAACAGCCCGCCGGTGCGCGGATTGACGAGAGCCAGCGTCACGGCCTCCTTCGCCTTGTCCAGACCGCAGACGGCGGCGAAGGGGTAGCCCAGCCGTTTCATGCGCCGATCACCTTATCCACCGTCTCCCAGTCGAGTTTCTGTTCCTCGAAGGGGCGGCGCCGCATGCGGTGCGGCAGTGCCAGACGGGCCGCCGTCCGCAGGTCGTCCCGGGTGACCTCGGTACGCCCGTCCACCGCCGCCAATGTCTCGGCGGTCTTGATCAGGGTGATGTCGGCCCGGTGGCCGTCCACCTCGAGGGCGATGGAAATCTGCGCCGCCAGCCGCAGGATGTCATTGGCGGCGGTGACCTGCGGCAACAGCTTCATGGCGCGCTGGATGCGGTGCACTTCGTTCTTCTGCTCCTCGTCCCACTGGCGGATGAAGGATTCGGCGTCGTCCTCGTAGGCGAGGCGGCGCTTGATGACCTCGGCCCGGCGGTCGAGGTCCTTTTCCCCGGCGACATAGACGGACAGCGCGAAGCGGTCGAGAAGCTGCGGCCGGATGTCGCCTTCCTCGGGGTTCATGGTGCCCACCAGGGAGAACCGGGCCGGGTGCGAGTAGGAAATGCCCTCGCGCTCGACGGTATTGACGCCCATGGCGGCGGAGTCCAGCAGCACGTCCACCACGTGGTCGTCGAGCAGGTTGATTTCATCGACATAGAGCATATTGCGGTTGGCGTCGGCGAGGATGCCGGTCTCAAAGGAACGTTTGCCTTCCTTGATGGCGGCCTCGATGTCGAGGGTGCCGACGACGCGGTCCTCGGTGGCGCTGACCGGCAGCTCCACCACCTTCATCGGCAGTTCCTCCACCGGCGGCTCGGCATGGTCGTATTTCTCATGGCACTCGTCGCACCAGTTCGCCGGATCCTTCGGGTCGTCGTGGAAACGGCAGCCCGCGATGCAGAGACGCGGCGGCAAAAGGTCGGCCAGCGCGCGCACCGCCGTCGATTTCGCGGTGCCTTTCTCGCCCTGGATCAGCACGCCGCCGAGACGCGGATTCACCACGTTCAGCACCAGCGCCTTTTTCATGTCCTCCTGCCCGATGATGGCGGTAAACGGAAATGTCCCCTGTCGCTTCATGTTTTTTGTCCTCCCTTTATTCGTCGTCGTCCTCAAGCTCACCCTCGATGGAAAGGTACAGCTCCTGCAGCTTTTCCTTCATCTCGTCATCGGCGTTCCACATCTGCCGCTGCTCCGCTTCGAGCAATGTCTCGGCGATGTTCTGGAGCGCCCACGGGTTCACTTTCTTCATCCACTGCTGCACCTTCGGATCGAAGGCGTACTTCTGCGCGTAATCATCATACATCCAGTCCTCCATCACGTTGGAGGTGGCGTCCCACTGGAAGCTGATGTTCAGGCGGTTCGCCATGTCCATGGCACCCTTGTAGCCGTGCTGCATCAAACCCTCGATGTACTTCGGGTTCAGCGATTCGGCCCGCACCACGCGCTTCATTTCCTCGGCCACCGTCCGCACCTTAGGCGCGCCCCGGTTGGCGCTGTCGCCGACGTAGGACGTGGGCTCCTTGCCGCCAAAGCTCTTGACCGCGGCGATCATGCCGCCGTGGAAGCCGTTGTAGTCGTCGGAGCTCAGGATGTTCATGTCGTGGTTTTCCTCGTTTTTCACCGTCAGCTCCATGCCGGCGAGACGCTTCCTGAACAGCTCCGGCTGATAGACGCCGCGCCGGCCGCCGCCGAAGGCGTGACCGCCCCAGCGTACATAGACGTCGGCCAGATCCTTCTCCGACTCCCAGTTCTTGGCGTCAAGCACGAGGTTGATGCCGGAGCCGTAAGTGCCGGGGGCGTCGCCGAAGACACGGAAAGCGGCGCTTCGCCAGGCGTCGTCGGCATCGGCGCCGTCCTGCTGTAGCAGAGCGCTGTCGGCGCGGATGTGTTTGCGCACGAAGTTGTCCTCATCGGCCTCGTCGAGGGCCGCCACCGCCAACACCGCGCTGTCCATGAGCTCGGCCAACTGCGGCAACGTGTCGCGGAACAGGCCGCTGATACGCGCCGTCACGTCGATGCGTGGGCGCTTGAGTTCGGCCAGCGGGATGACTTCGACGCCGGTGACCCGCAGGCTCCCTTTCTGCCAGACGGGACGCACGCCCAGGAGGTACAGGAACTCGGCGATGTCCTGGCCGCTGCTGCGCATGTTCGGCCCCGACCAGAGCACCATACCGATGTTCTCCGGGTAATGGCCCTGGTCGCTGATATACTTCTCAATCATGCGGTCGCCGAGCTTCGTGCCGGTCAGCCAGCCCGCCTGGGATGGCAGCCCCCGCGGGTCGGCGCCGTAGAAGTTCCGCCCCGAGGGCAGCAGATCGACGCCGCCGGCGCTGGGCGAGCCCGACGGCCCCGGCGGGACATAACCGCCGGAGAGTGCCGCCATCGTATGGGTGAGCTCGTCCGATGTCTTCATGAGCCGCGGGTAAATCTCTTCCACGATATACGCGGCCAGCAACGCGAGCTTTTCCTTCCATTCCGCCGGCCCGTCCGCCGCTTCGGGGGTTTCCGTCGCGGCCTTTGCCGCCTCTCCGGTGAAGCCCTTGTCCGCGATGGCGGCGACAAAGGCCCGGCTCTCGGTTCGCACCCGTTCCGCCGCAACGCTGTTTCGCGTGCCCAGCGCCTCGCAGGGCGCCGACGGCGCTTTCAGCAGGTCGTCAAAGACAAGGCCGTATTTTTCCGCCCAGAGGTCGTACAGGGCGGGGATTTTCCCGTTTGACAGGCGCAGCAGGTGCATGACCTCGCCCACCAGAATATCCCCGGCGGGCGGTTCGCCGAGCACGTGCAGGCCGACATGGACCTCGCTGTCCTTGATGTCCTCAATTTGCTCGTGCAGCTCCGCCAGGTATTCGGCGAAGGGCCGGGCCGCGTCGTCCGCTACGGATTCGTCGAGTTTCGCTTCCTTTGCCAGCTGGCGGATCTTCTCCTCCAGCGCCGCCGCCTGCTCGCCGTCCTTGTTGGGGATGGTGCTGTACTCGTCCACCATCTTTTCCAGCTCCGCCAGCTCGTCGAAGACGCCGGCCTCAGCCACGGGAGCCGGCAGGTAGCCGATGAGGCAGCCCGAGGCGCGGCGCTTGGCGATGATGCCCTCGCCGGAAATCGTCATCAGATACGGGTAAATGTTCGGCAAATAGCCGAGAGCGATATCGGAGTAACTGGCCCGGTCGAGGCCCACCGCCTTGCCCGGCAGCCATTCGACGTTGCCGTGGGTGCCGAGATGGATGATCGCGTCGGCGTGGAACACCTCCCGCAACCAGTAGTAGAAAGCCAGATACTGATGCGTCGGGGCAATGGACGTGTCATGGTAGGCCCGCGACGGGTCCATGCCGTACTGGCGCGCCGGCTGCACCGTCATGAAGACATTGCCGTTCATGGTGCCCGGCACCAGGATATTGCCCTCGTCGGAGAGCATGATGCTGCCCGGCGGCTCGCCCCACTGATCGATCATCTGCTGCCGCGCTTCTTCCGGCAACGTGCCGAAGAACGCCGCGTAGTCCTTCGCCGGGAGCTTCTGGCACGCATCGGCCTGGGCGTCGGTCAGCAGCGAGAGGTCGTTGGTGGCGTGGGAGGTCATCATCCGGATCAGCTCATCCGCCGTCTCCGGCAGGAAATCAATGGCATACCCGTCCGCCTTCAGGCGGGCCAAAAGCCGCCGGGCGCTCTCCATGCTGTCGAGGCCCGAGGCGCTGCCGATGTTGTAATTCTTCGGCGGGTAGTTATGGAAAATCAGCGCGATTTTCTTGTCTTCGTTCTTCAGCCGGCGGAGCCGCGCCCAGGCCCGCGCCTTTTCCACCATCGCCGTAATCCGCTCTTCCAGCGGCACATACTCCACCGCCCCATCGGGCAGCACATTCCGTCCGGCGATGGGCACGCCGTGAAGGGCGCCGTCCAGTTCCGGCAGCGCGGCGGCGATGGATGTCTCGATGGCATTCAGACCCTCGGGGTTCTTCTGCCAGTCCTCAGCCGTGGTCAGCAGCGTATAGGCGGTCAGGATGGGGACGCCGAGGGTTCGGAGCTCGTCCACCGTCAGGCTGCCGTTGCCCACCTGGGAAAACTTCATCGTACTGACCAGCACATCAATGACCGTTTGGCCGTCCCGGGTGAAGAAATCGGCAAAGACCTTGCGGAAGCTCGGCATGCCCAGCTTCTCATCGGGGAGCTGGTTCGTGAACACGGCGACGGCGTTGCAACCCTGCCGGTCCAGCTCGCGGATGAAGGCCGCCGGGCCGGCGAGGTCGTCCCAGATCCATTCGTCGCGGTAAAACAGCAGGCCCACCGTCGGCCGGTCCGGCTGGCAGAACTTCGCCTGATAGGCGGCCAGGTCGGTGGTGCAGCCCTCGGGGATATCGGGATGGTAAATGCCCGCCCAGCAGCGCGGCTTCGGCTCCTCCGGCGCCGGCAGGGAATCATCGCTGAGGGAGGACGCGTAGAGCCAGAAGCCGCGGAAATTCTCGGCCCCGCCGTAGAATGTGTAGCCTTTCAGCCGGGCCGCGACAGCGGGATCGACGCCCTCGCCCGGCTCGTCCGCCGCCTCCACCGCGTCGAGAAAATACGGGATGTTCCGCGCTTTCAGGAAAGCCCGGCAGGCGTCCCAGAACGCGGACTTCGTGACGTTGTTGAAGAACCGCGCCACCACCAGGCTGCTGCCGCCGAACTTCCGCTCCCAGACGTAGTCCCACTCGCTGGAGCTTTCCAGCTTCACCGCCAGGCAGAGATCGGAAATGCGGCCCTCCTCCTGCAACGCCAGGCAGGCGTTCTTCATGCCGGCGTAACGGCGGCTGTCGTTCGTCAGATAGATGATCTTGATATCCTTCATAAAAACCCGCCTTCTCTATCAAAACAGATTTGGATAAAATGAGACTTATCCAGTGGGAGTTTTTGACTCCCACTGGATTTAGTCGAATTTACCCAGGGCTTTACGAGCGCTTATCTCCCGCCTTCGAGGCGGGAGTCTTAGCGCTCGTTAAGCATCGGATATATCAGCTTCGCCATCTCCTCCACCGCCGCCGGATACCGGATACCGGGGCTCAGGAGGAAATTCTCCTGCGAGAGATAAAACATCTTCCCGTTCTTCACGGCGGGAATCGTCTGCCAGGCCGGGTTCGACGCGATGGTTTCCTCCATGCCGCGCTTCACCTCGTCGATCTTGCCCATGCTGGTGACGAAGATGATCTCGGGATTCTGGGCCACCAATGTCTCGATGCTGTACGGGGCGGCGTCGGGATTGTTCTCCAGCGCCGTCATGCCTGACGCCACATTGACGAAGCCCAGCATTTTCGCCGTCGAGCCCGCGATGCTTGTCTCCAGTTGCACGTTCAGCCCCTGGGTGGTGCTGTGCAGGATGGCCACGCGCCGCTTCTCCTTCGGGATGCGGTCCTGGATGGCCTTGATCTTGTCGTCCATATCCCTGATCAGCGCGTCCCCCTTCTCCTTCTCCCCCGTGACCTGAGCGAAGAGCCGGACCTCGTTCTTCACCTCATCGTAGTTCTTCATATCGACGATGAGGCAGGGGATCTGGTTGATCTCCAGGGTTTGCAGCAACTTCTCATTCATGCCCTTGTTGGCGATCACGAGATCAGGGGCGCAGGAAAGCAGCTTCTCCAGATCCACGTTATAGACCCGGCCGATGCTCGTCCGGTCCTTCGCCCAGTCCGGCAGCGACTTCGAGTCCGGCCGTCCCACCACGTCGCCGCCCACCGCGTGCAGCGGCTCCAGGAACGAAGCCGAGGTCACCACGATGCGCGACGGCTTCTTCGCCAGCGTCACCTTGCGCCCCAGATCGTCTGTCAGCACGGCAAAATCCTGCGTACTTTCCGCCTTCTTCTCCGGCGGGGCGCCACCCCCGCACCCCAGCGCCGCCGCCAGGACAGCCACGCCGAAAAGCGTCGCCAAAATCCTCCAGGCCCTTTTCATCACTCGTCCCCCTCCCGTTCAAATAATCTGTCTGTAAGAATGAAAAGTCGAATCATTCACCTAAAAAAAAATATAAAGTATAGCCGGAAGGGTGTCAAGATTTATCTTGCATTCACTTTTCCGGGATGTATAAAAAAGCCCGCCGCTTTTTGGGCGACGGGCTTTTTTATGCATACTAGTACCGTGTAACATCTAAATGTTGATTATGGGGTAAAGGTGCGCGAGTTTGATTCTCGCTTCTGCAGTAGTGAATTGCCACTGCACCCCTCGCTGTTTCCGATTTCGGTCTACATACCAATGTTTAAGCAATCCTCTG
>JAFSWT010000136.1 GCA_017444395.1 Schwartzia sp. (in: firmicutes) | reverse complement strand
TCCGCCGGCTGGAAGACGAGCTTCACGGTGCCGGCGAGCCGGTCCCGGAGCCCGGCCAGGATTTCCGCCACCGCGAGGCCAACGGTGGTGTGGCCGTCATGGCCGCAGGCGTGCATGGCGCCCGGATGGAGGCTGGCGAAGCCCTGTTGGTTGGGAACGTGGTCCGCGTCGGTCGTCTCGCTGACGTCGTTGGCGTCCATGTCAAAGCGCAGGCCGACGACGGGGCCGGGGCGGTCAAAGCGCATCGTCGCCACGACGCCGGTGAGGCCGCCGGTCATGCGGTTTACCCATGTTTCCGGCGCCCCCTCGCGGATGGCCCGGGCCTGGGCTTCCCGCAGGACATTTTCCGGGGGCAGGCCCATCATCGAGCCGCGGGCCACGGCATCCTCCCCCGTTTTCACCTCGTAGCCGAGGCGTTCCAGCTCTGCCGCCGCCAGCGCCGCCGTGCGAAACTCCGTCCACCCCGGCTCCGGGTGCCGGTGCAGGTCCCGCCGCCGGGCGACAAGGGCCTCTTTCATCTGATTGACATGCTGTAAAATTTCCTTGTCAAGCTGCATGATGAGGTGTCTCCTTTTCGGAAAAATGGCGTTCTCATATCAGGAATTGTTACGAAAAAGAGTTACGATATAAGTATCCGGGGCGTCACAGGCGTTGTCGCCGCCGGTTTGCCCCGGTAAGTTCCTTTCAGCCGGTTTATTATCCCCGGCTGACGTAGCTGCGCGTTTTCTCCGGGATCTCGTTCCAGGCCACGGCGTTGACGGGAATCCCCTCGTTTTTCGCCCAGGCGGCGGCGATGCCGGCGGCCTCGCCGATGCTCATGCAGGTGGGCTGGATGCGCATGGAGGCTTGCAGGATGAAGCTGGCACTGATGGAGCGGCCGGTCACGAGGAGGTTTTCGATCTCGTCCGTCACCAATGAGCGGTAGGGTATCTCGTAGAAGCCGCCCTTCGGCAGTTTTTCGCTGATTTTCTCGCCGTGGGCGTCGATGAACCAGGCGGTGCGGGCCACGGCGTCGGGGAAGCGGCTCTGCTCGTGGTAGTCCTTTTCCTCGAGATAATATTGGCCGCGGATGCGCCAGGACTCCCGCGCCCCCAGCATGGTGGCCTCGCGGCTGATATAGGCGTTCTCGAAGCCCGGCAGGTGGCGGTGCAGATACTGGAAGATATGGCGCATCATCTTCCGCCCGTAGCTGACGCCGCGGCTGTAGCTGACGGGGTCGGTGGCGCTGAATTCCAGCGGCAGCTCGGGGCAGTTCATGGACATGGTGCCGGACTTGCCGATGATGGTGAAGCCCTGCATATAGACGGCCTCCTCCGCCGTGAGCTCGCCGCTGTCCACGCCGCGCTGCATGAAGGCCTCCAGCTTGTAGCGTTGCTTGCGGCCCATGGCCTCGGCGATCTCGTAGTAAGGCGGCGCCGTCTTGCACCAGTCCTCCCCCAGCTCGCCGCTGACGTATTGGTAAACCCGGTCGATGTCGATGCCGCCGATCTCGAAGCGGAAACTCAGCGGCTGGTTCTTGCCGGTCTTCTCGTAGCCGCGCTCGGCGGGAACGCCGGCCGTCCGGGCGAGGATGGCGTCGCCGGAGGCGTCGATGAAGGTCCCGGCCGTGATGGCGGCCAGCCCGGCAATGGTCTGGACGACGATGGCGTCAATCCGCGGCCCTTCTGTCAGGGCGTCCACGAAAACGGTATGGTAGAGGATTGACACGCCGGCCTCGTCGCAGAACTCGTCCAGGACCAGCGACAAGACCTCGGGATTGATCCAGCCCTGCCGGGTCACGCCGTCCTCCATTTCGATGCCGTGGCGGCGCATCCGTTCCTTGAGCTTTTTCGTATAGGGGGTGTCGCAGCCGGGGGCCAGCGGGTCCATGAAGGGCAGCACGCAGCCCAGGGTCCCCAGCCCGCCCAGGGCGATGCCGCGCTCGATGAGCACGGTGGCAAGGCCGCTTTGGGCGGCGCTGACGGCGGCAGCGGTGCCGGAGGGGCCGCCGCCCACGACGCAGCAGTCTGCCCGGAAGAGTACGGGAATGTCTTTTCCGGCGTAGGAAATCGTATCGCCGGTGTTGCCGGACATCGGGCCGGCGGCGGCCGTGGGAAGCAGCGGCGCCGCGGCCAGGCTGCCGGCAGCGGCGGCGGCCATTTTCATGAAGGCGCGGCGGGTGATGGGAATATTGAATTTCTGAGACATGGCAAAACCTCCCTGCAGGTGTTTTGGCTTCGTTGCCAGCTAAATGATACCATATCTTTCCGTCCGGGGGCAAGAAAAAGGGCCGTCGCCCGCGCCGTAAATGGCGGGCGGCGGCCCTTGCGGTTTTTCCGCGTGGTTCGGGTTTCAGCCCTGCGCCAGCAGGAACATGCCGACGATCAGCGCCAGGATGATGGGGATACCGTTGCGCTTGGTGATTTCCACCGGGCTGACACCGGCGAAACCGGCGCAGATGATGGTGGCGCCGGCAATCGGCGAGATGGTGCGGCCCAGGGTGCCGCCCAGCGTCGCCATCGAGCCCATCTGGACGATGGACATGCCGAACTCCGGCGCGTGAGGGGTGACGGCCTCGTTGAAGGCGAAGGTGGCGGCGTCGCCGGAGCCGGTCAAAAAGCCCAGCAGGAACGGGCCGACGGCGGCGCAGAGCTTCACGATGGCCGGGTTGTTCAGCATGGCGGCGATGAAGGCCTTGACGAGGCCGGTGGCGGTGAGGCCGGAGACGAAGACACCGGCGGCGATGATGATGCCGATGATGGAGCCGTAGGCGGCGCCCATGCCGTCAAAGAACGCCTTGCCGATGTCGGCGGGCTTCGTCCGGGTGACGACCAGGGAAATCAGGGTGCCGATGATCATGGCGTGAGGCACTTCCATCTTGAGGGCGGGGACGAGCTTTGTCGCGCCCAGCATCAGGATGACGATGGGCAGCGCCGGCATCAGGGCGTACAGGTAGTTGACCCGGAAGTCCTTCTCGATTTCCAGGCCTTCGGCCACGTAGTCCTTGTCCTCTTTCAGCACGTAGGCCACGACGGTGATGGCGATCATGGCGGTGAACAGGGAGGCGAAGTTGGCGGCGTAGTGGAAGCCGATGACCTCCATGACATCGACGTCGGCGATTTTCGCCACGAAGGGGTTATGGGCGAGGCCGGGGTTCAGCATGCTGCCGTAGGTGCCGCATTTCACGGCGGCGGCGGCCAGGGCCGGATGGATGCCGGCGCCCATGAGGAGCGGGATGAAGATGGCGCCGGCGGCGGCCGCGGTGCCGGCGGCGCTGGGCAGGGCGATGTTCACCAGGAACGTCCCCAGCACGGCGCCCGGGATCAACAGCGGACGGACCTTCGAGATGACGTTGGCCATGGCGTTGATGAGGTGCTTGTCGCAGCCCGTGAAGCGCATGACCATGGCGAAGCCCATGCAGGAGCAGACGGCCTTGATGAGGCCGGCGTTCGTCATGCTCTTGGCGAAGGCGTCGAGGGCTGCCCTGGGCATGCCGCCGATGCAGGCCATCAGGAGACCGGCGCCAATCAGGACCACCCGGGCCTCGTGGCCCTTCACCAGCAGGTAGATGACGGCGCACACGATCACCACCGCGGTGACCATCATGAGTTCAAGCATAAGAAAACCTCCTTACGACAAAAGAATAGGCGCTTTTCGGGCGCCGGTAATGATATCCCATATACTATAGGGCCGCTGCCGGCGCTTGTCAACTGTTCGCGGCGCATGTATACAATATTATTATGAGATTTTTCCCGATTTTTGAGTTGCTTTGTCCCGGCGGAAGCACTACAATTGAAAGAGATTACGGGAGGTGGGCGCATGATTGACAGAGCGCGTTTGGAGGCGCAGTTCGCGCATATGAGGGGGATTTCCGCCCCCGGGGAGGGAGGCCCCGGCATTTACCGGCTGGCTTTTACCGATGCTGACTGGCAGGGGCGGACGTATCTGATGAGGCTGATGCAGGAGGCGGGATTGGCGCTGCGGGAGGACGCTTTCGGCAATGTCATCGGGCGGATGGAAGGCACCGATCCGGCGCTTCCGGTGGTGCTGTTCGGTTCCCATGCCGACAGTGTGCCCGGGGGTGGCAATTTCGACGGCGTCCTGGGCATCCTGGCGGCCATCGAGACGGCGCGGAGCCTCAACGAGGATGGATTCCGGCCGGAGCATCCGCTGGAGGTCGTGCTCTTCCTCTGCGAGGAGTCAAGCCGCTTCGGGGCGGCGACGCTGGGCAGCCGGGCTATGCTGGGCGAACTGACCGTGGAGGAGGCGCATCGCTACCGGGACAAGGACGGCATATCGCTCTACAAGGCGATGACGGCGCGGGGCCTCGAGCCCGAGGCGCTGGGAAAGCCGCTTCATCCCGGGCCGGTGAAGGCGTTTTTCGAGGTGCATATAGAGCAGGGCAAGGTGCTGGAGCATGAGGGGAAGGAAATCGGCCTCGTCACCGGCATCGCGGCGCCGACGCGGTTCCGGGTGCGGCTGACGGGCAGCGCCGACCACAGCGGGGCGACGCCGATGGCGCTTCGCCATGACGCTGCCTGCGCCGCCGCCGAGATCGTCCTGGCGGCGGAGGTGCTGGCGCAGGCCGAGAACGATCCGCCGGCGGTGGCAACGGTGGGGATGTTGCAAATCGAGCCGGGGGTGATGAACGTCATTCCCGGCACCGCGACGCTGGGGGTCGATATTCGCAGCATCGATGATGATGTCAAGGCCCGGGTGGCGAAGCGACTGCAGCGGCGGGTCCGGGAAATCGGGGAGCGCCGGGGCGTTGCCGTCGACATTGAGCCCATCTCCGATGAGCGGCCGGTGGCCATTTCGCCGAAGGTGCTGGACTTTCTGGAAGAGATTGCCCGGGAGAGCGGCTGCTCCTACCGGCGGATGCCCAGCGGCGCCGGTCACGACGCCATGCACTGGGCGGAGCGGGTGCCGGCGGGAATGCTTTTCATCCCCTGCAAGGACGGTTTGAGCCACAATCCCAACGAGTCGGCGAAGATGGAAGATATCCTCACGGTGACACGGCTACTGGAGAAGGCGGTCCGCCGGGCGTCCCGGAAGGATACGCGGCTGGAGTGACAAGGGAACCATCGGGGGGAGACCGGGGGGGACGGAAAAGGTGAACGATCCGAACCGTCTCCCTTTTTTTGCGCTCCCTCTTGTGGAAACAGCCACCGGCTTGTATAATTCATAGGTAGATACCGCATTTCTATCGTTTAGGAAAAAGGAGGAATTCACAATGAAAAAATGGGTTTGCAGCGTCTGCGGGTATGTCCATGAGGGCGATCAGCCACCGGAAAAGTGTCCGGTCTGCAAGGCGCCGGCGTCGAAGTTCAACGAGCAGTCGGGCGACCTGACCTTCGCGACGGAACACGTCGTGGGCGTTGCCAAGGACGTCGATGAGAAGATCCTCGAGGGGCTGCGCATGAACTTCACCGGTGAATGCTCCGAGGTAGGCATGTACCTGGCCATGAGCCGGGTGGCGGACCGGGAGGGCTATCCCGAGGTGGCCGAGGCGTTCAAGCGGTACGCCTTCGAGGAGGCGGAGCACGCCGCGAAGTTCGCGGAGCTGCTGGGTGAAGTCCTGACCGACAGCACGAAGAAGAACCTCGCCATGCGGGTAGACGCCGAGCACGGCGCCTGCGCCGGCAAGATGGAGCTGGCGAAGCTGGCGAAGGAGAAAGGTCTGGACGCCATCCACGACACCGTTCACGAGATGGCGAAGGACGAGGCCCGTCACGGCTGCGGCTTCAAGGGACTGCTGGATCGTTATTTCAAATAAGGCATATCGGCATCGCCGAACGAACGACAAAAAATCACCGGTCTGCTTTGCGCGGGCCGGTGATTTTTTGCGGTTTTTGTAACGCTGGATTTGCGGCGTTACACATGGATTTTTCGTTCGCGTTATAGAATTTTGTTTTAGGCACATAACGGGGGAGAAAAACGAGAAAAGGCGCTCTCCGCAAGGGAAAGCGCCTTCTTCTTCAACCGGCCTCGATATCGACGTTCGCGCCGCGATATTTGTTGTCGGCATCCGATTCCTTCATGTCCTTCTGATAGGGGTTCGTTTCGTTATAGTAACGAATCTGTGTTGTGGTCTCACCACCGGAGATGAAGGTCCGGCCGCATTCGGGACAGACATCAGTTTTGAGCCGCACCGACGCGCGGAGGACTTCGCCGTTGCCTGCCTTCGCCTTCTGGTAAGCGTTGGACACGTGCTCCTGCTCATGCCCCATCACCACCGCCGCGGCGTTGCCCGGCGCGATATGACCGGCCGCCTTGAAGGAGACCATCTCGTCCGAGCCGTCCTGATATTTCCGGTTTTTGCAGGTCTGGCACTCGGCCGGCGACGACCGCCGCCCCGGCGCTTTCTCCGTCGAGCCGGAGTTCAGGATCGGCCCCTGCTTGTCGCCATCCGCCGTCTGGGGGCCATAAGCGCCCTCGTTTTCGTAGGGCTCTGTGCCGCCATAGGCGTTGTTCCGGTTGTTCCACTCGTAATTGCCCCCGTAAGGGCTCCCGCTGCCAACGGATCCTATCATGCTCATGTTACGCACCTCATTCCTTAGAGCCGGCAAATCATCCTTTGCCGCCATTATATCATGTTTTTCCCCCGGCGGCAATCACCCGGCGGAAAAAAGCAGGCGCCCTGTAGCGGCGGGAGACGACGGGGCATAGCGGGTGGATTACCCCGGCGGGCGGCTTTCCCCATTGCTTTTTCCCTATATTTCTATTATACTGTTTCCAGTCATCAATCATGTTCCGGCGTTTGCCGGGAAACGAAAAGGATACGGACACTCTATGAATATACCGGTACAACTGGAAATCCCCGACGAGGAAAAGACGCGGAGCTTCTCGCCGCCGGGCCTTCCCCGCCTGCTGACGGTGGGCCGCGGCTCCCGGGTATTGGGGGCCACGGTGCGCCTTTGCCGGGCGGCGGGCAGCGTCCTGATCGGGAACTATTCCGTCCTTGAGAAGGATGTGACGATTTGCCTGGACGGAGAGGAAGCCGGCGCGCCGGCGGCGGAAATCGCCCCGGACATCTGGGGCAGCGACGCCAGCCAGGTCCTCATCGGCAGCGATGTGCGGATTGGAAGCGGCGTGACGATTCTGGGGGGCGTCGCTGTCGGCAGCGGGGCGGTGGTGCAGCCGGACGCCGTGGTGGCGCGGGACGTGCCCCCCTACGCTGCTGTTGCTGGCAATCCAGCGCAGGTTGTATGGTACCGTTTTCCTGCGGATGTGGTCAAAAAGCTATTGTCCCTACAGTGGTGGAACTGGCCGTCGGCGCGGGTGCGGGAATTGGCGCAGGTGACGGATATCGCCGCGTTCCTCGACAGTCATCCCCTGCCCCCGCCGCCGGTCCCGGGCAAAGCATTGGAGACAATGAAGCGGGAGGGGCGGACCATCTGTTTCTTCGCTCCGGCATTGAAGGAGGACGGCGAGGAAATTTGCCGCCACGTTCTGGCACAGTACATAGAGCGGTTTCACGCTGGGGACACCGTCGCCCTGCTCGTCGAGGTGGACGAGGACGGCAGCGGACTTCCGGCGATGGTACAGGAACTATGCCGGGGAAAGGCGCAATCTCCTCTGCTGGCGTTCCTGCGAAAGGCGGGTGCCGTTCCCCGCGCTGCCCTGCGGAGTGCGGATTATCTCATAACGACGAAAAGCGGCCGTAGCCTTTCCTATTGGGAGAACGGCGAGGATTTTGACCTCCGGCGGCTTTACGGCTTGAGCGACGACGTCTTCAGCCCGCTGACAGAATGCCGGCGCTCCCCCGATACGGTTCCACCGCTTTCTCTGAAGAGCAAGCGGCATGTCTTCGAGCAGGACATTCGGCGGAAAAAAGGCGATATTGCCGCCC
The DNA here is from genome assembly GCA_017444395.1 of Schwartzia sp. (in: firmicutes). Taxonomy (GTDB): domain Bacteria; phylum Bacillota; class Negativicutes; order Selenomonadales; family Selenomonadaceae; genus RGIG3544. Next base: position 61,585 of record JAFSWT010000136.1, on the reverse strand, counting down.
TCATGAAGCAGGGGAACCGGGAAGGGGCTTTACGGAGTGTTATGACCCTGGCAAGCCTCCTGTATCACTATAATCAGGAATATACCGACGAATTTCTGGAGGATTGTCTGCAGGAGACAGCGTTGTTTCTCGGAAAGGAAAATGACTTCGGCTATTCGGTCCCAGACCGGGCGACAGTGCTTTTCTTTGACGCCTTCGGGCTGGATACTCGGGGGTTGGCGCAGATTTATCTGGAGGCCTTGGGCGCTTTAGGGTATCATATTCTCTATCTTGTCCCCGAGGTGGTTCGCGACCGTATACCTACCCTGGAAGCGGTGCTTCGCCGGCACGGCGCTACGATTCTCACGTATCCCAAGGAACCGCTTTTCTCATCGTATGCCGCCATTTGCCAGACCATACGGCAATACCGGCCCCGGGCCGGCTTCCTATATACCTGGCCCTACGATGTCGCCGGCATTCTCGCTTTCATGCACTTCGCGGGTTCGATGACGCGGTATCTGGTGAACCTCACCGACCACGCTTTCTGGCTGGGGCGCAACGCGTTCGATTACTGCCTGGAGTTCCGGAATTACGGGGCGTATGTTTCCACCGCCTACCGGAAGATTCCCCGGGAAAAGCTGCTGATGCTGCCGTTTTATCCGGCCCTCAATCAGGAGCATGAATTCGAGGGCTACCCGTTCCCAAGGACACCGGGGGATTTCGTCATTTTCTCCGGCGGGGCGCTCTACAAGACGATGGACGAGGAAAAAACCTACTACCGGATCGTCGCCGAATGCCTGACGCGTCATCCGCAGGTGAAGTTCTGGTACGCCGGACGCGGGGATGATACCTATCTGAGGGAACTGATGGCAGAGTTCCCGGGCCGGGTGTTTTTTACGGCGGAACGAAAGGACCTGTTCGCGCTGCTGCGGCAGGTGGATATGTACCTCAATACCTATCCCCTCGGCGGGACGCTGATGATGCAGTTTGCCGCCATGGCGGGCCGGGCGCCGCTGACGCTCCGGCAGGACGACGCGCTGGGCGAGAGCCTCATCGGCCAGGAAACGCTGGGCATCGAGTTCGATACCCCGGAAAAACTTCAGGCGGCGATGAGCCGCTTCGTCACCGATCCCGCTTACCGGGCCTCGCTGGAAAAGGACATTGACCGGGCGGTGGTCCGGCCGGCGGAGTTCCGGGCGAAATTACATCAGTACATCGAGACGCCGGCGCCGGGCAATCTCAATCCGACTCCGGTGGAAACCGAGGCTTTCCGGCGGGGCTATCTCGAACGCTTCTTAAAGAAATTCACGGTTTTCCTGCCGCCATCGGCAGGGACAGAAGGAGACGCGCGATGAAAGCCTGCCTGAAAGCCATTGCCTGCGAGCTGCCGGCGGCGGTCGAGGACAACGAATTCCTGGTGCGGCAGATGGCGCTGGACTGGCCGGCGGAGGATATCTATGCCAAGACCGGCATCCGGCAACGCCATATCGCCGCCCCGGACGAGTGCGCCTCGGATTTGGCGGCGCGGGCGGCGGAGCGGCTTTTCCGGCGGGCACCGGCACTGCGGGAAAAAACGGACTTCCTGCTCTTTTGCAGCCAGAGCCCGGACTACGTCCTGCCCGCCACCGCCTGCCTGCTGCAACAGCGGCTGGGGCTCTCCACTGCCTCGGGGGCGCTGGACATCAATCAGGGCTGCTCCGGCTTCCTCTACGGCCTGGCTGTCGCTAAGGGGCTTATCGAGAGCGGGACGGCCCGCAACGTCCTGTTGCTCATGGCGGAAACGTATTCGAAATATCTGGCCCCGGACGACAAGACGACGCGCCCCATCTTCGGGGACGGCGCCGCCGCCGTCTGGATTGCCGGCGAGGATACGGCGGCGGACGAGCCGATGGGCCCCTTCGTCCTCGGCACCGACGGCACCGGGGCGGAAAACCTGATCGTGCGCGGCCGCGCCGGCCGGCGGGAGGAAGGGGCCTCGCCGCATCTCTTCATGGACGGACCGGAAATCTTCCAGTTTACCCTGCGGGCCGTGCCAAAGACGGCGCGGCGGCTTCTGGAAGCGAGCGGCTGTGCCATGGAAGAGATCGATTATTTTGTGTTCCATCAGGCCAACGCCTTCATGCTGGAGCATTTGCGCAAGAAGCTGAAAATCCCCCCGGAAAAGTTCTGCCTCGATCTGGCGGATACCGGCAACACCGTTTCCGCCTCCATCCCCATCGCCCTGGCCCGGGCTCTGGAGCGCGGCGCCGTGAGAAGCGGCATGCGGGTCATGCTGATGGGCTTCGGCGTCGGCTATTCCTGGGGCGGCTGTCTGATACGGATACCATAGGAGGAAAGACATGAGCGATTTGATATCAAAGAAGGACACAACGGCAACGGTGGGCGGGGGATACTCGCTTCATTCCAAGACCGACGAGCGCAAGAAAGCCGTCCGCAAGAACCTGCTGGATCTGTTCCGGCGCCGTCCGCTGCCCGACGAGCACCTCTTGACCAATATGGGGCTCTACATCCGCAGCTCCGCCCTGGCGAAGATCTTCTTCCTGGACGAGATGTACCGGAAAATCCTGGACATCCCGGGGAAAATCATGATATTCGGCCTCTGGTGGGGGCAGGACGCCATCGTCATGGAGAACCTGCGCGCCATGCACGAGCCGTACAACCACGCCCGGCGGCTGGTGGGCTTCGACACCTTCGAGGGCTATCCGGAAAGCTCCATCGGGGACGCGGACAAGCGCTCGGATATCATCAAGGGCGGCGGCTACGCCGTGTCCGAGGATTACTGTGACTACCTGAACGCGCTGGCCCAGTACCATGAAGACGAGAACGCCATGTACAACATCAAGAAGATGACGTTCGTCAAGGGAGACGTCACCGAGACGGTGCCCCGGTACTTCGCCGAGAATCCGGAAACCATCGTCGCCCTGGCGTATTTCGATCTGGCGCTCTATGAGCCGACAAAGGTCTGCCTGGAACAGGTGCTGAAGAACTGCGTCAAGGGCAGCGTCATCGTGTTCGACGAGCTCGGCGACGCCGACTATCCGGGGGAAACCGCCGCCCTGAAGGAGCTGGCGCAACTGAATCAGGTGCAGGTCAGGCGGTCGCAGATTCTGCCCGACCGGTCGTACTGGGTGATTTGATTCCGGACAGTCGCCGGAACGGGAGGCGTTTTTTTGGAAACAACGGAATTTTTCGCACGATTGGCCGAGATATTCGATATTCCTGTAGATACGATAACGGATAATCGTGCCATAACGGAAGAGGATTGGGACTCGCTGGCGGCCATGGCAGTCATGGCGGCCATCGATGAAATTTACGATGTGGTCGTGCCGGTAAAAGAGATCGTGAAAAGCCGGACGATAGGCGATTTATTGCGGCTTGTCGCGGCGGGGAAATCATCATGAAACCGGAAAAAGAATGTGATATCGTAATCATTGGCATTGGGGAAACGGCGGAGTTGGCAGCCGATTATTTCACCCTGGACTCCCCCTATACGGTCAGGGCTTTCGCGGCGGAGGGGGCGTTTTTGGAAAAGCGTCCCGATCTGAAGGAGCTGGACGGCTGCCCGGTACTGCCGCTGGAGGTACTGCCGGAACGCTATCCGGCGGCGCGGTACAAGGCTTTCGTCGCCATGGCCTACGGCCGGCTGAATCACGACCGGGCCCGCCTGTACCAGACCATGAAGGCGATGGGCTATACCCTCGTCTCCTATGTCAGTTCCCGGGCCTTCATCGGTAGCAAAGTACGCGTCGGCGACAACTGTTTCATCCTGGAGCACAACGTCCTGCAACGGAATGTGATCGTCGGCAACGACGTGGTCCTGTGGAGCGGCAACCATATCGGGCATCGTTCCGTCGTTGAGGATCACGTGTTCCTGTCCTCCCATGTGGCGGTGTCGGGGTATTGCCATATCGGCCCGTATTGCTTTCTGGGCATCAACAGCGCCCTGGGGGATAATGTCACCGTGGCGGAGAACTGCTTCGTCGGCGGCGGGGTGGCGCTGATGAAGGATACCGCCCCGGGGCAGGTTTACCGCGCTCTGCCGGCCAAGGCGGAACGGCTCTCCAGTAAAATCGTTTTCGGGATATGAGGACTTGATGGCATGAAATGGAAAAAGAAGGGCCTGATTTTCTGCCCGGAGGGAAAACACGGCTGGGACGTGACTGGCTTCATGACGCCCCACGCCCGGCTCATGGGAGACGTCATCCGTCTCTGGGGCGGCATCCGGGACGCGAAGGGCGCCAGCCGCATCGCCTGGATTGACGTCGCCGCCGAAAATCCCGGCGAGGTCGTGGCCGTTTATGACGAGCCGGCGCTGGATCTGGGGGCGCCCGGCTGCTTTGACGATAACGGCGTCATCCTCGGGGATGTCATTGAGGACGGCGGGCAGCTCCGCCTGTATTACGTCGGCTTCCAGCACGTCGCCAACGTCAAGTTCTACGCCTTTACCGGCCTGGCGGTCAGCGACGACGGCGGCCGCCATTTCCGGCGGTATTCCCAGGCGCCGGTCATGGACCGTTCGGATACCGGCCGCTATGGCCGCTGCATCCATACGGTTCTCAAAGAGCGGGACGGCTACCGGATCTACTACGCCATCATCGACGACTGGAGAGTCATCCACGGCGTCCCTTACCCCGTTTATGACATCTGGTACACCTTCTCGGCGGACGGGACGCATATCCCGGCGGTGGACGACTGCCGCTGCGTGACGACGTCGCCGGAGGAGTATCGCATCGGCCGGCCCAAGGTCTATCCGCGGGCGGACGGCGGCTATGAGATGTTCTATACCCGGGACTTCGTCACCAAGGAATACGTGATCGGCTATGCCCGGTCGGAGGACGGCACGGACTGGACGCGCCTCGACGGGGACGATAAGGCGCAACTTTTGAAATCGGCGGCCGGCTGGGACGCGGAGATGGCCTGCTATCCGGTGCAGGTGCGCTATAAGGACCGGCTTTATCTTTTCTACAACGGCAATGGCATGGGCGCTTCCGGCGTCGGTTACGCCGAAGCGGAAGACGGGTGACGCCATGATCGGGATCAAGCCCTACGCGCCGGAACATCGCGCCGCTTGGGACGCCTTCGCCGCCGCGGCGAAAAACGCGCATTTCTTCTTTCAGCGCGGCTATATGGAGTATCATCAGGACCGGTTTGAGGACGCTTCCCTGCTGTTTTTCGACGAGAAAGAACGGCTGGTGGCGCTTTTGCCCGCCTCCCGCCACGGGGAAATCGTCGTTTCCCACGGCGGGCTCACCTTCGGCGGGTTCCTGACCGGCTCGCGGATGACCGCCGCCCTGATGCTGGAAATCGTGGCGGCGCTGAAGCAATACCTTTCGGAACGCGGCTGCACGGAGATCATCTATAAGTGCCTGCCCCAGATTTACGCCGCCTATCCGGCGGAAGAGGATCGTTACGCCCTGTACCGCAGCGGCGCCGGGCTTATCCGGCGGGATGTTTCCTCCGCCATCTGGCTGCCGGAGCGATACAAGTATTTCAAGGGACGCGCCTGGATGGTCGCCAAAGGGAAAAAGAACGGCGTCACGGTTCGCGAGAGCCGTGACTACGACGCCTTCATCGCCTTGGAAAATGAAGTGCTGCAAAAGTACCATCAGCTTCAGGCCGTCCATACCGGGACGGAGCTGGCGCTTTTGGCGGAACGGTTCCCCCGGAACATTCATCTTTACGTGGGGGAGTTGGACGGGCGGCTGGCAGCGGGGACCGTGATATTTGAAAACAGCGGCGTCGTCCATACGCAGTACATGGCGAACTCGGACGAGGGCCGGGCCGCCGGGGCGCTGGACCGCGTCATTGACCATTTGATTACCGAAGTGTACGCGGACCGGCAGTATTTCGATTTCGGGATTTCCACCGAACGGGACGGACAATACCTGAACGAGGGTCTCATCACCCAGAAGGAAGGCTTCGGAGCCCGGGCCGTCGTCCATGATTTCTACCGGCTAAAGCTCGCGTGACGCGGGAGGTGTGTTTTTTTGCAGGTTGTAAAATATATGTTCCAGCCCCACGGCGACGAGCGGGGGATGCTGGTGGCGCTGGAGGAGTTCAACGACATCCCGTTCCGCGTGAAGCGCGTCTACTATATGTACGACACGAAGGCGGGCGTCGTGCGGGGCAATCACGCCCATAAATCCCTGGAGCAGATCCTGGTCTGCATCCACGGGAAATGCAAGATCCGCCTCGACAACGGCCGGGAGAAGAAGGTCGTGAATCTGGAGAAACCCTACGAGGGCCTGTACGTCGCCAACAACATGTGGCGGGAGATGTTCGACTTCTCCCCTGACGCGGTGCTGCTGGTGCTGGCATCGGAGCCTTACGACGAGAAGGATTACATCCGGGATTACGACGAATTTCTGAAGATTGCGGGGCAGGACCATGAAAATTGATCTGGCGGTGCTGGACCGGCAGTTCCGGCTGTATCAGGAGGAGTACGAGGCGGCGGCGCTGCGGGCGCTTCGCTCCGGCTGGTACATCCTGGGCAAAGAGGGCGAGGCCTTCGAGCGGGAATTCGCCGCGTACATCGGGCGGCCGTACTGCGTCGGGGTGAACTCCGGCCTCGACGCGCTGACGCTGTCGGTGCGGGCGCTGGGCATCGGCCCCGGCGACGAGGTGCTGGTGCCGGCGAATACGTATATCGCCAGCGTTCTCGCCATCACGGAGAACGGCGCGTCGCCGGTCTTCGTGGAGCCTGACGATTGCCACGGCCTCGACGCGAACCGGTTGGAGGCCGCGGTTACGGCGAAGACACGGGCCATCCTGGTTGTGCACCTTTACGGGCAGGCGGCGGATATGGACGGCGTCCGGGCTGTGGCCGGGCAGCACGGCCTCGCCGTCATCGAGGATTGCGCCCAGTCCCACGGGGCGCATTTCAAGGGCACGATGACGGGCGCCTTCGGCATCGCCGGCTGCTTCAGTTTCTACCCGACGAAGAATCTGGGCGCCTTCGGCGACGCCGGCGCCATCGTGACGGACGACGAGGCCCTGGCGCAAAAGTTGCGGATGCTCCGCAATTACGGCAGCGCCGTGAAGTACCATAACGAAATCGAGGGCGTGAACTCCCGCCTCGACGAGCTGCAGGCAGCGCTGTTGCGGGTAAAGCTGCGCCATCTGCCGGCGCTCATCGACGAACGCCGGCGGATCGCGGCGCGCTATCTCGAAGGCATCGCCAATCCCCTGATTTCCCTGCCGGAACTTCGGCCCGGGGCCGACCATGTCTGGCACCAGTTCGTGGTCCGGGTGCGGGACCGCGACGCCTTCCAGCGCTACCTCAAGGCGCGGGGAATCGAGACGGTCATCCACTACCCCATTCCGCCCCATCTGGCGGCGTGCTACACGCGTCTCGGCCACCGGCGGGGCGATTTCCCGTTTGCCGAGCAACTGGCGGACGAGGTGCTGAGCCTGCCGATGTTCAACGGCATGACGGAGGAAGAGACAGAGTATGTCATCGAGACCTGCAATGCCTACACGGGCGGCGGGGCGGATTGACACAACCGGGAGCAAAATATCGCCCTTTCGGGCGCAAAAAAGCCGGGGAGGAAAGCGGGGGCTTTCTTCTCCGGCTTTTTCTTTGTGGAAAAAGGACTTTGCCACTAATCGATTGACAGCGACGGCAATATGGGTTTACACCCTGTCAAGTGCTGTCAGGGCGGATGATTTTCGTGAGCGTCAGGACATTCTGGCCGTCCCGGTATTCGTAGCGCATCTCATCGACGATTTCCCGGACCAGGAATACGCCGAGACCGCCGATGGGGCGATCTTTCAGTTCCAGTGTCAGGTCGGGGGGTTCCTGCTGCAGGGGATCATAGGGGATGCCGCTGTCGCGGAAGGTCAGGCAGAGGGCGGGCGGGTCTGTCATGGTCCGGCGTTCGATGACAACGGAGCCGCTACTCGCCGGATAGGCGTAGCTGGCGATGTTGACGAAGATTTCCTCGGTCACGAGCTCAATCTGGAACCGTTCCTTTTGGGTGCAGTGCAGCACGGCCAGCGGTGCCGTCACGAAGGCAGTTACGGCCGACAGGTTTTCCACTGCCGCTTCGACGCGAAGTTCGTCTGCCATACGGCCCGCACCTCATTTCTCTATGGTCAGGAGATCGTCGAAGCCCGTCATGGACAGGACTTCTTTGACGGCTTCGTTCACGTGGCGCAGGACCATGTGGCCCTGCTTGTTCATCCGCTTCTGCGCCTTCAGGAAGGTCCTAAGGCCCGAGGAGGCGACATAGGCGAGGTCGGTGCAGTCGAGGGTGAGCGCTTCCACGCCGTTCAGCATTTCGTCGAGTTGCCGGTCAAAATCCGCGGCGGCAACCGTGTCAAGCCGTCCGGAGAGTTTCAGGGTCAGCGAGGTGCCCGCAAGTTCTTTTATGATTTCCATGATGATACCTCCTCGTAAATTCGCGGTGCCGTCCGGATAATCCGGCGTCGGCCGCTGGGGGATCGGCCCCTTTTTTCGCTGTCAGGGGGTCGGTCGTGTCCCCTTCCCCTTTACGATAAAACAAATGCCGGAAACTTTCAAGCGTTTTTTCTTGTTTTCACTATCTTTTTCTGCCTTCGGACCGGTCGGAACGGAAAAGTTTCGTACAGCGCGTAAAAATATAGTCCGGCGGTACCCGCAGGAAATTTTGCCGGAAGGATAGAATGCAGCGATTCTTTGTGATAAAATCTAAAGGAGAGCATCGGCCGAGCGACCGCAAGACGGTTGAGACGGGGCTGTTTGGAAGAGGGCAGAGCGCTTATGATTCAGAAAACACTCATCACCAATAACACCCAGGAATTATTGGAGTACGTGCGGGATATTCAGAATATGCCGGAGGCCCGTAGTGAAGGGGATAAGCTGCTTCTTTTCAGCGAGCAGGACGATGATCCGGCTCATCTGCAGGACAAGATTGCCTGTATCCGGGGCGTGATGCCTTCCCTCAAGATCGTGGGGATTACCGCTACCCAGGGTGGTTTTGCGCGGTCGGGCCGGAGCGGCTTCGTCTGTGGTGTCCATTCCTTTTTCCTGATGGAGCAGGCGAAGGTGGATCTTCTTTACTACGACTGCCGCGTGCTGACCATGCAGGAGGCCGGTCAGCAGTTCCGTCAGGCGCTCCATGCCCGGGAGAATGTGGCCGGCGTGCTGGTGTTTTCCGCCGGGGTAACGCAGGAGCTCGACCCGTTCCTCGTCGCCATCGCGGAGGAAAACCGCAGCGAGGTGCCGATCCTGGGTACGCAGGCGGGCGGGGAGACTCCCAGACTCTGCGGCAGTTTCCAGGATGGTGCCCCCAGCGGCTATGGCATTGCTGTCCTGATTCTCTACGGCCGTGGACTCCATCTATTCTATAATTACGACGTGGGCTGGAATCCCATCGGCAAGGAAATGGAGATTACCGGCACCAGCGGGCCGTACCGCGTCACCTCCATCGACCATGTTCCGGCCGCTGAGATTTATCGTAAATATCTCGGCGTGGAGCCCGACGACTATTTCACCGAGAATGTCCGGGAGTTCCCGTTCATCACCTATCGGAAGGACCGGCTGGTGGTGCGAACGCCGTCCGGCTACAACGAGGACGGTTCGCTGGAGTTTTCCACCGTGGTCAACGAAGGCGATGCCGTAAAACTCTCTTACGGCAGCCCGCGGCGTCTCATTGAGCAGACCCGGCTGTATGCCGAATCCATGCGGGCTTTCGCGCCCCAGGCCCTCGTCCTCATCATCTGCGAGAACCGGGTGCGTTTCCTGGGGGAAAAGGCCATCACCGATATTGCCGCCTATCAGATGTTCATGCCTCAGACGGCCTGGATGTGGGGGTTTACCGCCATCATGCTGGACCGGCAGGGCGGCGGTGTCGTCAACTCGGCCATCGTGTCCTTCGGCCTTCGGGAGGGAGCGGCGAGCGACGAGGAGACAAAGCAGCCGGTTGTGCTTTCCTCCGAGCGCCTGGGACGGAAGGGCGCGACGCCGCTGGAACAGCGTTTGGCCATGTTCCTGGAGAAGACCACGAAGGAACTGGAGGATATGGCGGTGGCCGCCAACTCTGCCAATGCCGCCAAGTCGGAGTTCCTGTCGATGATGTCCCATGAGATTCGCACGCCCATCAATGCCATCCTGGGCATGAACGAGATGATACTGCGGGAGAGCGGCAACGAGAGCGTCCTGACCTATGCCGAGAACGCGCATGCCGCCAGCCTGAGCCTTTTGGGCATTATCAACGAGATTCTGGACTTCAGCAAGATTGAAGCGGGCAAGATGGACATCGTGCCCCGGGAATACGCGCTGGCCTCTCTCGTTAATGACCTGGTGAATCTCATCCGGATGCGGGCCGAGGAACGGGGCCTCGCCCTGCGGGTAAGCGTCGATCCCCGGACGCCGCACCTCCTGGTCGGCGACGAGCTTCGGGTCAAGCAGATCATCACCAACCTCCTGACCAATGCCGTCAAGTATACGGAAAAGGGCACCGTGACGTTCTCCGTGGCGTTCCACCCGACGGCGACGGATGAGATTGCCCTCGACGTTTCCGTGGAGGATACCGGTGTTGGCATCCAGGAGGAGAATATCCATAAGATATTCAATGCCTTTGACCGCATCGACGCCGAAAGAAACCGGAAAATCGAGGGGACCGGCCTCGGCATCAATATCACCCAGCAACTGTTGCGCCTCATGGACAGCCGGTTGGAGGTCAGGAGTACCTATGGCGAAGGGTCGGTCTTTTCTTTCTCGTTGCGGCAGAAAGTGGCGGAGTGGAGAGAAATCGGTGACCTCAACACGGCGCTGAAGCAGACCGAAGTCCGTCAGGCCCGGAAAAAAGAGAGTTTCACCGCCCCTACGGCCCGGATTCTGGTGGTGGACGATGCACCCATGAATCTCGCTGTCATCTCCGGCCTGCTGAAGCGCACGAAAATCCAGGTGGATACCGCTGACAGCGGCGAGGAATGCCTGGAGCGCTTCGGCAAAAACGAATACGATCTCGTGTTTCTCGACCACCGGATGCCGAAGATGGACGGCATTGAGACGCTGGAGCGATTGAAGGCCCTGTACGTGGAAAAGGCCGCCCGGATACCCATTATTTGTCTGACCGCCAACGCCATGGCCGGGGCGCGGGACGAATACGTCGCCCTGGGCTTTTCCGATTATCTGTCGAAGCCGGTCATGGTGGACGAACTGGAGGCTATGCTGGTGCGCCATTTGCCAGCAGAGAAAGTGGTTTACGCCGTGTCAAGCGATTCTGCCGACATGACGCCGCTGCCTCCCTGGCTTTCGGAAGTCCCGTTGCTTCATCCGGACAAAGGAGTGGCCTTTTGCGGCGGCAATCGGGAATACCTTGACGCTCTGACGATTTTCGCCGCTTCCATCCGGACGCGGGCGGATGAGATCGAGCATCTTTACCGGAGCGGCGATTACGAGGCTTACACGACGAAGGTCCACGCCTTGAAGAGCATGGCGCGCTCCGTGGGGGCCGAGGAGTTGGCGGATTTGGCGGCGGAAATGGAGATCGCCGGCAAGGTTCATGATATCGCGTCAGTAAAAGCGGGAACGGAGGTCATGCTCACGCTGTACCGTGATCTGGAGGAGCCGCTGGCCCGGTTGGAAACCGCCCCGGCGAAACCCCGGCCGGAGGAGGGCCGGGGCAGCGTCGTCACCAGCCAACGTCACACTATTTTACTGGTGGATGATGATGAGGATTTTCTGGCACTGGTGAGCCGCTGGCTTCGGAAGGACTACGCGGTTACGGCGGTGAATTCCGGTCCCAAGGCTCTGCGCTATCTGGAAAAGGAACGGCCGGATCTCCTGCTGCTTGATTACGAGATGCCGGAGATGAACGGGGCCCAGACCCTCCGGAAAATCCGGGAAAACCCGGCGACGAAGGACCTGGCGGTGGGTTTCCTCACGGGGACAAACGACCGGGAAAATGTTAAGAACGCCGAGCGTTTGAAACCGGAGGGCTTCCTGCTCAAGACGATGGGCAAGGCCGGATTGCTCATGGGCATTGCCGCGTTCTTTGACTGAGCAGCGCGGCGGAATGAGAAGGTTTTTTGCAATTTGATTTACATAGTGTAAAAAGAAAGGGCGGGGGCTATTGAACCCCCTGCCCTTTTTGTTTGCTCAAAAACCTCTCGCAACCAGGTTGCTGGTTTTGCGGTAGAGGATGCTCTCGGCGAAGAACCGCTGCAACATGTCGAGGATTTCCAGCTTCTTCATCGATTTCAGCATATAGCCGTCCGGCTTGTGGCGGATGATCCGCATGACGCTTTCCCGGTCGTTGATGCCGGTCAGGAAGATCAGCGGAATACGGGCCAGCAATGGGCTGCGGCGAATGCGTTCCATGACTTCATAGCCGTCCATATCCGGCATATCATAGTCCAGAAGGATGAGGTCCGGATGTTCCTGTGCCAGATACTCCAGGGCATCTTCCCCCGAGGTGACACCTACAACGTGGTAGCTGTTCTTCAGCCAACGGGACATGATGGTGAGGAAGTCGCTGTCGTCATCGACGATGAGGACCTTCTTCTGCCGCCGGAACTCGTCGTATAGTCCGGAAAGATTCGCCATGTTCGCCGAGATGACATTCATGTCGATGGGGCGGATATAGGTGTAGGCAATCCAATTCTTTTCTGTTTCCCGGATTTGGGAAATGAAAGCGTTGTCGCCAATCAGGCACAGTGACTTGTACTCGTCCCGGCAAAGGTCGCCAAGGTACTGCAATAAAAGTTCCGTCTTGGCGTCGCCATGCTCGGGATAGTACAGGATGATGTCCGCCGTGTGGCGCTGGCGATTGACGGCGTCGATGTTCGGCGGTACGGTATGCAACAAGAACCCGGCCTCCCGCAGCTTGTTTTCAATGGCCTGATTGATAAGGTGCTGGGTGCTTTCAATATAGATTATGCTTCGCGGCATGAGGTTCATTCCCCCCTAGTCGTTGGCGCGCGCCAAAAATTCGGTGTAGGCCCGGTACTCCTTCAGGAGAGGGGGCGTCCCTTCCTGCAGGGTAGCGATGTCGTCATGCTTGCCGGCGTATTCCAGGTCGGCGGCGCGCTCGGAGAGCTGGACGGCGCCAATCAGCCGGGCCATGCTTTTCAGGGAATGAACCTTGATGGTGTACATGTTGTAGTTTTTTTCGCTCAAATACCGTTCAATCTCGTTGGCCTTCTCCGTGATGGAGGCGGCAAAGACGGCCAGCGCATCGAGATAGTCCTCCGCCGTCTCGCAGTTCTCGATGCCCAGCGCCAGATCGACGCCGGGGATGGCCCGCGCCCACTCGGGGAGCTTGTCAATCTCCTTCCGGGTGCGGGCGCGGTCGCTTTCGGCCTTCGCCTCGTCCGGCGCGTTCCCTTCGGGCAGATAGGTCATCAGGATATCGGAGAGCTCCTGGGGCTGGATGGGCTTGATCAGGACATCGGCAAAGCCGGCTGCCTTGTAAAGGTTGATGTTTTTCCGGGCGTCCTCGGTGGTATGGCAGACCACGGGGATCTCCCGGCCGGACTTGCGGAAGATTTCCTTGAGTTGCACCAGCGTATCCACGCCGTCGCTTTCCGGCATCCGGTGATCGAGCAGGATGAGGTCGTAGTCTGTCTTCCGGCAAAGCGCCAGGCACTCCTCGCCGCTCTCCACCAGGTCCGACTGGACGCCGTTGGAGGCCAGGAGCGACGAGAGAATCAAACGGTTTACCCGCATATCGTCCACGATGAGCACTCGCGATTGCGGCTTAATAGGCATAGCAATTCCGCCTTTCTGCGTTAATCTTCCCTTTTTTCTTCGGCTGTCTCCGCTGCGGGACGAAGGCGCTGCCAGAGGTTTTTCCAGAGTTTTTCGTAATAATCCAGATTGTCCCGGGTGAGTTTCACCCCGCCGGAGCAACTGCACATGGGAAACCCTCCTTTTTCGGGGAAAAGCGTCCCGGCCATGACTGCGGACGCCGGGATATATCCGCGGTTCGTGAATCTCTGTTGATGTAGCTATTATAGCACAGATTGAGGGAAAAGAGGGCGTTTCCGGCAAAAAAACCGGGCCCTCCGGACGGAGCGAAACCGGCTCCCCCGGAGGGCCCGCGTTGCCTCTTCCCGTCAGCGGGCGGCAGTGTTCCAGTAGGCTTTCTTTGTACAATAGAGGCCCAGGCAGGCGAGGGCGAAGACGATGCCGGCCGGATACGTAATGGAGGTCGGCAACTGCAGGCCCTCTTTTGCCTGCAAAATGTAGGTCGTGGTCACGACCGTCATGAACAGGGCCGGCAGCAGGGCAATGAGGTAGGCGGCGCTGTGGGGCTTCGCCTTGCAGAGATAGACGGCGCCGGTCCAGAGGATGATGGCCGCCAGCACCTGGTTCATCCAGGCGAAGTAGCGCCAGATGATGGAGAAGTCCATCTGCGTCAGGATGGCGCTGATGGCCACCACCGGCACCGCCAGCAGGAGCCGCTTTTGGGCGCTGTCCTGCCGGACATGGAACCAGTCCGCCAGCATCAGGCGCGCCGCCCGGAGGGCCGTGTCGCCGCAGGTGATGGGGCAGGCGACGACGCCCAGCATGGCCAGTGTCACGCCTAGGCCGGCGCCCATGTAGCCGAGGCAGATGTCATAGACGGCGCCGCCCGGGCCGGCGGCTTTCATCGCCGCCGCCAGGCCGCCGGTACCATCATAGAAGGTCGCGCCGGCCGCCGCCCAAATCAGGGCAATGGTACCCTCCATGACCATCGCGCCGTAGAACACCGGCCGGCCATAGCGCTCGTCCTTCAGGCAACGGGCCATGAGCGGTGACTGGGTGGCGTGGAAACCCGACACGGCGCCGCAGGCCACGGTGATGAACATCAGCGGCCAAATGGGGAGCTGCGGCTGGGCCGGATGGAGGTTCGCCAACACCATTTCCGGCATCGTGTGGCCGCCGATGCCCAGCAGCATACCGCCCATGATGCCGACGGCCATGATGATGAGGCAGAGCCCGAACAGCGGGTAAAGGCGGGCGATGATGGTGTCGATGGGCAGCACCGTGGCCAGGAAGTAGTAAATCAGCACCACGGCCAGCCAGATGACGAGCCCGACGCCCGTCAGCTTCACCAGCAGCATGGCCGGTCCCGTGGTAAAGACCGCCCCCACCAGCAGCATCAGGATGACCAGGAAAACCCGCATGATTGCCAGCGCCGTGTCGCCCAGATGATTGCCGACAATCTCGGTGATGCTCTTGCCGCCCTCCCGGATGGAAATCATGCCGGACAGGTAGTCGTGGACACCGCCGGCAAACACCGTCCCCAGGACAATCCAGAGATACACGCAGGGCCCCCAGAGCATGCCGCCCAGGGCGCCGAAGATGGGCCCGAGGCCGGCGATGTTGAGGAGCTGGATCAGGAACACCTTCCAGGTGGGAAGCGGCAGATAATCGACGCCGTCATTTTTCAGGAACGCCGGCGTCGTCACATCGGACGGGGCAAAAACCCGGTCCACCAGCCGCCCGTAAATCGCGTACCCGCCCCAAAGCGCGGCCAGCGCGATTAAAAAAGTAACCATGAGAACGACCTCCCTATATGCGAAATGAAAACAGAACTATTGTAGCAGAAAAGAAAGGTGAGGGGAAGAGGGGAATATGCCACTGGATAATGATGATGGATACGCATCTTTGATAAAGTCTTTATCTGAGACACGCCGGCTTCACTTAATAAGTCAAAAAGACAAATTGCAAAATGGATGCGAAAGGTAAAAACTTTGCTATTACGGGATTTGTCCGGGTTCAATCCGATTTTTTGCGACTTTTTCTACTGAACAAAACGCTTGACATAGTGTAAAACAATGATCGGGGGGAAGCAGCGTTTTCAGTATCAGGGAATTGATATCTCCCACATGGAAACCTCATCCGTCTCGCTTCGCCCGCCCGAAACAGTCCGGTGGTGCGGATGGCGGGTGTGTATGAAAGCCGGGATATGTTGGCGTTTTAGGGTATTACCTCACGTAAACGTATCTCTCTGTAGTCGTCTCTGATAAGCGTATAGGAGATAATGTTTTCGATGAAATCGCATACCGCTTCATCACAAAGTCGTAAAATCCGATTCGTGGGCAGAATGCCTAATTTGAATAATTGCCCATCTATGATTTTCGGATAGTCCTGTTGGACAAGCCTTCGCAAATCAGATATTTTCCCGGCGCCGGTAGCCCCGACGGTAATTTTCCCGGTATGATTTATACTGCACATAGAGCCATGTATTTGAAGGACGTTTTTGGCATCCATGGGAATTTGCAGGGATGAGTGAATACGCCCATTGGTTTCAACGATAACGAACAAGCCGGTCTTGCTTTGATCCTTCTCGGTCGCAGTATAATCAGAAAACGCTAAGGAAACGATTTTCGTTTTACCCTGGTAACTTATCCGGAAGGAGCGGCATCTACAGCCGTTAAAACTGCCACCGCTGGCATTTCCCCAAGATATCCGCCTCACGCCGTAATCCTTCAGCAAAGTGAAAATATCATACTCGTAGGGAACAAGCGCATACTCATCATCGAGCAGGCATTCCCAAAGATTAGAGCAGAATATCAATTTTTCTTCATGCGCTACTGTTTCAGTTCCCATTTCATACGGAGTCACATCGTAAACAAAATATGTGGGGTCAGTTCTTATTTCATCAAGGGAGCGACGTTCAAATCCGGCTTCTGCAGGCAATTCTGTGTATTCCTCATTCAGCATAGCCGTATATTTCCGGAAACTTTTGATGCGTAGGACGTTATTATCAGCATCCCTATGGAAACATAGCGTTTTTTTGCCATTTGTTAGCATGAAAAAACTGCATTTAAGCTGTTCCGCATACTTTTGGGCTTGCGCTATCATGTTATCATCAAGTTCCAATTCCTCGCGCTTACACTCTATGACAGCAAGCGGAACAACAGATTCATGGTCATCAGCCATGCGCATGATAACTACATCGCTACGGTCCAAGCAATCTTTAACATGGTGGGCAAGGGATTCCTCAACCCTTAACATGTGTACGGGGACGTTCGATTTGTCGATAAGGAAAGACACAACTTCCTGCCGGACGGTTTCTTCCGGTGTAATTCGTATAGGCTTTTGCCTTATGGTGTCGTAGTAATAGTCAACGTCATCTATTGTTTCAACGGCTGGAAGGCGCTCGTCGGCAAAATCATAATCTTCTATTTCAAAATTAACGGTAGCAATTATATTGGCTTCTTTCCACCGCTGCAGAAAGGGCCTGTGCTTTTCCTGCATTCGCCTTATTCGTTGTATTTGCTGCTTGCTTATACGCACAATACGTTCCTCCTTGCAGGTGTAGGGAAAACAATGATGATTGCAGCAGATAATGAGAGGGGAAGAGGGAATACACTAGTTTTTGGGGCGGGCGGACGGGGGCCGATTGAATATTAAGAGCCCGATCCCGGCCGGAAAGGTCTGGTGGCTTTGAAGGGAGCGGACGCTCATGAGTTCCTTGGCAACTGGCACATCGTAGCGGAGGTACTATACGACGTCCTTTCCAAACCAATCTTCTTTTGCCGGATGAGGCGCTGACTGCCAATGGAAAACGCGAGGTTCTTCCGCACAATATCGGCATAATTGTACCGGTTGGTCCAGCAGGGATAATTCACGCTCAAAATCAGCCGAACGAATGTCAATTCCTTCCGCCGGCGGCAGTTCAACGTCAAATTTCTCCCTATATTTATAAGACAGTGCGTCAACCGGGCATTTATAGAGACGGCCATTTCGCACATAACGGCAGAAAGCATTAAGGCATCGCTGCTGGGTTATGGCCGGATCGCTTTGCCCCTTTGTTCCCAGGAAGGCCATGAAGGCCGGTCGCTCAGCGCGTATTTCATAAAATACGCCCTGTCCTTTCAGCCGATTATCTATTTTGTCGACTATTTTCGCCGTTGGCGCGTACAGAGAGATTTGGACGGCGGTCTCGGTTTCCCGGAGGGCCTTGATGACGGCCGCTGATTGCCGGGGAATCAAGAGGCCGTTCGTGACTAAAACAATTTCAGCGTCAGGGAAATTCTTTCTGGCCGCATGCAGATAGTCTGGCAGATGAGGATTGAGGAACGGCTCGCCGCCTAAAAGATATAGAACCGACAGGAAAATCTTTTGTGACAAGACTGCCAAGTCACTCTGGAACTGCTGGAAATCGTAGAGGGAGCCTTTGCCGAAGAGGTTGGAGAAATGCATGCAGGCCATGCAGTTCAGATTGCACGAATCCATGATGTGGATTTCCAACTGGCTCAGATATGGCCGCCCTTCATTCCAAACAATGCCTTTGTCAGACAGATCGACAGCGCGATGGAGCCGGGGCAGGCCGATGCGGGGGACCCCGTAATAGCGGAGCAGATTTACCGTCCGCATGCGTTGCGTGCCGTTGCTCATCAAAACAAACACACTGTCAACTTCTTTAAGGTGAATTTTCCTGAAGGTTTCAAATCGGACAACAGGTACATTGGCAATCGTTTCTTTTGTTTTTCCGTCGGTCCCTTCGTCAATGATGCATAAGATTTCATGTGTATGGGGGAATTTTTCCACGATTTCCCTGGCCAGATCCCTGTCGCACCAGATGGCAAGTCCGGGCTTTTGTGGGCAGGAAGTGGTTGCCTTCATCTTCCGCACCAGCGTCGCCGATTCGTTGGCGCGGTCCATGTAGTAGCGTTCGTCCTCGGGCAGGTTTTCGTAGTCGTAATACCAGGGCAGGTGGCGGGCCAGGAAGGGGCCGGTGGTGCGGGCGGCAACGTACAGGTTGTAGTGGCGGACGTTGCGGTAGAGGGCAAACGTCGTATCGAGGGCGCCGAAATAAACGCCGTCTTCCATCTCGTGGAGATAGAAACGGGCCTCGGCCTGACGCGTCGCGGCGGCGCCGGGATAGGTGATGTCGTCGGTTTTCAGCCCCAGGCCGGCCTTTTTCAGGAAGGGGTATTTGCGCAGGATGGCCAGCAGATGAGCCAGAACGTCCGGCGGGCAGTCGTCGGCCGGCACGATGTCCGGATCCGTATAGACATAGGGCGTGTTGATCTTCATGATCTCCAGCAAGCCGCTTTGCCAGAGGGATTTGTGTCCCAGATTTTTCCGCAGCCGGAGTACCTGGACAGCGCCTTTTTCTTCGTCGAGCTGCCGGTAGTAGCCGAGCAGCGGGGGATACGTCGAATCGTTGTCCAGAATGAAGATTTTGCGGTAGCCGGCGGTTGTCAGCCAGGTGACGAGCTGTTGCAGCGCCCCCAGACGGTTGTAAGAATTGATGAATACGGGGATATCGTAGATGTCCGGTTCCGGCGAAATCGCCAGCGCATAGCGGTCGGCGCTTTCCTGCAGCGTTCCGTCCTCAAAAACACCCCGGCGGACGATTTCGTTGGCGGCGATTTCCCGGGCCGTATCGTCGTCTCCGAGCTTTCGTACAGCCAGAGCGCAGTTAATTAAGGCCTCTTTGAAGTCCCGGCGGCGGTCCATCGCTTCGGAATAGGCGGCAATCGCTTCCTCGAAGCGCTGCTGGCGAAAGAGGGCGTTGCCCAGATGGAAGCGGGCAATCTCGTCCTCCGGGTCGTGCCGCAATGAGCGCCCGATGTCTTCGGCGGCGCCCGCGTAATCGCCGGTGGCGTAGCGGGCCAGCCCCTTGTAGAAATAAAGGTGCGGATAGGCCCGGAAAATCTCGTCGCCGTAGCTTTCGAGAATGCGAAGGCTGCGAAGGGCTTCGGCGCCGTTGCCCGCCTGGAGGTCGAGCAAAGCGGCCAGGAAGTACCGGTTCAGGGCATCGGCCGAGACTTGGTATTTCTCCGGGGGAAAGCCCCGGGCAGCCAGGAGGGCGGCGCAGGCTTCCGTGAGCCAGCCGGTGATGACGCGGAAATCCTCCTCGGAAAAGCCGGTGTCCTCCCGGCGGAAAAAGACGGCTTCTTTCAGTTCAGCCATCGTCGCGATGACCGCCTCATCCGGGCAGTGGCGATCTTTCAGAGCGGTGAAGGCAAATTCTTTCTCTGTCAGTTCGTTCAACCGTTTCGCGGCCTGGGCGAGCAGTTCTTCCTCACTGGCAAGTTGGGCGGTGTCATTGCCCAGTAAACGGAGAAGTGCGGCAGGCGGTGCTTCATGCGGCATAGTATTCGCATCCTTTCCCGGCGATGGGGTTCTGTTTCTCCTGCAGAAGGCAGTCGGCAATGATCGATTCTTGCCCGATAGGCCTTCGGCAAGCTTATTCTACACGAAGTTTTGCTGGCAGGCAAGGGCGGAAACAAGGTTGAATCCGGGTGGCAGTCTCGTTTTTCGTCGGGGGAAGCAGGATTCCGGGAATTGGCGTAGAATTATTCTTAAGGGAAAAGTGACAGATTGATTTCGGAAGAAGCGGCGGCCGACCACCGGGGGCCAATTTTCTTCGGAAGGGTGGGAGAGGCTTATGGTTGGCGGGAAAAAAACCGCTTCGATGACTACGTTTTCTGTCGGGTCGCTACCCTATCGGGTGAGGGGGCGTATTCTGCATTGTGGGGAGGATATCGTTGCTATCGTCACCGGCGGCACGCGGCCCCATATCGGTGCGGTGGCGTTGGCGGAGCCCCGGGCAAGCCTTACCGGGAACGGTCATCGCTCGGCTAGCGCTTCGGTGCTTTGCCGATTGGGGCACAAGGATGACCTTTGGGCGCGGGATGCGGCGCTTTCTCTGGCGGCCGCGGCGGGCGTTCCTGTCGTTGTCACCGTGGGCATTCATATCGACGACGCTGACAGTGAAACCATTGCCCGTTTGCGGGAGAGTTTCGAGGTGCTTCTGGAGCAGATGAAGCAATCGTTGGTGGAGAGAAAAACGTCGGATAACCCATAAAAGGTAAAATAATGCGGAGGAAAGAATATGAGACTGGAATCTTACGCGAATAGCCTGGAAGACATGATTTTATACGCGACGCTACGGGATGTCCCCAAGGGGTTTTATATTGATATCGGCGCCAATGATCCCACCAACAACAGTGTGACAAGGTTTTTTTACGACCGGGGCTGGAATGGAATCAATGTTGAGCCGCAGCCCATCTATTGCCGCTGGTTTGACGAATCGCGCCCGCGTGACATCACCCTTTGCGTGGGCTGTGGCTGTCAGCGGGGGCGGATGCCGTTGCTCGGCAACGGGGAGTTAGCGACTTTTTCTGATGAGATCGCGAACAAGGGCGGTTTCCGGCAGATGAAATCCGACGATACGGTGGAGATACTGACGCTGACGGATATCTACGAGCAATACTGCGATCCCTTCCGGCCGGTCCATTTTTGCAAAATCGATGTCGAGGGCTTTGAGAAGGAGGTTTTGGAAGGGATTGAAGATTGGGAAGATTTCCGTCCCTAGGTTTACGTGATTGAATCCACATTGCCCTGCACGGATATACCCTGCCACGACCAATGGGAACACTTGCTGCTCAATCACGGATATGTCTTCGCCTGTATGGCGGGCGTAAACCGGTACTATCTGGACCGCCGCCGGATTCATCTGCTGGAGAACATTACCTCGATGCAATCGTTTCTCTCGCGATTTGAAGTCGTCGTCATGCGCATGCAGGAACCGAAGATCTCTTTTAAGCCGTTGTAACAGGAAACCCGCCTCGACCCGGCAATCGGGCAGGGCGGGTTTTATTATTTCAGGAAATTGGTTTTTTCAGCCTTCGCGCAATGTGAACTTCCAGCCGCAGCAACAGCTTTCGTCCCGGATGTCCGGGTAGCAGCTCAGGCATTCGCAGGTGAAGCGGTCGTCGATGGTCCGGGCGAATTCGCCGTACTCCACCAGACCGACTTCCTTGCAGGGATGGAACTCCATGCCCTGCCGTCGGCGCGCCGTCTGCACCCGGCAGTCGATGGCCCGGTAGGTCAGCGTGTTGCCCTCGATGCGGATTTCGTCTTTGTTGATGTTGGCGTAGAAGCGCAGCGACAGCGCTTTCGCCAGCCCCTCCAGCCCGGCCCGCTCGGGAAGATGCAGAAATTCCTTCAATCGCCGGGCCTCGATGACGGTGAACTTCCGCCAGATGGCGACATCGTGGAACATCGCCTCCGCCATGCCGAATTTCTTCTCTACGGACTGAAACCAGACGCCGTCCGCCGCCAGCCAGTTTTTGGCGTAAATGCCCAAAAGCTCGATGAGCTGTTCCCGGCTCAAAGCCTGTAATGCTTGATTACGGTTCATTGGGTATCCTCCTTTTAAGATGAAATGGATTTTTCAAAATGGCCAACGATTGACCATAATTGCCAAAAAATAACTTGCGTTTTTTTGCCCTGTGGGCTATGATGATACACGATATGTAACATGTTTACCGGAGAGAGGTATCAGAAGGGTGGTGGTCGTATCATTCGGATAAAACGGCGCACGCGCTGGCCCAGTACGGTGTCAATCCAGCTCACCGACGAATTCCGCCGGCTGAGTTTTTATACCTCGGTCCAGATGTCCGATCTGATCGACGAAGCCATGCAGGACCTGATCCAAAAGTATATCGAAAGCGGCCGCTACCGGCCGGTGAAGGAGGAAGCCCCCGTGTACCAGAACCATACCACGTTTCTCTGCTGTGCTGCCAACAAGGGCGGTGTCGGCAAGACCTTTACGATTTCGTCGTTTGGCCATCTCCTGGGAAAGAAGAAGCGCGTCCTTTTGATTGACGCCGATCCCCAGGGCAACCTCTCGAAGAAGTTCGGCTATATCCCCGATGACAACCGGGGCAACAAGCAGCAGCTCGGCGATGCCATCAAGGAGATCCTGGAGTCGCCCATCGGCCAGTGGAACAACGTCGAGGCGTTCACGCTGCCGACGCCGTACCCGAAAATCGACATCATCATCTGCACCGACACCATCTCCACTACCCGGCTGATGGTCAACGACGCCATGATTCAGCAGCGCAACCCTTACAAGGAGCTGTTCACCGCCATCGACGCCCTGCAGAAGTACGACATGGTGCTCATCGACACCCGCCCCTCCATCGAGCACGACATGGTGCCGATCATCCTGGCGGCGACGAAGTTCTTCATCCCGCTGACGCCGGACCGGGACGGCATTGATGGCGCCAACGATACGCTGAAGTTCATCACCCAGATGAAGGGCAAGTCCGTCCCCGACGCCGATTTCTTCGCCGGCTTCTATTTCAATAAGGTCAACGCCAATACGATGCTGGCCCATCAGCTCATCCCGCAGTTCCGGGAGCTCTATCCCGGGTTCGTGCTGCAGAGCGTCACCACCATCGGCGAGGACGTGAACAAGGCGCAGACCGATCTGACGCCGGTAACGGACAAGTACCCGTCGAGCCGGGTATCGAAGGACATCGCGAAAGTCTTGAAGGAGGTCGTGGAGAGAATTGGCGAAAAATAAATTCACCCTGAACGTCAAGGCCATGGGCGCCGATACGCCGCTCATGAGCACCGTGGGCGAGTTCAGCGGCCTGGCCCCGGCGGATGTCCGGGCCATCACCGAGGCCCCGGCAAAGCCCTTTCGCTACGAGGAAGCGGACTACGAGGCGACCAACGCCATCCAGTGCGACGAGACGCGGCCGCTGCCGCTGACCGCCCTGCGCCCCGCCCCGCCGGAGTGGAACTTCTTCGAGCCCATCGCCCTCGAAGGCATGGCGATGATGCTGAGCAATATCCATACTTACGGCCTCACCCACCCCATCACCGTCTGGGAACGCGAGGACAAGAGCTACATGATCCTCTCCGGCCACAACCGCGCCGCCTGCTTCGAAAAGCTCAACGACGCCTATCCCGGCGAAGGGTATGAGGAGATTCCGGCCCACATCTACCGGGCTACCAGTCTGGACGACCACGAGGCGCAGAAAATCATCATCCTGAGCAATCTGGTACAGCGGGCCAAAGAGGTCACGCCGAAGTTCATCCTGGCGATGGTGCGGCTGGCGGCGCTGTTGAAGGACGAGAAATCCTACAACGACGGCAAGGGCTCCATCCTGTCCCAGCTGGCCCGGCTCACTCAGAAAAGCGCTTCCTCCATAAAGCTCTATCTGCACATCGCCCGGAACCTCCGGCCGGAGCTTCTGGCCCGGGTGCCGCGGGAGCTGGGGCTCAATGAGGCCAGCGCCCTGGCGGATTTGCCGGAGGACGTCCAGCGCCGCGTCGCCGAAACGGAGGGGCTGTTCCCGCTGCGGCTCAAGGCGGCCCAGTTGAAGCAACTGAAGGCGCTGGCGGGGCAGGACGATTACGAAGCGGTGCTGGCCGCGCTCCGGGCGCCGGTGGCGGATGCGCCCCGCTATTCCTTCCGGGTAAAGGATCCGGCGGAGCGGGCGCTGGTCCGGGAGGCGTTCCTGAAAGCGCTGGAGGGACTGGCCATCTCCGAGAAAACCCGGGCCGGCATCGTCAAGGCGTTGCGGTGACGGGAGGATTGCGGGGAAACGGATTTTTTCCTTCATTATATCACATCCCCGCGCCGGCGGGGAGATTGGGCTGCGGGACAACGACGGCAGCCGAAAGGAAATCGCCATGAACATCACCGTTTATCTCGGCTCCAGTGAGGGGGCCCGGCCCCTGTACCGCGAGGGCGCTGCCCGGCTGGGCCAGTGGCTGGGAGAGCAGGGGCATACCCTGGTTTACGGCGGCAGCCGCACCGGACTCATGGGCGCGCTGGCCGACGCGGCCCTGGCCCACGGGGCGCCGGTCATCGGCGTCGAGCCGGCGTTTTTCGTCGAATCCGAGGTGCAGCACCCGGGGCTGACAGAGCTCATCGTCACCGATACGATGGCCGAACGCCAGCGGCGGATGATCGAGCTCGGCGACGCCTTCATCGCCTTTCCCGGTGGCCTCGGGACATTGCAGGAAATCACCGAGGTCATGGTGCTGTCGAAGCTCTCGCGGATCCAAAAGCCCTTCTGTTTTTTGAACCTCGACGGGTATTACGAGCCGCTGCGCGCCTGCTTCGCCCATATGGCGGCGGAAGGATTCCTCGACCCCGTCTGGGCCGGGGCCATCCGCTTCACCGCCGGCGTGGAGGAACTGGCGGCCGTTATCGGCGCGGCGCCCCGGTGATTTCCCGGGGTGGGTATCGCCGATACGGCGCGGGGAAGGATTCTTGCCTGAAAATCACATCAAAGTCCATCATTTCTGTTTTGGAGGTGTTTGATTCCATGAAACGACTGGTTTGGATGCTGTCGCTGTTTTTTGCCTTTGCCGCCGTTCCGGCGGTTGTTCAGGCCGATGCCGCCTGGCCCGAGCGTCCCGGCCCGCGTCGGCCCGCGCGGGAGTATGACGAAACTGCGGCCGAATTGAAGGTTTTCATCAATGAACGGTGGGAAGACAAATTTGTCCTGGCGATGGAATTCTCGCTGCCGGGGGCCGGTCAGCTCGAATACACGCTCCGCGATCTCGAAACGGACACGCTGGTTCAGTCCGATACGACGCCCTTCAAGGGAGGAGATCATAAACGCTACGTCGCCGAGTACGAAGGCCGTATTCCCGGGGACGGCAAGACGGCCGAATATCTGCTGAAGGCCGCGTTCGTCCAGGACGGCTACGTTGAAACGCCCTATGGAAAGAAGCGCCGCCGCCGTCGGTATCATTTCACCCGCCGCCTGATCGTGGAGAACAAGGACGGTTTCCCCATCCTCACTGAGACCGATGAATCGGACAATGGCTGAGGGACGGATTCTGCTGCCGCTCCTGACGCTGCTCCATCTGACGGTGGACGGGGCCTGTGGCGCGGCGCTGGCCGCCTACGCGACGGCCGAGCCTGACTTCGAGCCCATCCTGTTCCACTTCTCCCTCTATAATCTCATCGCCTTCGGCGGCCAATGGCTGACGGGATGGCTGCTGGATTGGCGGCCCCGCTGGATGGCGCCGGCGCTGGTCCTCTCCCTGTTGTTGCTGGCGGCGGGCAGTTACCCGGCTGTCGGCATCTTCCGGCAGGCGGTGCTGCTGGGGCTGGGGAACTGCGTTTTTCACGCGGCGGGCGGCGGCATGGTCCTGCGCCGCTTCGCCGGCTATCTGGCGCCCGGTATTTTCGTCTCCAGCGGCGCTATCGGGCTGGGGCTGGGCCTGGCCTCTCTTGTCGGCCCCGTCACTTTCCTGGCGTTGGACGCTTTGGCGACGGCCGGGGCTCTGTTTTGCCTGCGTCGGGGAACGTCAGACGCGGCCCTCCCCTGCCTCGTCTTTCCCGCCGGAGCGCCGGTCCTGCCCGGGGTCCTGCTGCTCGTTCTCCTTTGCGTGATTCTGCGCGGCTTTGGCGGCGGCGGCGCGGTGACGGACAGCGTGATGCTCTTCCCCTGCGTTTTTGCGGCGGGCAAGGCGTTGGGCGGTCTGCTGGGCGACCGGCTCGGCTATCGTCGGATCATCCTGCTTCTCTTCCTGTTGGGTTTTCTCGCTCTGCAGGCCGGAGGGCTGATCGGCGCCGTGGCTTTGGCCCTCGCCTTCAACATGGCTATGCCGTTGACGCTGTGCCTGGCGTACCGCTGTCTTCCCCGTTTTCCGGGGCTGGCTTTCGGTTTGGCGGCGGGCTGCCTGCTGCCGGGGGTTTTCTTCGGCCGGACCCTCTTTATCCCCTCCGCCGCCCTCGTCACGCTGCAATTTCTGGGACTTTCCCTGGCGGGCTGGCTGCTGGCCCGTCAGGGGGTTGATGAAAGGTGGGAAATTGTGTGATTTTCGCTGATATCGTTCCTGCCTCCCCTGCCCTTTTCCCCGGCGACCTGGGGGAACAGCCGGAGATTCTTCTGGCGGTGCTGCTGACTGTCGCTGTGGAAACGCCGCTCTTTTTTCTCGCCGGCTACCGGCGGCTGGCGGATTGCCTGCGGTTCGCCCTCGTCAATGTCATCAGCAACCTCCTGCTGAACGAATCCCTGACCGAAGTCGTCGATTCGCCGCACTTCGGCGCCTGGGTGTTGCTGGGCGAAGTCCTCGTGCTGGCGCTGGAATTCACCCTCTGCCGCCGTTTCCTTGAATCCACGCCCGCCGCCCGGCTGTTCCGGGTGCTGCTTTTGACCAACGCCGCCAGTTTTCTGGCCGGACTTCTCCTCTTCGGATAACGTTTTGTTTTTTGTATGGAAAAGGAGGCGTTCCCCATGAAAATCCTCGTCGTCATGAACACCCGACCCCATCACCGCGACTGGCTTGCCGCCAGCGCCCCGGGAAAGGAAATCACCTACCGCTCCGTCGATCGTCTTTCGGAAGATGATGTCCGGGAGGCCGAGGTCGTCATCGGCAACCTGCCGCCCCGTCTCCTGCCGGCGGCAACCCGCCTCCGCTGGCTCCAGCTCAACACCGCCGGGGCTGACGCTTACTGCCAGCCCGGCGTCCTGCCGCCCGGGACGGTTCTTACCAACGCCACCGGCGCTTACGGTCTGGCGCTTTCCGAGCACATGCTGGGCCAGCTCCTGGCCATGATGAAGAAGCTCTACCTCTATTACGACAATCAGCGCCGCTGCCTCTGGCGCGATGAAGGGCCGGTCACCTCCGTCGCCGGTGCCGTCGTTCTGATCGTGGGGCTGGGCGACGTCGGCACCGCCTTCGCCCGGCTTGTCAAGGCAATGGGCGCCCACGTCATCGGCATCCGCCGCCGCCCGTCGGCACCGCCCCCCGAAGTGGACGAGATGGCCCCCATCGAGCAGCTTGACGGCTGCCTTGCCCGGGCCGACATCGTGGCCGCCGCCCTCCCCGGCACGCCGGCCACCCGCCATCTTTTTGACGCCGGGCGTTTTGCCGCCATGAAGGAGCACGCTTATTTCCTGAACATCGGCCGCGGCTTCTCTGTCGTCAGCGAGGATCTGGCGGCGGCGGTCGGGAGCGGTCATCTGGCCGGTGCGGCGGTGGACGTCACCGAGCCGGAGCCGCTGCCGCCAGACCATCCGCTCTGGAAAGTCCCGAATCTCTATATCACGCCCCATATCTCCGGGCAGAACCACCTGGCCGCCACCACCGACAACATCGTGCGCATCGCCGCCGGTAACCTGGCCAACTATCTGGCGGGCCATCCCCTGCGCAACGAAGTGGACTTCGCCACCGGCTACCGGAAATGACGCCGGTCATTTTCTACGGGCACCGGTACCGGTCACGAGACCTTTTGCCCGATTGACAGGCCCCGGCCGCCGTAGTACACTAAACGGAAATATCTTCGGCCATCGATGCCGTATTTCAGGAAGGAAGAATCGCCATGCAACTTCGCATCGCCGGCACTGTCAACGACTCCGTGGTGGACGGGGACGGCTATCGCTTCACCATCTTCACCCAGGGCTGCCCCCATCACTGTCCGGGTTGTCAGAATCCCGCCACCTGGGACCCGGCCGGCGGCCGCGAAGTCGAGGCGATGGACCTCCTGCCGGACATCCTGCAGAATCCCCTGCTGGCCGGCGTCACCTTCAGCGGCGGCGAGCCCTTCGCCCAACCGGCACCGCTGGCGGAGTTGGCCCGGGCCGTCCATCAGCGCCCCCTCACCGTCTGGTGCTACACCGGTTACACGCTGGAGGCCCTTTGGGAAATGCACGACCCCGATGTGGATGCCCTGCTGGCCGAAATCGACGTCCTGGTGGACGGCCCTTTCATCGAAGCCCAGCGCGACCTCACCCTGCGCTTCCGCGGCTCCCGGAACCAGCGCGTCATCGACCTCGCCGCGACCCGCGAGGGAGATCATATTTGCCTGAAATACGAGGACTGAATCCGGTGCCTCCATATAAAAAGCCGCCTGTTTTTGCGACAGGCGGCTGTTTGACGTTATAACAGGTTTCCGAAGGGGTTGATTTTCTCGCTGATAAATGAGACAATAGACAGGAAAGAGCAATAGCGCGGAAAAACAAGGAGGAATCGCTATGTTGGAAGCGGTTACGGCAACCTATGGCGGAGGGAATGTCTTCATTATGGATGAAGCGTTGCCGCTGTCTGAGGGGCAACGGGTGATGATTACCGTCCTGAAGGCGAAGCCCGCCGTTCGGGAAAGGGAAATCGATCTGAGCCGGTATTCGGGCAGCGCGGGGCCTTTGTTCGGAAGCGTAGAGAAAACCAACGAATACATTAAGGGGCTGCGGGAAAATGACAGGAGTTAAACGCCCGCATGGATTTCAAATAGTATATCCATACAATCCCCGCTAAAATGATAACAGCCGCCTGTTTCTGTGACAGGCGGCTGTTTGTTGTTGACATCATGTAAACAAACGATGGGATGGCGGAGAATCATCGGCATGGATTATTCCTTATCCCCATAGTAGCTGACCTCGTTCCGCCGGGCGTAGGCTTTGAGCAGCAGGGCGTCGATGGGGGCGTGATCGGGGGCGGAGGGGAGGGCGGAGGTGGTGAAAGCCTGCCGCAGCCGTTCCTCCAGTTTCTCCGCCAGCGCGAAAACTTCCTCCAGCGCCATCTCCTGCCGCCGGATTTTCATCAGCAGCGGCAAATCGTCAGCCCGGTACGTCCGGATGCCGCGGCCCTCGAGGACGTCGATGCCGGTCAGGTAGAGTCGCACGAGGTGCATGGCGTGCTTGTAGAGGTGGCCGTCGTCCTTCTTGCGGTTGCGGTGGTTTAGCTTGTCGTAGTTGCGGAGCATGGTGCGCAGGTCGGAATTCACGGCGATGAAGCGGCGCAGCGACATCCCCTCCACCCGGACGGAGACCGTGACCTCCTTTTCGCCGGGCCGGTCGGGGACGTCTCCCAGGCCGAAGGTGAAGTCGCCGTCCGCCAGATGATACTGCTCCCGGAGAATCATCATCATGGAGTCGATGGACTTCTTGATGTGAAGCTCCTTTTCCGCCTGGGGATAGCGGTCGTGGGCCAGGGCGTTCTGGATGCGGCGGAGCTGGGCGGTGGCGTACCCGGCGAAGGTCTGTCCGGCCCGCTTCGTCAGGAACAGGGAGGCGCTCTCCCGCAACATCTGCCCGATGGGATTCATGTAGAGGATATGCTCCGGCCGCGTGCCCAGAAGCTCCACCGAGTTCGGGTTGCAGTCCCGGCAGATGCCAACGAATTTTTGCAGACCGTAAATCACGGTATCCGTTGTCCGGTCCTCCACCTGTTCCAGCCCCCGCCCCAGCAGCAGGTCGTCCGTGTCCTCCAGCGCGACGCCCCGGATATCGAGATCCGAGCCCTCGACATTCGTGCCGTAGGCATGGGAACCGGAAAGCGTCAGATAGCAGATATGCTTCAGCCGGGGATCGGTTCGCAGGAAATCGTATTCCGGCCGCGCGAGAATGGCTTGGTACTCCATGGGCGGTCCCTCCTTCGGAATGATATAGGAAAACAAAAAACGCGGACAACACCCGGACGCCCCTGAAGAGCGCCGGAAGCCATATCCCCGTTTTCAGGAACCACTATAACGGAAACGGCGGGAAAAGTCAAGGGACATTTCCGCCGATGCGCGAATCCGGCGCTGTGCCGATGATTTTTCGCTTCATCAGGCGTTCGCCTGACTTTTGGCCAATGGTTGCCCTGTTTGGGAAAAGGAATCCATTTTCCGGGGTTGATTTTCCCCTTGAACCGTGCGAAAATAATACCGGCCGGATATATTTGCGCACAGGAGGAGGGAGTAGGTTTCAGCCTGTGTGTAAATAGCGGCTCGCTGTCGGAAGGAGGGCAAGGTCCTCCGGAATTTCGTCAAGGACTCTATATATAATGAAGGAGGTTTCGTCATGAAACAGCGAGGGACTTTTCATCGGTTGGGGTATTTCCTGCTCTGCCTTTTGGCGGTGGCGGGGTTCATCTTCCCGGCGCGGGGGGAGGCGCGGGAAAAGGTGCTGCTTGACGCCGATATGGTGGAGCTGTTCGACGACGGGGTGGCGATGCTGATGCTGGCCCAATCGTCGCGGGCGGAGCTCATCGGCGTTACGGTCACGACCGGCAATGTCTGGGTGGAGGATTGCGTCGCTTATACCATTCGCCAACTGGAAGGGATGGGGCTGACGGACGTGCCGGTGGCGGCCGGTTTGCCGGACCGGGCGATGCGGGAGCGTCTGGCCAATATGGAGAAGGAGAAGCAGCTTTTCGGCCGCGGCCACGATGGTCACATGGGGGCGGCGGGGTATCCGGAGCCCTCGGACTGGCGGAGCGCGTACCGGGCGCATTATCAGGCGGAGCCATCCTTCGGCCCGGTGGAGGAGCGACCGGAGGACCTCATCATCCGGCTGGTGAAGGAAAATCCGAATCAGGTGACGCTTCTCGCCATCGGCCCCTGCACGAATCTGGCGGCAGCCATTGCCAAAGCGCCGGAAATCGTGCCGCTCACGAAGCGCATTGTCTATATGAGCGGGGCGTTCTTCCAGCAGGGCAACGTGACGCCGGCGGCGGAATTCAATGTCTGGATTGACCCGTCGGCAGCGAAGGCCGTGATGCGCGCTCCCTGGAAGGAGCAGATCATCGTTCCGCTGGACGCCTGCGAGAAGATGAGCCTCACCGCGGAGGAGTTCGCCGGCCTTTCCCGGCGGATCAGGAATCCCCTGTACCGGCAGATGATGGAACGCCATTATCTGGTGGAGCGGTTCGCCTCCGGCGAGGGGCCGACCTTCATCTGGGATGTGTTGGCGGCGGCGCTGATCATCGATCCCACGGTCATCACCGAGGAGCGGACACTGCCGGTGGATGTCAACGATGTCTGGTCGCCGTCCTACGGGCAGACGCTGGCCTATCTCGGCAACGCTCCCGAGGGAACGCAGCGCGCCCGGATTGTCCTCACCGTTTCTCAGGAAAAAATCGCGCGAATGGTACAGCGGGTTTTTGACAATATGTAAACCGATGATGGATAATGAGGGACCGGATTTGTCTGGCCCTTGAAAAAAACGCCCCGGTTGGATGCATGATGTATCCGGCCGGGGCGTTTTTGATTCATTTGTTTTTTCCCGCGAGGGCTCGTTGTTTTTTCCGCTCATGGTAGAGTTCATGGCGTTTCCGGGCTTCCTCAAAAGCGGCCTTTTCTTCTTTTGTCACCAGTTCCATCGGCGGGACCGCCATCGGGCGGCCGTTGCGGTCCAGAGCGACCATGGTGAAATACGCTGACAGCGCGTGTTGCGGCCCCTGCTCGGCCTCCAGGACCTCCACTTCCACGTTGACCGCGACTTCCATGGAGGTCTTTCCCACGTAAATCACCTCGGCGGTGCAGGTGACGAGATCGCCGATCAGGATCGGCGTGTGGAATTCCAGCTCGTCCACCCGGGCCGTGACCACATTGGACCGGCTGTATTTTCGCGCCGCCGCGTAGGCCGTAGAGTCCATCATCTTCATCAGCTCGCCCCCGTGGACATTGCCGCTGGGGTTCGTCTGGCTGGGCATCATGACTTCACTTAAATAAATCTTTTTTGACATTGTGTAAACACCTTCTATTATAATAGATTACCGGCATTCCCTCTTCCCCGGGACAGACCGGCTTTTTACGGCATCGGTTTTTTTTCCGCGTCGCTGTCTCCCGCTTTGGCCCGGCAAATCAGTTGCGTCATGGTTCCCATCGGGCAATAGACGCACCAGGAACGCGGCTTGTAGAGAAGCATGGTGAGAATCCCCAGGATCGCCGAGGTCAGCATCAGGCTGTACAGGCCGAAGGTAAACTGCGCCACCCAGGGCGTGGCTCCGGCGGGAGAGGCAAAGTGCCACGGCACCTGGAATGTCCAGAACAGGGTTACCGTTTCACGGAGCGTGGCCGCTCCGGTGCTGACCTGCCAGGTGCGAAGCAGCATGCTGACGAACATGGTCAGAAAGAAGAGCAGGAACCCGTAACGGAACGCCTTTCCCTTCATCCAGTCCGGCATGTCCTTTTTCCGGGAAAAGCCTTTCTGGTTGCCCAGCATCCGCAGGAGCTGCCCCCGGTCGCAGTAGCGGTTGCAGAATCCTTTGCTGCCTTTGCCGATGGCGAAGATCAGCGGCAGGAAAAAGCTGATGAGCCCCAGCCAGGCGAAGAGGATGTTGAAAAATCCCAGGGCGAAGTAGAGAACTGAGCAGATCCACAAATAGTTATACCAATGCTGCTTCATGCAATCACCTCGATTGCGATGACGGAAGCCGGACATTCCCGGGCGCACAGGCCGCAGCCCACACAACGGGACGCGTCCACGACGGAGTAACTGCCTTTCCAGACCTTGATGGCACCGCGCGGGCAAACGGCTTCACAGGCCCCGCAGGCAACGCAGCGGTCCCGGTCGGGAACGGCCCGGCGTTTGGCCGGCGGCCTCGGTTTTGGCTTTTCTATAACCATAAGGTTCGTTTGCCTCCTCTTTTTTATACTTGCTGTCTGAAACTTTGGACGACGACGTCGTTATTCTGAATGCGTGTCCGTATGTTTCACGAACAGGATTTCCAGAATCTTCCTGACGCGGTCATCTTTCAGGGCGTACCGCACCTCCAGCCCCTGCCGGTCGCCCTCGATGATGCCGGCCTGCCGGAGCTTTCCCAGTTGTTGGGAGATCGTGGACTGCGGCATATCCATACATTCCTGCATATGCGTCACATTGCAGGGCCCTTCCCGCCAGAGCCGTCGCACAATGCAAAGGCGCACGGGATGCGCGATGGCCTTGAGCATTTCCGCCGCGTCGGCCAGCGCTTTTTTATCCTGAATCAATTCGTTTCTCACCTCCGCCGGGGATGTCCTTAAAATCTTATATTCGTATATTAAGTTATTGCGATATAAATGTCAATAGCCCGGGAAAAAATGGGGGCAGGAGAGGGCGCCTCCGTTTACAAAGAGGAACACCGCGATTCGTGTCGAAATAACTATTGTGTCTCCCCATGTTCGCGGCGGGCGATTTTCGCCACATGGCGCCGGGCGGTTTTAGCCAAATCGAGCCGGGAGATTTTGACCGGAAAAAAGAAAGGGGCGGTTCTCATGCGGTTGACGACAATCCGGCGGCAAAGGCCGGAAAAAGCGGATATTTCCTTTTTGAGTGAGAAAAATGCGGAAGGGGTGCGGGCGTTTCACGCCTCCTTCCCGATGTACGCGGCGACGCCGTTGCGGCCATTAGCGGCGCTGGCGAGGGAACTCGGCGTGCGGGGGTTCTATGTGAAGGACGAGTCCTTCCGCTTCGGGCTCAACGCCTTCAAGGTGCTGGGCGGCAGCTACGCCGCCGGGCGTTATCTGGCCCAGCGGCTGGGCGTGGAGATTAGCGATCTGCCCTATGGGCGGCTGACCGCCGCCGATACCCGCGACCGGCTGGGGCCTATCACCTTCGTGACGACGACGGATGGCAACCACGGCCGGGGCGTCGCCTGGACGGCCCGGGAGCTGGGGCAGCGGTCGGTGGTCTATATGCCGCGGGGCACACGACCGGAACGGCTGGAAAACATCCGCCGGGAGGGAGCGGAGGCGTCCATTCTGCCGATGGGCTACGACGACGCGGTGCGCTTCGCCCGCCGGCAGGCGGAGGAAAATGGCTGGGTGTTGCTACAGGACACTTCCTTCCCCGGCTACCGCGAGGTTCCGGCCTGGATCATGGCGGGCTACGGGACGATGGCGCTGGAGATATACCGCCAGATTCCCGAGCCGCCGACACATATCTTTTTGCAGGCGGGCGTCGGCTCCATGGCGGGGGCGGTGACGGGATTCTTCGCCAACGTGTACCCGGGGCCGGAGAAGCCTGTCATCGTTATCGTCGAGCCGGAGACGGCGGACTGCGTGTTCCGCACCGCCCAGGCAGCGGACGGGCAGCTTCACGCGGCGCCGGAGCCGCTCGTTACCATCATGGCGGGGCTGGCCTGCGGCGAGGTCTGCGATATGGCCTGGGGCATCCTCGAAAGCTGGGCCGATTTCGCGCTGGCGGTGCCGGACGAGGTCACGGTGCGGGGCATGCGGCGTCTGGCGCGGCCGCTGGACGGCGACCCCCGCGTCGTTTCCGGCGAGAGCGGGGCTGTGACCACCGGCGCCGTCGAGGCGCTGCTGACGGAGCCGGACTACGCCGGTCTCCGCCGGGCACTGCGCCTGGACGAGCAAGCCGTCATCCTCTGCGTCAGCACCGAAGGGGCGACGGACAAGGAGAACTACCGGCACATCGTCGGCGAAGGGGTGCTTTGAGGGGGGATATTTGACAGGAAATAAAAATCACCTGCGAAACTAAAACCGCAGGTGATATATCAATTCATAATAATGAATAGCCGTTTGGCAGGCATCCCACTCTCCTGCATCTCTCGGGTTTCCCCTGTCAGTACCATCGGCGTGTGGTCGGGATAAACTTTACCACCACAAACGGCTATTCATCTGTTATCTATATTATAGTCGGGATCATCCTTTTTGTAAAGGACCTTTTTGTTTCGCAAAACACGATTTCATTCCTTGTCACGGATTCGTTGAAAAGAAATGATTGAATTTTGGAAATCCGCAGGGTCTGCAGTAGTTTTCAATCGCAAAATCAGCTTTAGTTTCTTTCCGCCGAATTCCACTTCTTTCAATACCATGGCAGAATAGGGCAAATTAGCCTCTACTATGTAGTCTAGCGAGGCAATCATATCATGCCCGTAGGCCAATAGCAATAAGTAATCATCAGGGTGGCGTTCTTTGATATGGGCAATTTGCGTATCAGTTATGATGACCGAATCGGTTTGGATATCCGCCATGACTACGCTGTAAATGGTTCGATCCAATGTTCCTACGTAATGTATCGTTGCCACTTGCGCCGCTCCTTTTCCGCTTTCGAAATGTATTGTATCATGATAGGTCTCAGACGGCAAGATGTTTGTTAGTCCTCAAAAATCGGTTGCGGAGGTTCCTTTGAATTTCGTTTACACCCTGTAAAATTTTCTCTCCCGCGAAAAAATCAGTTGCTATTTTCGGAAAAGGCGCTATAATACTATTTATCATGGCGATGAGGGAGAGAGTAGGCCGACCGTCTGCGCGCAGGGAGTTCCGCCTTTGACTGGGAGCGGGACCGGAGGCGCCGGCTGAAGTTCGCTCCGGAGTCCGGTGGTGAAAGGATATAGTAGCCATCGCGTCGGCGGCGTTAACGCGTTTGAGGGGAGGAACCACTGATAAATTCTCTCATTTATCAGCGTTTTCTCTTGATTAGGGTGGTACCGCGAAGAAGAGCCTTCGCCCCTTGCCGGGCGGAGGCTTTGTTTATTATTAGGCGGGAAAGCGGGAGGCAAGGATATGGAAGAGAAAATTGCCAGGCTGAAAAAGCAGGCGGAAGAGGTCATCCGCCAGAAGGTAGGGAACCTGTCGGACCTCAATGAGATCCGGGTGCGGTATCTGGGCAAGAAGGGCGAGATCACGACGCTGCTGCACAGCCTGGGAGAGATCGCCAAGGAGGAGCGCCCGCGGGTAGGGCAGATTGTCAACGACGCCCGGCGGCAGCTCGAGGACCTCATCAGCGAGAAGACGGCGGAGCTCAAGGAGAAAGAGCTGAAGGCGAAGCTGGCCAAAGAGCACATTGATGTGACGCTCTCCGGGCGGCACGCCTGGCGGGGCCATCCGCATCCGCTGACGATTACGCTGGACCGCATCAAGACGATCTTCATGGATATGGGCTTCTCGGTGGAGGAGGGGCCGGAGATTGAGCGGGATTATTTCAATTTTGAGGCGCTGAACCTGCCGAAGGATCATCCGGCCCGGGACATGCAGGATTCTTTCTACATCACCGACGAAATCCTGATGCGGACGCAGACGTCGCCGGTGCAGGCGCGGACGATGCAGGCCCACGAGCCGAATTCGCCCATCCGCATGATCGCGCCGGGGCGCGTCTATCGCCGGGACGACTACGACGCCACCCATTCGCCGATGTTCACCCAGGTGGAGGGGCTGGTCATCGATAAGGGCATCCGTTTCTCCGACCTCAAGGGGACGCTGGAGCTCTTTTTGCAAAAGATTTTCCACGCCGGCATCGGGGTGCGGTTCCGGCCGAGCTTCTTCCCCTTCACCGAGCCCAGTGCCGAGGTGGACATTTCCTGCGTGATGTGTCACGGCAAGGGTTGCCGCGTTTGCAAGGGCACGGGCTGGCTGGAGATCCTGGGGGCCGGCATGGTGCATCCCCATGTGCTGGAAATGAGCGGTTACGATCCGAAGCAGGTCAGCGGCTTCGCCTTTGGCCTCGGGGTGGAGCGCATCGCCATGCTGTCCTACGGCATCGACGATCTGCGGCTTTTCTATGACAACGATCTGCGCTTCTTGCGGCAGTTCTGACAGAGGGGGGAACAACAGATGCAGGTTTCAATCAAATGGCTGAAAGACTATATAGATTTCACCGAGACGCCGGAGAAGCTGGCGGACAAGCTGACGATGGCGGGCATCCCGGTGGAGAACGTAATCCGGGCGGACGCCGGCTGGGAGAAAGTCGTGACGGGGCGCCTGGACAAGGTGGAGCCGCACCCGGACTCCGACCACCTGATGGTCTGCGAGGTGGCGGTGGGACAGGAAAAGCCGCTGACCATCGTGACCGGCGCCCCCAATGTGAAAGAGGGGCAGATCGTGCCGGTGGCGCTGGTGGGGGCGAACCTCCCCTGCGGCAAGAAAATCGCCAAGGGCAAGCTGCGCGGCGTCGCCTCCATGGGCATGCTCTGCTCGGCGGACGAGCTGAAGCTGGACCTGGAGGGGCTGCCGGAGGAGCAACAGACGGGCATCTACATCCTGCCGGAGGATACGCCGGTGGGCGTGCCGGCCAAGGATGTCATGGGCCGGGACGACGTGGTGCTGGAATTCGAGCTGACGGCGAACCGCGGCGATTGCTTCAGCGTCTTCGGCATCGTGCGGGAAATCGCGGTATTGACGGGGAACACGCCGAAGTGGCCGGAAATCGCGGCGAAGGAAGAGGGCGACACGCCGGCGGCGGATATGGTGAAAATCGGTATCGAGGCACCGGAGCTCTGCGCCCGCTTTTCCTCCCGGGTACTGACGGACGTGAAAATCGGTCCGTCGCCGGACTGGATGCGGCAGCGCCTCGAGGGGGCGGGCATCCGCGCCATCAACAACGTGGTGGACGTGACGAACTTCGTCATGCTGGAGCTGGGGCAGCCCATGCACGCCTATGACTACGACGAGGTCAAGGGCCACGCCCTGACGGCCCGGCAGGCGGTGGCGGGGGAGAACCTCCATACCCTCGATGACTCCTCCCGGCTGGCCGAGGGCGGCGAGCTGGTGATTGCCGACGCCGAGAAGCCGGCGGGCCTGGCCGGCATCATGGGCGGTCTGGAAACGGAAATCACGGACAAGACGACGACGGTGGTGCTGGAAGCGGCGTCCTTCGCCGGGCCGTCGATTCGCCGTACCGCCCGCGCCTGCGGGTTGCACTCCGAGGCGTCGGGACGCTTCGAGCGCGGCGTCGATATCACCGGCACCGTCCGGGCTTTGGACCGGGCGGCCCAGCTTCTTTCGGAGATGGGCGCCTGCCGCGTCGCCCCCGGCGTCGTCGATGTGTACCCGAATCCGGTGAAGCCGGGCCGGGTGTTCTTCACGGCGGAAGAAATCAATCAGCGCCTGGGGACTGACATCCCGGCGGGCCGCATGGTGGAAATCCTGGAGAGCCTGGGCTTTGCCGTCGGCCACGGCCCCGAGGGGCTTTACGAGGTGACGGCCCCCTCCTGGCGCAACGACATTTCCTGCTGGGAGGACCTGTCGGAAGAGATTGCCCGCATCCACGGTTTCGACAACATTCCCTCGACGACGCCGGCGGGCAATGTGATGATGGCGCGCCAGAGCGACCGGCAGGACTTCATCGACCGGGCGCGGCACATTCTCTGCGGCCTGGGGCTCTATGAGGAAGTCTCGTTCTCCTTCACCCATCCGGCCATGTTCGACTCGCTGAACATCCCCGAGGACAGCCCGCTGCGGCAGGCCATTCCCATCATGAACCCGCTGACCGAGGAGTATCCGCTGGTGCGGACGACGTTGCTTTCGAGCATTTTCGAGAACACCATGCGGAATTTCTCCCGCAAGAACGACGATGTGCGGCTCTTTGAGATCGCGCCGGTCTTCCTGCCGAAATCGCTGCCGCTGACGGAGCAGCCCGACGAAGTACTGAAGCTGGCCGGCCTCATGACCGGGCGGCGGGCGCCGGTGGGCTGGGGGCAGGACAACGGGCCGATCGACTTCTTCGACGCCAAGGGCGTGGTGGAAGAGCTGCTGGCGGCACTGCGCATCACCCGCTACACGGTGGAGCCGGGCAAGCATTTCGCCATGCACCCGGGCAAGACGGCGGCCTTCAAGAAGGGGCAGGACACCATCGCTCTGGTGGGCGAGGTTCATCCGGCGGTAGCCGCGGCCTTTGGGGTAAAGAAGAAGATGTACATCTTTGACATGGACATCGCCACGCTGAAGCGGTACGCCGCCAACAAGGCCAGCTATCAGGCGCTGCCGCGTTATCCCGGCGTGGACCGCGACCTGGCGATCCTGGTGGCGGCGGAGACGCCGGCGGGCGACGTGGAGCGCGTCATTCGCAAGAACGCCGGTCCTTACTTCAAAGACGTCACCCTGTTCGACGTCTATACCGGAGCGCCGGTGGCGGAGGGCAAGAAGAGTCTCGCCTTCGCGCTGCAGTTCCAGTCGAACGACAAGACGCTGACCGACGAGGAAGTGGACGCTTCCTTCCGGAAAATCGTCGAGTCCGTGGCCGAAGCCTTCGACGCCGAGCTTCGGGCCTGACAAGAGCGTCACCAAGAGGACGGCCGGCTTTTTCGCCGGCCGTTTTTTTGGTGGGCGGGTAATAAAACGTGGCATCTTTTCTGTCTGTATGCTACAATATTGGTAAGGGGGAATGGCTTTGGATGAAGAAAGAACGGTTGGAGGGCAAATCATCCAATGGGACGATGAAAAGAACGAGATCAACATCAGAAAACACGGGATAAGCCTGAAAGCCGCTTGCTACGTTTTTGCCGATCCCCATCGAAAATGGTGGCTCGACGTACAACATAGTGTCAATGAGAAAAGGTATAAGACGCTGGGGAGGATAGGCAAGATTGTCTTTGCCGTTTATACGGAACGGGGGGACGTAATCCGGCTCATATCAGCCCGCCGGGCGACGAAAAAGGAAAGGGAGGTATATCTTTATGGCAATCCATCAAATGACGATTCATGAAGGCGATTCTCCCGGCATGGATATCCTTGCCGAGATTGCCGCCGCGCCAGAGACGGTTTCGGATGATATGCCGGAAATCACCGACGAAGAAATTGCGGCGGTCAAGGCCGCGATGGAACCCATCCGTTTCGGTGGGATTACAGGGCAGATATCGGGACAGGGACAGGAAATCAAACAGACGCACTCCCTCAATAAGAGAGTGGCCATGTAAACATAGAAAGAAACAGCCGCCGAGGCATTACAGTGGTTCCGAGATGAACCACTTTTTTTGTGCCTGAACACGCGAATGATTCCCGGCAGTTTTCGCCGGCCGCTTTTTGACGGACGGAAGGATGAGCGGAAAAAAATTTTGCGCTTTTTCCGTGAATATATTACAATAGAAGAGGCTTTCATACCGACAGGAAAGATGCGGTGATGTGCGTGGAGAAAAAGGTCATGGTGGAGATATTCGGCGAGCAGTACCCGCTGATCACGGACGGGGACGAGGCCCATATCCGGCGGCTGGCGGCAATCGTCGATCAGAAGGTGCGCGAAATCGCCCGGAAATCGACGAATCTCTCCGGGCAGCGGCTCGGTGTGCTGGCGGCACTTCAAATCGCCGAGGAGTACAGCCAGATGAAAAAGGACTACGACGATCTGGTGGCGATGCTCGACCGCAAGCGATAGGCTGGCGGAAAGCGCGGCGGCGTGGGTTGGCTCCTCATAACGAGGGAAAGATGTCCCCCGCTTCTTAGGGGAGAGAAGATGAGCAAATAACAGGCGGCGAGCATATCTCGCGCCTCGTTGAAACGTCGGCAGAGGAGGTTTTGCCTACGGCAAAACCGGATCGAAGGCGTTATAACGGAACGCCTGTATTGTCCCAAGAAAAAGAGCATTGAAGAATCGGAAAAATAATGATATAGTAGAGCAGGGACCCGACAGAGAAAGACCGATGGGATGTTCGGATTGGGGTACAGTGTGAGCAGGAGGATCCCATGTTTAACTTCCAGAACAAGAACAATGAGTTCTTCGATCTCTTCGTGGAGAGCGCCGAGTATTTCTACAAGGGCGCGCTGGTCATGGACGAGGTCATGCAGGACTCTTCGACCGCGGACGCGAAGATGAAGATCATCATCGACCTCGAGCATGAGGCCGACGCTGTCAACGACAAGATTCTTGACCGCTTGAACCAAACATTCATCACGCCGATTGACCGCGAAGACATCTATGCGTTGGCCAACGGCCTCGATGACGGCGTGGATTTCCTTCAGGGCACGCTGCAGCGAATCGTGATATACCGGGCCGGTCCCGTCAAGGAGGGGGCGGCGGCGATGACGAAGCTGCTGCTGGAGGCGACGCAGGAGATCATCAAAGCGTTCTCCCTGCTGAAGGACATCAAGAAGAACCGGGTGCAGCTCCTGGAGACCACCCACAAGATCAGCAAGCTGGAGAGCGAGGGGGATCGCGTCTATCGCCAGGAGATTGCCAATCTCTTCGACAACGTGAAGGATCCCATCGACCTCATCAAGTGGAAGGACATCCTGGAGAACCTGGAGGACACGATGGATCACTGCGAGGACATCTCCGACATGATCCGCGGCGTGGTGATGAAATATGCCTGAGCTGCAGATCATGATGTTCACGGTCATCGGCCTGGCTCTGGTGTTCGACTTCATCAACGGCTTTCACGACACGGCCAACGCCATCGCCACCTCGGTCTCGACCCGGGCCATCGCGCCCAACCACGCGATCATGATGGCGGCGGTGCTGAACTTCCTCGGGGCCATGTACTCCACCGGCGTCGCCAAGACCATCGGTGCCGACATCGTGAGTTCCGCCGTCCATGTGGACGAACACGTCATCATCGCCGCTCTGGCCGGTGCCATCGTCTGGAATATCGTCACCTGGTGGATGGCGATGCCCAGCAGCTCCTCCCACGCCTTGGTGGGCGGGCTCATCGGCGCCGTGATGGTTGCCGTCGGCGAGAGCGGCCTGAATTTCTACGGTATCGGGCGCATCGTCCTGTCGTTGATTGCCTCGCCGGTCATCGCCATCCTCTCCGGCTATATCGTCATGCGCATCCTGTACCTGATTTTTGGCCGATGTTCACCGCATATCCTGAACGAGCGGTTCAAGAAGATGCAGCTCCTCTCGGCGGCCTCGATGGCCTTTTCCCACGGCTCCAACGACGCCCAGAAATCCATGGGCATCATCACTCTGGCGCTGCTGAGCGGCGGCTACATCGACGTCTTTGAGGTTCCCTTTTACGTGAAAATGATGGCGGCGGTAGCCATGGCCATCGGTACGGCCACCGGCGGCTGGCGCATCATCAAAACCATCGGCGGCAAGATCTTCAAGCTGGAGCCCATCAGCGGCTTCGCTGCCGACCTCAATTCCTCCCTCGTCATCTTCTCGGCCACGCTGCTGCACCTGCCGGTCAGCACGACCCACGTCGTCTCCGGCTCCATCATGGGCGTCGGCACCGCCAAGCGTATCCGGGCCGTCCGCTGGGGTGTAGCCCAGCAGATGCTCATGGCCTGGGTCATGACGATTCCCTGCACCGCGCTTTTGGGCTCGGCGGTCTACCAGATCGTCCTCTGGATATTCTGACGCGGATTTCGGATAGCCCTGACGAGCAGGAAGAACCAACCATAACAAAGGGGCCCCTTACCGGGGAAAGCCCTTTCCCGGGCGCTACGGCGCCCGGCCGCGCAAAAAGACACTGGCAAACCCTTGCCGGTGTCTGGCTCCTCGTACAAAAGAAAAATGAATCGAGAAATTGTTCTCCCGGCCGACGGACAGGCGGGGAGTTTTTTATTGGGGGAAAAGACGCCGTTGCTATCTGCCAGTCGAAGCACGGATAAATGTTTGCGGATTCTGCTTATATCGTAGAAAAATTGTAACAAAGGGAAACAAGGAATCACTCACGAGCAAAAAAAGGACGCCCCTGCCCGACGTTGAATAAATCAGCCGTTCGGTCAGGGACGTTTTTTGTTTGGCGATGGGGGGAGGGGAAGATGGATATGATTGCGCAGCCATGATGGGATTGACATAGAATCAAAAAATATTTTATTACAGTATTTAAGATTTTCAATCTCATCACAATTGGATGCGGATTGACGCCAAACCTATATAAAATAAAGAGTTGATGGCATTTTTCCGGAAACGCTGTTTTTGTGATTTTATTTACTTTTGTTCGCGCAATACGGAGATATTTATACGAAACCGGCGGTTGGGGAAAACGAGAACTATTGTTCCAAACAAGGTGTTCCCGGTGGCAATTTGAGAAAATAGAGGGGGATGAATAATTTCCCGGAACGTCCCGGAGCACCGTCAAACGGAAATGTTATTTTGTTATCGTATCAGAAATATTACTGGATTTTGGCGACTTTCAGCCGGGAATTGAGGCACCGGTTCCTTCCGAGGGGAGAGGATGGATGGTCGTTTTCAGAAGCCGCGCTTTGAGGGCGCGGTATTTTTTTGTGTAGTAGGGGCCGTTTTGGGCTTCGCGGTGGTCGAAGCCGTAGGCGCGGCGGCTGATGGCCAGGATGGGCGGGGCCTGGAGGCGCTTGGCGACGGCGAGGCCGCAGAATTGGTTCCACCAGCGTTCGAGGTCGGCGATGAAATCGGCCGGGGTGGGGAAGTATTGAGCGACGAGGCCGGGGGCGCAGCCGATCTGCTGCTCCAGGGTGCCGTCGGCGTACCATTGAAGGATGTCTTCGGGGGCGGCTTTTTGCCAGCGCTCGATGAAGGCGCGGAAGAGGTAGTCGTGGTAGGGGTAGCGCAGGGGATCGCCCTGGCCCCGGTCCACGTCCTGGGCGTCGGAGAGTTCGGCGCTGGGGACGATGGTCAGGGAGGCGGCGGGAATGACCTCGCGGCCATAGACGGTTTCGTTGAGGTAGCGGGCTAGGTCATAGACCTGGTGCTTCCAGAGGTCGCCCAGCGCCGCCAGGAAACCGCTCTGGTCGCCGTAGAGGGTGGAGTAACCGACGGTGGTTTCGGCTTTGTTGGCGTTGCAGGTGAAGCCGCCGCCAAACGCGGCCGCGAAGCCGGCCAGAAGCCGGGAGGAGCGGTCCCGGGCCTGGATGTTCTCGATGGCCAGCGGTGAGAGGGTCAGGCGCTTCTCATCGCCATGGGCGAGGTCGGTGAAGGGCGTTTCCTCAATCTGGCGGATGGTGTGCTCGACGGATTCCTGAATCGGGGCCACGGCGTAGCGGCAGCCGAGGTTTTTTGCCAGCGACCGGGCCAGGTCTTTGGTGGTGTCGGAGTTGAAACGGCTGGGCATGTTCACCAGCAGGAGGTTTTCGGGGCCGATGGCGCCGGCGTAGAGGGCGGCGGTGACGGCGGAGTCGATGCCGCCGGAGACGCCGACGACGACGCGCTTCATGCCGATGCGGGCCAGAAATTCCCGGACGCCGAAGGAAAGGGCCTGATAAATGCCGGCGATGCCGTCGTCCGCCGGTGGCTCGATGACAGGGCTGTCCCCGATGGCGCCGAGGGCGAAGACATCGAGGCCCGGCGCGAAGGGCTTCATTGATCGGCGCAGGGCACCCTGACGGTCATAGACGGCGCTGGCACCGTCGAAGGTATAGACGGTCTTGCCGTTGTCCTGGAGACCGATGTTGTTGACGTAGAGGACTGGGGCGCCGCTTTCCTTCGCTTCCCGGCCGAAAACGCGGTGGCGTTTGCCGTTTTTTCCCAAAGTGTAAGGGGAGGCGGAGATGTTGACGAAGAAGTCCACCGGCCCTTTCTGGCCGATGGCGGCGAAGGGGGAGAGGCCGTAGTCGTCGCTCCAACCGTCCTCGCAGAGCAGGCAGCCGATGCTGTAACGCTGGCCCCGCACGGTGAAGCGCACCGGCGACAGGAGGTCCTCCGGGGCTTTTCCCAGCTCGGCGGCAAGCTGCGGCAGGCTGAAGAAGTAACGGCTGTCGTCGAACTCGCGGTAGTTGGGGAGCAGCGTCTTGATGGCGAAGGGGTAGGGCATATCGTCGGGGCCGATCAGGAAGCCGTCCTGAGCGGTGAAAAAGGCGTTGTATTTGCGGACGCGGCCGTCGGGGTTGCGCTTCTCGCG
Organism: Schwartzia sp. (in: firmicutes); assembly: GCA_017444395.1. Lineage (GTDB taxonomy): Bacteria > Bacillota > Negativicutes > Selenomonadales > Selenomonadaceae > RGIG3544. Next base: position 16,731 of record JAFSWT010000136.1, on the reverse strand, counting down.
GTCCAGGGCGACGTTGCCGAACATGACGGTGATGCCCATGGCGGCGTCGATGATTTCCTGCCCGCAGGCGGCGCAGTCGTCGAGGAAGGCCGGCTGCTCCCAGACGTCGCCCAAAAGGTAGCCGGGGACGGCCATCTCGGGGAAGATGACGAGGTCGGCGCCGGCGCTTCGGGCGTCGCCGATAGAGCGCAGGATGGTGGCGGTGTTCTTGTCCGGGTGGCCGGGGATGACCGGGATTTGGGCCAGAGCGATGGTCAGCATGGGGACAGCCTCTCTTTCATTGGATGGGGTTTCCGGAGGATTCCGCCGGGCGGAAAAAAGGGCTTTCTCCCTGGGATAACGGAGAAAGCCCCTGGCGTTTGTCCCGGCGGGTTACTTCTTTGGCAGGACTTCCAGCCAGTAGCCGTCGGGGTCTTTGATGAAATAGATGCCCATCGCCGGGTTCTCATAGCAGATGCAGCCCATCTTCCGGTGCTTCTCGTGCATCGCGTCGAAATCGTCGGCGAAGAAGGCCAGATGAAACTCGCTCTCTCCCAGGTCATAGGGCTCCTTGCGGTCCCAGTTCCAGGTGAGCTCCAGCAGATACCCGCTCTTCGCCGGGTCTTCGAGGTATACGATGGTGAAGTCGCTTCCCTCGATGCGCCGGGTCTCGGTCAGCGACAGGGCCTCCCGATAGAAATCCAGGCTGCGCTTGAGGTCCAGTACGTTGAAATTCGTATGGGCAAACTGAATCATACCGCGCACCTCCTGCTAAACCGCCAGCTCTTCCGCCGTCGAGCCGTCGATGTGGCAGAGCTTCGCGGCGGCGTCTTTCAGATAGAACACCTTGAACTGGTCCATCTGGTTCGCGTACATTTCTTTCAGTTGCGGCATGTGGGCGAACATGGCGTCCTTAGCGCCCTGGTTCTCCTCGAAGACCGCCGTGCCGGTGATGCGCACCCACTGGGGCGGTTCCGCCGCCATGGCCGCGATGGCGATTTTCGGGTTGGCTTTGATCTGCTTCGCCACTTCTTTCCTGTCGCCGGTGCAGAACCAGACGCGCCCGTCATGGCGCACGACGGCGCCGAAGGGGCGCACATGGGGGGCGCCGCCGCCCTCCGTCGCCACGAAGAACACATGGCTGGCCTGCAGTACCTCAACAACATCTTTCATGAAAAACACGCTCCTTTTTTGTAGGCAGGGCAACCGCGTTTAGCTTCACGAATTTTGGCGTCGGGAAAAATACGCCCATTGTCCGGAACCCATATCACAAAAGGCCTGGCGACCTCTCAATCTGTCCCCCGGAAAAAATCACAACAAAAATATTTTTGTTTTGATTTTTTGCCCGCTTGTCTTGCGAGGGCTTCATCCCTTGCCAGAAAAGGGGTTCGGCGGGGTGGGGATTTTTTGCCGCTGCCAGAATTGCGAAAAACGAATGCGATTGCCCTGTTTCTGTATGGTTGAACTGTTGACTGGTTCCGCCGCTTTCCGGCCCAACTCACGCCCCGGCGCCCTGCCAGCCCCTGGCGACATCCACCCAGCCTTTGGGGGCGGCGTGCTGCTCCAGCTCGGCCAGCGACAGGCGCACCGTGCTTTCGGGGCTGCCGGCGGCGGCGTGGACCTCGGCGAACCGCCGCAGGGACGCGTCAAGATAGACGGCGACGCCCTCTTTCAGCGCGAAGGGGCAGACGCCGCCGGGCACATGGCCCGTCTGCGCCGGGACCTCCGCCAGCGGGACGAAGACCGGCTTCGCGTGGAACGCCGCCTTGAATTTGCTGCTGTTCACCCTGGCGTCGCCGGCCATGACGATGATGACGGGCTGGCCGCCCACCAGGAACAGCATGGACTTGGCGATCTCCTCCGGCCGGCAGCCGATGGCCTGGGCGGCGTGCTCCACCGTATCCGCGGCCTGGGCCTGCACCGTCACCCGGTCGCCGAGGCCGGCCGCCTCGAAGTACGCCTTCACGCCCTCGTATGACATCGCGTGTTCTGCCTCCTTGTATTACTCGCCGGCGAAAATTTCGCCCTTTTGGAACAGCGCCGCCTGTCCGCGCAGGACGACGTTGGCGCCCTGCACGCTGCCGCGCACCGTGGCGCCGCGGGGCGAGAGCTGGCGGGAGACGAGATCCGCCTTGCCCATGCGCGTCGCCCAAAGCGGGAACAGGTGGCAGTGCATGACGCCGCAGACGGGGTCCTCGTTCACGCCGAGCTTCGGCCAGAAGGCGCGGCAGACGATGTCATAGCCTGACGCGGCGGCGGGAGCGGCAACGAATGCGCCCTGGCCCTCGGGCAGCGCCGCCAGCGCCGCGAAATCCGGCGTCAGCGCCGCCACTTCCTCCTCACGCTCAAAGAGGAACAGGTACTGCTCGCCGAAATACGCCCCGGCGGGCTCGATGTCCAGCGCCTCCACCATCGCCGGCGTATTTTCCACCGGCTGCACCGGAATGGCGGGCATCGTCAGCGAAATCCAGCCGCCGGCCTCCTTCGTCACCGGAATCAGCCCCCGCTTCGTATGGAAGGCCGCTTTTTCCCGGCCCGGATCGAGGAAGCGGAACAGGCAGAAGGCCGCCGCCAGCGTGCCGTGGCCGCAGAGTGGGACCTCGCCCCCCGGCAGGAAGGCGCGCAGGTCATAGTCGCGGTCGGCCCGGGCCTGCAAAAAGATCGTTGCCGGGAGATTCGTTTCCCGGGCGATTTCCCGCATCACCGCGTCGGCGGGCCAGCGGCCCACCACCGCGATTCCCGCCGGGCCGCCGCCAAAGACGCGGTCGGTAAAGGCGTCCACCATAAAATACTTCATGCCCGCTCCCCCTCATGCGCTTTGCTTGCCCGGGATCCGTTTCGCCCGGCCCCGGGGTTCCTAATCCCATAGTGTATCACATTTTTCCACATAACTCAATTCTCGCGCCCTTTTCTCCGGCGAAAATCATTGCACATTCCCGTTTTTTCCGTTATTATAGAAAGAAAAGATTATACTGTATGCATGGGAGGATTGGCGATTTGGGAACGACGAAATGGGTGGATCCGGTGAACGCCGCGTTGGAAAGGCTTTTGACGGTACGGCCGGACAATCGGGGCAAGGATTTATTTCTGCCGGAATACCGTCAAAAGGTTCGTCATATTCTGGACACGCTGGCGATGGACGACCCACGGCGCCTGGAGGAAGCGGCGGCGTTCGCCTTCTGGGGCCGGGGCTATCTCCTGATCGGGGAGGAAATGCATTATCTGGACGAAAAAGAGATGGCTCTCTGGAAGGGACTTTTTGACCAGCTGGTAGCGCCGTTGAAGGAATATGCCGGGGAGAATCCCGATGAGAGCGTTTCTTTCTATATCCGGAGTGTGCTGCTGTACCGGGAGTCGCTGACGGAAGAGTCATTCCGGGAAGTGAAGCGGTTGATGCAGACGGCGGCGGAGCGGGGACTCCTGTCGGCGCAGAAGGATCTGGCGTTTCTCTGCCGGCGTGGTAACGCGGAAGAGGGGAGGATACGCTGGCTTACCGCCGCGGCGGAACAGGGGGATCCGGAATCCGCGATGGATCTGGCGACGCACTACCGTTTCGCGCCAACAGAGGATAAAGAAAAGCACATCGTCTGGCTGCGGCGGGCGGCGGAGTTGGGACATCCTGGGGCAATGTGGAGCATGGCGGATCTGGGGCTGTCGGAGGATGACGACGGGGTCAGCCCGGAAGAGGGGTTCCGCTGGGCGAAGGAGGCGGAGGCGGCCGGCGCGGACGATATCGCGTCCGTTCTGGCGGAGTATTACCGGCAGGGACGCGGTACCGGGCCGGATGAGGCACTGGCGGCGCAGTACCGGAAGAAGAGCGCGGAAGAAGGCGACCCCCATTCCATGTTCCTCGTGGCCGTGGACTATTTGACCGGGACGAAGTATTTTCCGAAGAACGAGAAAGAGGCTTTCCGTCTGGCGAAGCTGGCGGAAGCCGAGGGCCTTCCCGAGGCCGCGTTGCTGCTGGCGAAGCTGTACCGTCATGGCATCGGCGTCCGGGCGAATCCCCGGCAGGCGTTTCAGGTTCTGAAGCGGAACGTACCCTCTGTTTATCCGGAGTTGGAGTACCAGATGGCCTTTTACTACGAGGAAGGCTGGGGCACGAAAAAAGACTTGCGGCAGGCGTTCCGGCTATTCCGGGAACTGGCGCAGAAAGGGTTCCTGAAGGCCAAATTCCATCTGGCGTACGCCCTGGAGCACGGCCGGGGAACGAAGCCGGATATGGCGCAGGCGGTTCAATGGTACCGGGAGGCGGCGGAAGAAGGCAATCCGGCGAGCCAGAACGCGCTGGGAATCCTTCTCCTGCGAGGCATCGGCGTCGGGAGAAATCCCGAGGAAGGCGTCGGCTGGCTGGAAAAAGCGGCGGCGCAGGGGAATGAGGACGCGATCCGGTCTCTGGCGACCATTTACGCGGAAGGACGGGAAGTGCCCGCGAATCCCGCCCGGGCCCGTTTCTTCCGGGAGATGGCGGGACAACAGGACCGCGGGGATTGGTAACGGCAACAGCCGGCGGGAGGGAGACGCGACGATGGACGGTATGAATTTTCAGGCGGGGGAGCCTTTCCCGCTGCCGATTCGCGCTATGGGCGACGGCGGCCTGATTCAGGCGGACGCCAACGGCCTCATGTTCATCCTCCAGCTTTCCCGGGCGGACGCCATCGCGGTGGAGGCTTTCCGCACCGGGGCAATGGAGCTGGCGCTTTACGAGGAATCGGGGGTGCTGTTCTTCCTCTACCGCATGGACGGCATCTTCAAGGAAGGCTGGGGCGACGCGCCATTGGGTCTGCATCTCCTGAAGCCGGAGCAGCGGCCGACGGAGAAAAGCCTGGCCGATCCCACGCTGCACCTCTATCTGGTGGACACCCGGCTGCAGATCCTGCTGGCGATGCGTCAGGTGACGCTGAACGATGATTTCATGGCCTGCCTGCGGGCGGCGGTGCAGCGGCAGACGCTTCATCCCCCGGTGGCGGCGGACTTCGCCCAAAGCGTCCAGCGGGCCTGGGCCGCCCATACGCCGGACGAGATGCGGGCGTTGGCGGTGGCGGTGCAGGAAGTGCCACTGGACCCGTCGCTGCGGAAGAAGCTGCATTGAGAGGGCGACGCCGGGGATTGGCGGTGATTTGGCCGATACGGATGGAGACCGCCGGTTTGGCGACGGCGAGCGTGGCAGGCGGGACGAACCGCCGGAGAGGAGAATGTTCAGCATGAAGAAACGGATGGCGGGCGGCCTGGTGGCCGCGTTTTTGGTGGCGGTGCTTTTGGCCGGCTGCGGTGGAGGCGGCGGCCAGGCGGCGAAGGATGCCGCCGCCCCGGCTCAGCCCGCGGCGACAGCGGTCACCACGCCGCCGGCCATGACGGCGCTCCTCGGTCAGAAGGAGATACGGGCCTATGAACTCACGGGCGTTGACCTCCGGAAGAAGATTCGCACCGGGCGGCTTGTGGTCATGGGGGACACCATCTTTTTCCACGGCGGGACGAAGCCCTCCCAGCTCTTCAAGGCGACGGTGAAGGGCGAGACGATTTCCAACCTTACGGTCATCGGGGAGAGCGGCAGCATTGATGATCTCGCTACCAACGGCCAGGTCGTGCTTTACCGGTCCGCCAATGACCACCATCTCGCCGCCTATGACGGCAAGACGCTGACGGAGGGCGATGACTGGCCGGGCGAGATGGCCGGCGTGGACGGCACACAGGAATTCTACTATATCCGGGGGGCGGCGCTGAAGGCGGGCACCTTCGACGGAAAGACGCTGCAGAACGTGCGCGACGTCATCAAGAACTACAAGCTGCGTCCCGAGCTCAAGGCGGTCACGCTGCGGTTGGTCAGCGCCGAGGCCAATGAGGTTTTCCTGCGGTGCGCCATCAAGAAGTCCCGGGAGAATCCCCAGAGCATACCGACGCTCATCGCCTTCAACCGGGAGGGCAAAGAGATTCGCCGCTACGAAGGCGTCGAGGAACTGCCCCGGGGTTGGGCCGTCACGAAGGATTACATTGTCCATTGCGGGTCCAAGGGGATGTTCCGGCTGATCAACCGCGCCAATGGCCAGGTCCTGGGCGATTTGAGGTTCAACATGCGCCCGTTTGCCCTCTGCGCCATGGAGGGGAATCAGGTCCTCGTCTATGACGACCGCAGCGAGAAGCTCTACCGCATCGACTTCCAGCTTTGATTTGACACCAGTATGAGAGAAGGCCTTGGTTCATGAAGCAGATATCCTTCTACCTGAAAACCGCCGTTGACTTCGACGCCTGTCTGCGGGCGTTCCGGGAACAGTGCCCGGAAAAACCCTCGGCGGTTCTGGTCTCCGTCTTTTCCGGCTGGCCGGCGGCGGCGGTCCGGATCCTCACGGCGCGCCTCCGGGACGCGTTGCCGACGGCGATCATCGTGGGCAGCACGACCTCGGGGGAAATCGTCTCCGGGGCGATGTCGGAGCACACTACGATCCTGAATTTCATGGTCTTCCAGGAAACCCGGATCAAGGTCCTGCCTCTCGACCTGACCGCCATGACGCCGGCAGAGGCGGCGGCGGTCCTGCGCGAGGTCTGCCGCCCGCTCAATCCACTGGCGGGGTTGGAGCTCCTGATGGCGGTCAACGATACCCGGATTTACGAATTCCTGGACCGGCTCAACGAGTTTCCGGCCAATCTTCCCGTCTTCGGCGGCGTTGCCGGCAGTACGGACAATGAGACGCCGTATGTGTTCGTCGGGGACCGCGTCTTGCGGGAGGGGATTGTCGTCATCTGCTTCGCGGGAGACGCGCTCCACATCCGCGTCAACGCGAGCCAGGGCTGGCGTCCGCTGGGGCCGTGGTTTCAGATTACCGCCATGAAGGGCGACAACGTCATCGCCAGGCTGGACCATCAGCCGGCGAGCCGGGTTTACCAGAAATACCTCATGATTTCCCAGGAGGATATTGGGGGAGAGAATCTGCTTTTCCCGCTGTCCTTGGAACGCGATGGCTGCCGGATGCTGCGCCTGCCTGACCATGTGACAGCGGAAGGGGCGTTGGTCATGAGCGCCGACTGCCGGCTGGGGGAACAGGTGCGCCTGGCCTACGGCGACCCCGGCGAAATACTGGATGCTTCCTATGAGGTCCGCATGGACATCATGACCTTCGAGCCGCAGGCCATCCTGCTCTTTAACTGCGTTTCCCGGCGCATTTTCCTTCAGGAGGATACGAATCAGGAGCTTTGGCCGTTCCAGCTTATCGCTCCCAACGCCGGGTTTTACGTCAAGGGCGAGGTGGGGCGCAAGGAAGGCGGCCCGGTGACGATGCTCAACATGACGATGGTGTCGGTGGCCTTCCGGGAGGGGGCCCGGGAAGCCAGCCGTCCGCCGCAGATGCCGGCCCCGCCGCCGCCGAAGCAGCTCACCAGCACGATGAAGCTGGTGCAGTATCTGGCGAATTTCGTGGCGGTGACGTCGGCGGAGCTGGAGACGGCGAACCGGCAGCTCGCGGAGCTGGCGACGGTGGACCGGCTGACAGGGCTTTACAATCGCGGGGAAATCGAGATCATCCTGCAAAAGGAGTTTTCGGACCGGCGGCAGGAAAAGACGGCGCTGTCCGCGGTCATGCTGGATCTGGACAACTTCAAGAAAATCAACGATACCTATGGCCACGCGGTGGGTGACCAGGTGCTTCGCTGGGCGGGCAGCGTGATGAAGCGGAATATCCGGCGCAGCGACGCTGCCGGACGCTGGGGCGGCGAGGAATTCCTCATCGTCCTGCCGGGGACGTCGCTGGCGGGCGCGGTGGAAATCGCCGAGCGCATCCGCCGGGATATTTCCGCGGGCTTTGCCCTGCCGGACGGGAAGCGGGTCACCGCCAGCCTGGGCGTCGCCGAATACGCGAGGCAGGGTACCTACCTTGACTTCTACCGGGCCCTCGATGAAACGCTTTACGAGGCCAAGCACAGCGGCAAAGACCGTGTCTGCACGGCCACCGGGCACGGCGCTACCGACGGGGGTAATCCGGGGAAAACGGGCTGACGGCGCATGAGACAGACACATTCCTGCCGGGAAAAGGCCCGGCAGCTTCTCGCGGTGCTGCTGCCCATTTTCGTCTCCCAGACGGCGATTTTCACCACCGGCTTTTTCGATACGGTCATGGCCGGCCACATCAGCCAGGAGGACCTGGCCGGCGTCGCTGTGGCGGCGAATCTCCTGATGCCGTTCTTCTGCCTGGCCATCGGCATCATCTCCGGGCTGACGCCGGTGCTGGCGCAGCTCTATGGAGCCGGGAAGAAAGAGCGCATCCGCCGCATCGTGCAGCAGGGCTTCTACTGGTCCCTGGGGCTGGCGGCGGTGTTCCTGCTGCTGGGGTATGCCGGGGTGCCGCTCCTGTTGCCGCATCTCGCGCTGGCCCCGCGGGTGGAGACGATTGCCAGCCGTTATCTCGTCGCCCTTTCCTTCGGCATCGTGCCGTTCTTTTTGTCGCTGGTGTTGCGGAACCTCATGGATTCTCACGGGGCCACGCGCCTTACCATGATGATTACGCTGGCCATCGTGCCCATCAACGTCGCCTTGAACTATGTCTTCATGTTCGGGCCCTTCGGTCTGCCTGCCTTCGGCGGCGCCGGGGCCGGCATGGGCTCCGCTGTCGCCTTCGCGCTGGATTTCGTCCTCTACGCGCTGACGGTCACGCATACCGCGGATTTCGCGCGCTACCGCGTGTTTTCCGATTTTCCGTCCCTCGACGGGGGCGAGTGGAAGAAACAGCTCAGCGTCGGTCTGCCCATCGGCAGTACGATGTTCTGTGAGGCCAGCATCTTCGGCGTGGTGGGGTTGCTGATGGCGGCTTACGGTACCACGGTCATGGCGGCGCACCAGGCGGCCATGAACTTCGCCTCGGTGGCCTATGTGGTGCCCCTCAGCATCTCCCTGGCCTTGACCATCTTCGTCGGCTATGAGACCGGCGCCCGCCGTCCGGCCGACGCGCGGCAGTACACCCGGCTTTCCTGGGGCCTCTCCCTGACGGCGGCCGGCTCTCTGGCTGCTTTGGCCGCGCGGTATGCGGATGGTATCGCCGGCTTTTACACCTCCGATCCGGCGGTCCGGGAACGCCTGGTGGTATTCCTCGGCTACGCCGTCGTCATGCAGCTGGCGGACGGCGTCAACGCGCCGCTGCAGGGGGCATTGCGCGGATATAAGGACGTCCGTGCCGCCTTCTATCTGGCGATGCTCTCTTATTGGGGCATTGGCCTCCCCGCCGGCTGGGCATTGGCCCGCTTTACAAGCCTCGGGCCATACGGCTACTGGGCCGGCCTCATTTCCGGACTTTTGCTCGGCACGGTTTGTCAGATGTTCCGCCTGCGCGTCGTCGAGCGACGGCACGCCAGGCCGGGCACATAGCCGTCCCACCACGGAGAGAAAAACGCGCTGTCCGATTGCGGTCCGGCGCGTAATCTGCTATAATATACAGGATAATCCAAACGTCTTCGTAGCTCAGCTGGATAGAGCGACCGCCTCCTAAGCGGTAGGTCGGAGGTTCAAATCCTCTCGAGGACGCCAGACGATGCCCGGCGGCCGCAAGGCCGCCGTTTCTGTTCCCGCTGCCGGTGGCGTGGTGCCATCCGGTGGCAGGGCGAAGAAGGAGGACGGCTGCATGGAAAAGAGCAATCTGACGACGCTCTGCTACATCGAGCGGGACGGGAAGTACCTGATGATGCACCGCACGAAGAAAGAGGGCGACATCAACCGGGACAAGTGGGTGGGCGTCGGCGGCCACTTCGAGCCGGACGAATCGCCGGAGGAATGCCTGCGGCGGGAAGTCCGCGAGGAAACGGGACTGACGTTGACATCGCACCGGTTGCGCGGCGTCGTTACCTTCTGTTCCGACCGCTGGCCGACGGAGTACATGTTCCTCTATACCGCCGAAGCGGCGGGGGAGCCGGGGCCCTGCGACGAGGGAACGCTGGAATGGGTGGCGAAACCGGACGTCTATACGCTGCCTGTATGGGAAGGGGACAAGATCTTCTTCCGCCTGCTGGAAACGCGGGAGCAATTCTTTTCCCTAAAACTCCGCTACGAGGGCGACCGGCTGGCGGAGGCTGCCCTGGACGGCGAAGATCTGCCCGCTTCCTGACGGGCCGCGCCGAGGCGGCGGACTATGACCATAGAAAAAGCACCTGACCTTCATTGATCAGGTGCTTTTTTCATATCGGCGCCGGAAGTCCGGCACCATCGTGAATCGCGGAGGCGTCATACTACTCTCAGTTAGGATTTTTAAATCCTTACTGAGAGTAGTATGAGACGGCAGACGCGCTTTAGCGCGGCTGTAGCGTGCGTAGCACGCGTCTCTCAGATTAAATTTTTAATCTGAGAGTAGTATCAGGGATACGCGTTCCAACCGCGAGAGTGTCACAGGTCCGCCCCGCTGGCCGACGCCTCCTCAATCAGCCGGTTCAGGACAGCGGCAAAGCCCCCGTCGTCCCGCCGCATGAGGTTCTTTATCCCCCGTATCCGGGGACGCTGGGAGGAGCGCCGCGCCATCCTGACCATGTGACGCTCTTCCAGCAGCCGGCTGATGTTATCGTTTGTGTACTGCAATCCGCTGTAATGCATCGCGTAGGCCTGCTTCCCGAGGGCCATGGCCGCCAGCCCGTAGTCCTGCGTGATGACGATATCCCCCGCGCCGCAGTGATTGATCAGCGCGAAATCCACCGCGTCGGCGCCGGCGCCGATCGTTTTCACTTCGCTGTACGACGAGTGCAGGATGTGGTTCGTATCGCAGAACAGGAGCACCGGGATGTGATGTTTCCGCGCTATGGACTCGATTTTTCGGACGACGGGACAGGCATCCGCGTCCACGAGGATTTTCACCGGGCACGCCCCCTTGTGCTGTCATGATGCAACGATGGATGGTTCCTGCTTATTATATGACGAATTTGCCCCCTTGACAATTTAGAACATGTAATCTATTATATTTCCAAACAGAGTTTCTGAATTTTACCGTCAGGGGAGGTGACCGTCGTGGATACTGCCGGGCGCGCTTGTATCGCCATTGACCTCAAAAGCTATTACGCCTCGGTGGAGTGCGTGGAGCGGGGCCTCGACCCGCTGGACACGAACCTGGTGGTGGCCGACGAAAGCCGCACCGCCGGGACCATCTGCCTTGCCGTCTCGCCGCCCCTCAAGGCCCGGGGCGTTCCCGGGCGCCCCCGGCTCTTTGAGGTCATCCAAAAGGTGAAGGAAATCAACGGGGCGCGGAAATATCACGCCCCGGGGCGGCGGTTCGCCGGGGAATCGGTGAGCGACGCCGCGCTGCAGGCCAATCCGTCGCTGGCGGTGGCCTATATCACCGCCCGGCCGCGCATGGGGCTCTATGTGGAATACAGCACCCGCATTTACCAGGTCTATCTCCGCTTCATCGCCCCCGAGGATATCGTGGTGTACTCCATCGACGAGGTGTTCATCGACGCGACGCCCTATCTTGCCATGTATGGCCTTTCGGCGCACGCGCTGGCGATGAAGATGGTGCGGACGGTGCTGGCGGAGACCGGCATCACCGCCACAGCCGGCATCGGTACGAACCTCTACCTGGCCAAGGTCGCCATGGACATCGTCGCCAAGAAGATGCCCGCCGATGAGGACGGCGTGCGGATTGCCGAACTGGACGAGATGGCCTACCGGCAAAAGCTGTGGGACCACGTCCCGCTGACGGATTTCTGGCGGATCGGCCCCGGCACGGCGGCGAGGCTCGCCCGGCACCGGATGTTCACGATGGGGGATATCGCCCGCTGCTCGATTGGCAGGGCCGGGGATTTCTGGAACGAGAACCTGCTCTACAAGCTCTTTGGCGTGAACGCCGAGCTCCTGATTGACCACGCCTGGGGCTGGGAGCCCTGCACGGTTGCGGACATCAAGGCGTACCGGCCCGTCTCGAAGAGCCTGACCTCCGGACAGGTCCTGCCGAAGCCATACCCTTTCAACAAAGCCCGGCTCATCGTCTGGGAGACGACGGACCTGTTGGCGCTTGACCTCGTGGAAAAGGAGTTGCTGACTGACCAGATCGTGCTGTACATCGGCTACGACAAGGAGAGCCTGAAGGGCGGGAACTACAACGGCCCGCTGGCCATCGACCATTACGGGCGCTGCCGGCCCGCCTCCGCCCACGGCTCTGTGAATCTCGGCCCGCCGACCTCGTCGGCGAAGCAAATTCTGGCGGCGGCGCTGGCGCTTTTTGACCGCATCGTGAATCCCGCGCTCCTCGTCCGGCGCGTTACCATCGTCGCCAACCACGTGACGCCGGAGACCGGGGAACAGGAAAAGCCCCAGGCTTTTGACCTTTTCGTGGACATCGCGGCGCAGGCGCGGGCGATGGAGCAGGCGCAGCGGGAAAAGGCCGTCCAGCGGGCGATTCTCGCCATCCGGCGCAAATACGGCAAGAACGCCATCCTCAAGGGCAGCAACCTCGAAGAGGAGGCGATGACGCGGGAACGCAACCGGCAGATAGGAGGGCACCGGGCATGAGCGCACCGATTGGAAATCCCCATCGCTACGATGATATGATTGGTCTTTCTCATCCGGTATCACGGGTCCATCCGCCGATGGCGCGGAGCAAGCGGGCGGCGCAGTTCGCCGCCTTCGACGCCCTGACGGGCTTCGGCGCGGCCATCCGCGAGGCGGGCCGGGAAACGGAAGAGAAAGCGGAATTGAGTGAGGATATGATTGCGATGATTGAAGCCAGACTGGCCGTCATTGTACGGCACATCAAAGAACAGCCGGAGATCGCTGTCACCTGGTTCCTGCCGGACGAAAGGAAAGCCGGCGGCCGCTATGTGACGACCGACGGCAAAGCGAAGGCGCTCGACGAAACAAAACGCGCCCTGCTGCTAACGGACGGGACAAGGATCCCCATTGATGACATACGGTTCATCGCCGGCGACCTGTTCCCGGAATTTGCATGATACGACGGCCAGAAACGCTTCGGCCGCGGCCCCGGCTTTTCCGGCCGGGGCTTGTTTTTTTCCTCCCGCCGTGAGAAAATATAGACAAGCGACAACAGGGAAAGAAGGTGGATGCCATGACGTACACGCTGGCTATGAGCGCCGCCGATGAGGCGTTGATCGAAGAATATGCCGCCCGGGAAAATCTCAGCGTGCCCGATTTCATGCTTCGGGCGACATTGGAAACCATCGAGCGGCGTGCCCATGTGCCGCGCCCGAAGGCCCGGGATGAGATGACCGACGAGGAATTTGACGCGATGCTGGAGAGAGGGATGGAGGATATACGGCAAGGGAGAGTTACGCCGTACAAGGAGGCTTTTGCGGAAGTCAGGAGGGAGCTTGGCCTGCATGGAACCGTATGAGGTTGGACTTTCTGACGAAGCAAAACGAGATTTGGAACGCATTTCTTCGTATATATTGAATGAATTGCAAGCTCCGCAAGCTGCGGAGGCAGTCATGGCAGATTTGGAAAATGCCGTCGCGTCCCTCTGCTTATTCCCGGACAGGATTCCTCTTGCGCGGGAAGTATCCTGGAGAAAACGCGGTGTGCACGCAATGGTTGTCCGGAAATATCTGCTTTATTTTCGGGTAGATGAAGCGAATCGACAGGTGTATGTCATTCGTGTCCTCTACGGCAAGCGCGACCAGATGGCGCAGATGGACGCTGTTGCAGAGGATTGAGCCGCTGCGGATTTTCGCGGCGGCCAGACAGGAAAGGAGGCGATAGATATGCTGGCAGTGGCGGGGTATTATGACGGCACGCGCGTGTGCTTTCTGGAAAAGCCGCATATCAAGAAGAACCAGCGTCTGATGATTACCGTGATGGATGATTTTATTGATGAGGAAACCGGCGACGCGAAAGCGGCCGCCGATCGCAGGAACGCCGCTTTCCAACGGCTGGAAGCATGGCGCGAAAGGAACAAGGATTCCTGGGGCGACGGGTTTGACTGGCGGCGCGAGGTGGAGGAGGCAATCTGTGAAAAATATGGTTTTTTATCGTCGAAACAAACGACATAAGCAACGCGAAAGGGGAGACACACCATGACGTATACGCTTGCCATGAGCGCGGCCGACGAGGCTTTGATAGAGCGCTATGCCGCCCGGGAAAATCTCAGCGTGCCCGACTTCATGCTCCGGGCGACATTGGAAAAAATCAACGCGCAACAGCCCAACCAGGAGACAATGGAGGCATTGGAAGAAGTACGCCGGATGAAGGCCGACCCGTCCCTCGGGAAGACCTATACGGATGTCGATGCGATGATGCGGGAGTTATTGGCATGAAATACGCGATCAGGCCGACCAAAAGATTTCAAAAGGACCTGAAACGCGCGCAAAAGCGTGGCTATGAAATCGAACGCTTAACAGAAATCATCAAGAAACTGGCAAGCGGGGAACCGCTTCCCGATAGGAATAGGGACCATTCGTTGACTGGAGATTATGCAGGCTGCCGGGAGTGCCATATCACGCCGGATTGGCTGCTGATTTATGAAACGGTGGACGACGAGTTGATTTTGTACCTGATGCGAACAGGAACGCACAGTGACTTGTTTTGAAAGTCGCACGAAAGGAGCACATAAAATGGGCAAAAAGTGAAAACATGTTCGCGGGGGGGGGGGTAACGGCTCCCTAAGAGATGTTGCAATCCCCGAAAAATCAGCGGAGGAGCGTGGGCTCGTCCGCTTTTTAGCGTGCGCCCGAAAGGGTACGCGGGCGAAAAAAACCGCCGCGCTGGCGCTTGGTATCTCGCTGTGGATGGCGGGGGGCAGCGTCGCGGGGGCGCAGGAAACAGTCGTTGAAGCGGATTATGCCGGCGACATATACGGCGACCATGACGCCAACGGCTGGGGAAACTACGACGGCAATTCTCCCAACGACAACAGCGTCACGATCAATGCCGGCGTTACGGTAACCAAGAGATTAGACGGGCTCAGCTGTATGGTTGCTGGTGCCGGTGAAACAAGCAAAAACCACAGCGGAAATACCGTTACCGTTTACGGCACGGTGGAAGGGGATGTTGCCGGCGTTGCTTTCCAGGCGGGGGGTGAACACGCCGACCATAATACCGTGGTTATCGGAAATGGCGGCAAGGTGACGGGTGACGTATATGGCGGTAAAAAAGCCGGCGCTCCGGGAGGCTATACTTCCGATAATGAAGTCCGGATTACGGGCGGCACGGTAGGGGGCACAGTTTATGGCAGCAGCGGCAATGGCGACGCCAAGGACAACGTAGTCAGGATAGCGGGAAACAGCACGGTGAACCAGGTCATTGGAGGAAACGCTTATTCTGGTGATTACGTAGCTACGGGAAACAAGGTCTATGTGGAGGACAGTACGGTAACCTGGGGTATCACCGGCGGTAATGCCTTAAACGGTTCTGCCACGGGCAATCTGATTTCCCTGAAGAACGCTACGGTGGGATCGGATGTCTATGGCGGTGACCGCACCAACCCCGATGCCACCAGCGATATCTTGACGGGCAATGTGTTGAATCTTGCCGGCGCGAACACCGTGGGCGGCACGGTCGAAAACTTCGCGACGATCAAGCTGTCCGACGACCTCACCTGGAACGCGGCGAAGCCCGTATTGACGGCGGAAAAATTCGAGAACTACGGCACGCTGGACATCACGGCGGCGACGGCGTTGGCGAACCAAACAGCGCCGGGCACGATGACGCTGCTTTCCTCCGATACGGCGAACGATTTCAACGGGCTGAAGCTGGCCTATGACGACGCTACCCTGGCAAATCCGGCGACGCTCAACGCCGCCAACGCCAGCCTCGCCGTCTATACGGGGGACGTGGCGGCGACAACGGCCAGTGGCGGTGTAACGCTGACGTATATGCCTGTTCATACCGTCAGCATTAACCGCGACGGAGCGGGCACTTACAAGACCGTCACCTACACCGCCGGCGGCAACGCCACGAAGCTGGCCTTCGGCAATGTAGAATGGAAGGACAGCGGGGCGCTGATTGACCACACCACGAAGTGGGCGGAGGTTTCCTTCAACGGCGCGGCGGTGGATACCTCAAGCATCAATTTCACCAACATACAGAGCCTCAACGCCAACCAGCAGATGACGCTGGTTTCGTCCTTCGGCTCGACAGTGGGCACGATCACCGGCACCACCTACAAGATCGGCTCGACGCTCCAGGGCAAGGGCAGGGCGTCGCTGTCGGGTACGAACCTCATCTACACGGTGGAGACGGGCACCACCCAGCCCGCGTCCGGCGGCGATGACGGCGGCAGCAGTTGGGAGCCCGATCCCCAGCCCGCCAATCCCGGCAATAACAGTGGCGGCAGCACCAATAACGCCAGCGGCACGAACACCGGCAAGAACAACAACGCCAACGGCACGAACGCCAACAAGAACAACAACGCCACCAGCGCGAACGCCAACAAGAACAGTAATGCCGGCAGCGGCAAGAATGCCAACGGGAATACTGCCAATACCAGCGGCAACAAGAACACCAGCGGCAACAACGGGGGCAATCTGCTCAGCGGCGGCAACGCCAACGCCAACAATGCCAACGGCAGCGGTTCCTCCGGCAGCAAGCCGGCCCTGGAAGTGCAGCCGCAGACGCATAACACTGTAATGAGCGCTGAAGTCAGCATGGCGGCCCTTTCGGCCGGCAACGACTTCGTCGGCGCCGCCACCGAAGGGCTGGCCCTGGCGTCGAACGTCGGCGCCGACGGCGTTTCCTCCTACGCCAACATGGGCGGCGGCTCTATGCGGCAGGAAACGGGCAGCCATGTGGACGCCCACACCTGGAACGCCATCATCGCCCTCGGGCATCAGAACAAGAAGAAT